>CALRXG020000007.1:0-36240 GCA_943372075.1 Bordetella parapertussis | reverse complement strand
GTTTCTTCCAGATCGGGGCGTGATCAAGGTCTCTGGCGAGGACGCCCGCAACTTCCTCAACGGGCTCATCACGACCGATGTCGACCAGCTCAAACCGGGGCAGGCCCGGTTCGGCGCGCTGCTGACGCCGCAGGGCAAGATCATCGTCGATTTCCTGATCACCGAGGTGCCCGCCGGCCATGGCGGCGGCTTCCTGATCGACGCGCCGCGCCCGCTCGCCAAGGGGCTCGCCGACAAGCTCGGCTTCTACAAGTTGCGCGCCAAGGTCATGGTCGAGAACCTCTCCGACAGCCTCGGCGTGCTGGCTGCCTGGGATGGCGAACCGGCGGCGACACCCGATCTCGCGTTCGCCGATCCGCGCAACGCCGCACTGGGCTGGCGCATCCTGATCCCGGAAGACTTGAAGCAGAAGCTCGCTGAGCTGATCGGCGCCGATCTCGTCGACAGCAGTGCCTATGAGGCGCATCGGATCGCGACCGGCGTGCCGCGCGGCGGGCTCGACTTCATGTATGGCGATGCCTTCCCGCACGAGACCAACATGGATCGCCTCAACGGCGTCGATTTCGACAAGGGCTGCTATGTCGGTCAGGAGGTGGTGTCGCGCATGCAGCACCGCGGCACGGCGCGCACCCGCACCGTGAAGATCATCCTCGACGGCCCCGCCCCCGAAGCCGGCGCCACGATCCTGGCCGGCGACAAGCAGGTTGGCACCATGGGCTCGACTGCGGCCGAGAAGGGTCTCGCACTGGTGCGCGTCGATCGCGTCACCGACGCGCTCGACGCCGGCCTGGCACTGACCGCGGGCGGCCTACCGCTTCGGCTCGCCGATCCCGATGCCGTCCGCATCACACCCAAACAGACCGTCGCATGAGCCGTACCGCAAGACTGCATCCGGACGGCAAGACGCGCTGCCCGTGGCCGGGCGAGGACGCGTTCTATGTCGCCTATCACGACAATGAATGGGGCGTGCCGGAATATGACGACCGCGCGCTCTACGAGAAGCTGATCCTCGACGGCTTTCAGGCCGGCCTGTCCTGGATCACGATCCTGCGCAAGCGCGACAATTTCCGCAAAGCCTTCGACGATTTCCAGCCCGAGAAGATCGCGCGCTACACCGACAAGAAGGTGCACGCGCTGATGAACGACGCCGGCATCGTGCGCAACCGCGCCAAGATCGAAGGCGCGATCTTGAGCGCGAAGGGCTACCTGGAAATCATGGAGAAGGGCCCCGGCTTTTCGAAATTCCTGTGGGATTTCGTCGACGGCAAGCCGAAGGTCAACCAGTTCAAGACCACCGCGAGCGTGCCGGCCTCGACGCCGGTCTCGATCAAGGTCTCCAAGGAGCTCGGCGCGCGCGGCTTCAAATTCGTCGGCCCCACCATCGTCTACGCCTTCATGCAGGCGACCGGCATGGTCAACGACCACCTCGTCACCTGTTTCTGCCACCAGACCTGCAGCGGCAAGCTCCGCACGCCGCGGCTCAAGAAGAAATGACGGCGCGCAGATCGACGGAGACCACCCGCGCCTGGCAGCGGATGTTGTCGGGACGCCGGCTGGACCTGCTCGACCCGTCACCGCTCGACATCGAGATCGTCGACATCGCCCATGGCCTGGCGCGCGTCGCACGCTGGAACGGGCAGACCTCAGGCGCGCACATCTTCTCGGTAGCCCAGCACACGCTGCTCGTCGAAGCCGTGATGCGCCAGCAGACGCCGCGCGTCGATGTCAGCCACCGTCTCGCAGCATTGCTTCATGACGCGCCGGAATACGTCATCGGCGACATGATCTCGCCGTTCAAGGCGGTGCTCGCGGGCGAATACAAGGCCGTGGAGAAGCGGCTGCTGTCGGCGATCCATATCCGCTTCGGCCTGCCCGCCGTGCTGGCCGACGAGATCACCCAGCAGATCAAGGCCGCCGATCGTGGCGCAGCCTATCTCGAGGCGACGCATCTGGCGGGATTCTCGCAAGCCGAGGCCAAGCGGCTGTTCGGCCGCGATCCGGAATTGCCCGAGGCGACCGAGCGCGATTATCTGACGCCGTGGACCGCGGCGCGGGCCGAGAAGCAGTTCCTCGAACGCTTCGCGACAGTGCACGCATCGTAGGTCCGGCACGGCGAAACGTACCGCCCGGTTGCGCCGCAAAACGAATAACGGCACCGCGCTGGGCGCCTTTGCCCGCCCGGACGCAGCCGTTATAATCGGGCGTACCCGACGCCCAAGGACCATCATGCTTCACGTCTGCTCGCTTGCCGCGCTTCCCGACACGGTTCGTGCCACCGGCGCCAGCCATGTGCTGACCGTGATGGCCAATGTCGACCAGGTGCAGCGGCCAGCCTCGGTGCTGCCGGCCAACCATCTGAAAGTGTCGATGGACGACATCACCGAGCAGATGGACGGCTTCGTTGCGCCGAACGAGACGCATATCGAGCGCGTGCTGACCTTCGTACGCAGCTGGGATCGCCGCGCGCCGCTGGTGGTTCATTGCTACGCCGGCATCAGCCGCTCGACCGCAAGCGCGTTTGCCACCGTCTGCGCGCTCAATCCGCACCGCGACGAAATGTCCATCGCCCGGCTGATCCGCGATGCCTCACCGATCGCGGCGCCCAACCGGCTGATCGTCAGCCTCGCCGACAAGGCGCTGGGACGCGAGGGCCGGATGCTGCGCGCTCTCGATGCGATGGGGCCCGGCAGCATGAGCGTCGAAGGCCGGCCTTTCCGCATCGATCTGGACTAACACGAACATGCCACGCCCGGTGGCTTGAACTTCCAGTCCCCTCAACTGCACTACTGGGTTGCGACGGGCGGCCGGCTGGCCGAAGGTCCGGCGCGTCCCGCCGGAGGCCCAATGTTCGATTCGCCGTTCGATTTCCTGACGCTCGTCATCGCCATCGTCGCGATCATCTTCGCGCGCAAGGCGCTGGGCCAGATCGCATCGCTGCAACGGCGGCTGGATGCGATCGAGACCGCGGGGGTGGCCGCGGCGCGGACGGCCGTGCCGCCGCCGCTGACGCCGCTTCAGCAGTTCGAGCAGACACTTCCGCCCACCCCTCCGAGCGCGCCGCCGCCGCTGCCCGAGGCGGCTGCAAGCGAGCCGGACGCGCGGATCGAGCCGACCACGGAAACTCCAAGCCCTGCCCCACCGCCGCTGCCGCAACCGGCGCCTTTGCCGCAGCCGGCGCCCGGCTTCGAGGAGACGCTCGGCACCCGCTGGGTGGTGTGGATCGGCGGCCTGACGCTCGCACTCGGCGGCTTCTTCATGGTGCGCTATTCGATCGAGGCCGGCCTGCTCGGCCCCGGCGTGCGCACCATGCTCGGCGGGTTGTTCGCGCTGGCGCTGCTCGGCGCCGGTGAATGGACGCGGCGCAAGGAGAGCATCTCCAACATCGCAGCACTGCCGATTGCGAACATTCCGGCGATCCTCACCGCGGCCGGCACCGCCGTGGCGTTCGCCACCGTCTACGCGGCCTACGCGCTGTATGACTTCCTCGCGCCGGCAACCGCCTTCATCCTGCTCGGCATGGTCGCGCTCGGCACGCTCGCGGCCGCGCTGTTGCACGGGCCAGCGCTGGCGGGGCTCGGCATCGTCGGCGCCTTCGTCACGCCGCTGCTGGTCTCATCCGACAAGCCCGATTACTGGTCGCTCTATGTCTATCTCGCGATCGTCACGGCGGCGGCGTTCGGCCTTGCCCGCATCCGGCTGTGGCGCTGGCTTGCGGCGACCACGATCGTCTTCGCGCTGCTGTGGACCTTCCCGTGCCTGCAATGCGGGCCGGAGCTGATCGCGCCGCACGTCTTCCACGTCATCGCAGGCTTCGTGCTGGCGGCGCTGCTGGTGGTCTGCGGCTTCATGTTCGGCCCCGACGCCGACGGCGAGGAGATCGAGCCGATCTCATCGGGCTCGCTCGCGGCCTATCTGTTCGGCGCGATGCTGATCGTGCTCAACAGCGCGCATGCCGACACCGCGATGATCGGCTTCGCGCTGCTCACAGCCGGCAGCCTTGTCGTCGCCTGGCGCGCGCCGGCTGCCACCGGCGCGATCGGCGCGGCGGCGGTGTTCGTCTTCATCGTGTTCGGCGAATGGGCGGTCCGCCGCAATGTTGACATGCTGGTGCTGCCCGGCGGCGCGATCCCGGGCATAGGCCCGTCGGCGACCGACGGCTCGGTCTCGCTGCATCTCGTCACCGCGGCGCTGTTCGCGGCCGCCTTCGGCATCGCCGGCTTCCTCGCGCAGCTGCGTTTTGCCACCACGAAGATCACGGTGACTTGGGCCGCGGCGGCCGTGTTCACGCCGGTCGCGTTGCTGGTCGCGCTCTATGCACGGATCGCGCATCTCGACCGCTCGATTCCGTTCGCAATCCTCGCCGTGCTGCTCGCCTTAGCCTACGCCGCCGCGACCGAAGCGCTGACCCGCCGTGGCGAACGGCCGGAGCTGTCGCCCTCGATCGCGCTGTCGGCGACCGGCGCCCTCGCTTCGCTGGCGCTTGCGTTGACCTTCGCGCTGGACAAGGGCTGGCTCACCATCGCGCTGGCGCTGGTGTCGATGGGCACGGCGTGGCTGTCGGTGCAGCGGCCGATCCCGTTCCTGCGCTGGCTTGCCGCAATCCTCGCCGCCATCGTGGTGCTGCGCATCGGCTACGAGCCGCGGATCGCGGGTGATGCGGTCGGCACCACGCCGATCTTCAACTGGCTGCTGTGGGGCTATGGCGTCCCGGCGCTGTCATTCTGGGCCGGCAGCCATTTCCTGCGCCGCAACGCCGACGACGTGCCGCTGCGCATGGTCGAGTCGGCCGCGATCCTGTTCACGGTGCTGCTCGCCTTCATGGAGATCCGCCACGCGGTCAATGGCGGCGATGTCTATCGCGACAGCGCCGGGTTGACCGAGGTCGCATTGCAGGTCGGCGCGACGCTCGCGATGGCGATCGGGCTGGAGCGGCTGCGCCTGCGCAGCGGCAGCATCGTCCACAATGTCGGCGCGGTGCTGCTGACCGCGTTCGCCGGGCTGGCCAGCCTGTTCGGGCTGCTCGGCCTGGAAAACCCGATGCTGTGGTCGCAGGACGTCGGCGGCAGCTTCATCAATCTGTTGCTGCTCGGCTATGCGCTGCCGGCCGTACTTTCGCTGCTGCTGTCCTACGCGGTGGCAGGCCGCCGTGCGGCAAGTTACGCCAACACCATCGCAGCCGGCGCGCTCGTGCTTGCGCTGGCCTATGTCACCTTCGAGATTCGCAGGCTCTATCACGGCCCGGTGCTGACGCAGGGCGGGACCACCGGCGCCGAGCAGTACACCTATTCGATCGCCTGGCTGACGTTCGGCGTCGCGCTGCTCGGCATCGGTATCGTGGTCAACTCGCAGCGCGCGCGGCTCGCATCCGCTGCGGTCATCGGGCTGACGATCCTGAAGGCATTCCTTGTCGACATGTCGACGCTTACCGGTGTCTACCGGGCGCTGTCGTTCATGTGCCTTGGCATCGTGCTGGTGGCGATCGGCTGGCTGTATCAGCGGATCCTGTTCCGCAGGCGCGCCGCTCCGCCGCTTCCGCAGTCCGAGGTGTGAAGCTTGTAGTCCTGAACGGCGAGAGCCTCAGTCGACGGATTCGGCGACCAGGCGAATCCGGAACACCGGCTTTCTGCCCTCGTCGAGCAGCTCCATGTGCCACTCGCTGTTCTGCTTCATGTTGCGCGAAATGCTGCCGAGGAAATTGCCGCAGACCTTGGTCATCTCGGCCCAGGCCACGTCGCGGCTCTCAAACTCTGTCGCGTGATCGGATGCGCCGGCGTAATCGCCGTCACTGATCCGGAAAAAATATTGCGCCATATCACTACTCAAATCGGTGTCCCCACCATTCCGCCCTCGCGGCGGTGAACGCTAGGTATTGAGTAGCTATCAAGGCGTGGCGACCGCCATCCGTATGACTACGGCTTGGCGTCTATTCCCGCTGGCGCGCAGATGAGAGGTCGGAGCGTTCTCGAGCGAAGCCTGTCCGGCACTTGATGCGGGATGGATACCGGTTCGCGTGAAGAAAACGCGTCAAAACAAGAATCTAGAACCTCGTTCGATCGGAACGATTGGGCGCTAGTCGGTCGAGCGGCGCAATTCCGGGGGGCTCTCGACCTTGGCGGGCTCGGCCTTGACCGGTTCGAGCTTGGCGCTTCCGACCTGCGGTGTCTCAACCCGCGACACTTCGGTCTGCGAGGCATCTGCGGATCGGGTGCGCGGGTGGAGCGAACGTGGACGGGCCACCGCGCGCGCCATCAGCATCTGCTGGCCGCCCTGGTGACGGAAATCGCAATAGGCGAAGCCCATGCCGGAGACCGAGCCCCGGAACGAGCGATCGTCCTGTTTGTCGAGATTGAAGCAGGGCTCGAACGGAATGCCCTTCAGCGAGGCGCAAACGCTGGCGCCGCGGATTTGCAGCGTATTTCCGGGCAGACGCACGTGGCGGATCGGGCCGGAGCCGGAGAACTGGATCGAACCTGCCGCACCGAGATCATCGAGGATCCGGCCGGCACCACGGGTGCCATCGAAACAGGTGAAGGCGAATACCTTGCCGGCAACGAACTTGCGGGCTTCATCGGCGTTCATCATGCCTGCGAATGCCGGCACCACCATTGCTCCGGCCGTGACGGCCCCCAACACCAAACGCGCAAGCATGAGCTACTCCACTTACGAGCGCGGGCACCCGCTCCTTGTTGAGCATGACCCCCGCACCGACGCTTCTCCACGTCTGCGCGAGAAAACCCGGCCCCCCGGGATCACGCTGCAAGTCTCTTTACCCGCTGCTTACCATACCAACAGTGGCAACATTGGAGCAGCTTGGTTGGTAAAGTCTGAACGTCCTCAGACTATTTTTACCACGATGCGACCGCGGACCTGGCCGCCGAGGATTTTCGCGCCATAGGGCATGACTTCGTCCAAGGCGATTTCATGAGTGATATCAGCCAGTTTTGCCTTGTCCAGATCGCTGGCGAGGCGCTTCCAGGCGGTCCTGCGCAATTCGATCGGGCACATCACGGAATCGATACCGAGAAGGCACACACCGCGCAAAATGAAGGGCGCGACCGACGACGGCAGATCCATACCGGCCGCCAGACCGCAGGCCGCGATGGCGCCGCCGTATTTGGTCATCGAAAGCAGATTGGCGAGCGTGGTCGAGCCAACGCTGTCGACGCCGCCGGCCCAGCGCTCCTTTGCAAGCGCCTTCGGAGCACCCGACAGTTCGGCACGGTCGATCACCTCGGAGGCGCCGAGACCCTTGAGGTAGTCGGCCTCCGACATCCGCCCCGTCGAGGCGATGACGTGGTAGCCGAGCTTCGACAGCACGGCGATCGCGACCGAGCCGACGCCGCCGGCCGCGCCCGTCACCACGATCGGGCCGCTCTTCGGGGTCAGACCGTGCTTTTCCAGCGCCAGCACCGACAGCATCGCGGTATAGCCGGCAGTGCCGACCGCCATCGCATCGCGCGCTGAAATCCCGTCAGGCAGCCGCACCAGCCAGTCGCCCTTGACGCGGGCCTTCTCGGCATAGGCGCCGAGATGGGTCTCGCCCATGCCCCAGCCGTTGCAGACGACCTTGTCGCCCGCCTTCCAGTCCGGATGGCTGGAGTGCTCGACGGTGCCGGCGAAATCGATGCCGGCGATCATCGGAAACCGGCGCACCACCGGCGCCTTGCCGGTCAGCGCCAGGCCGTCCTTGTAGTTCAGCGTCGACCATTCGACGCGGACGGTGACGTCACCGTCCATCAACTCGGCTTCGTCGAACCGGGTGAGCGCGGCGGTGGTACCTTTGTCCGCCTTGTCGATCCTGATTGCCTTGAACGTTGCCACGATGTGCACTCCCCGTAATCTTGGTTTCGGGGCGTTTTTATCTCATCAGGCGGGCTGCGCAACCGGGCGGGCGACCGGCGCTTCGACGATCGGCAGGTTGATCAGCGCCGACAGCACGCCGAACACCACCGACAGCCACCAGATCGGGGTGTAGGAACCATACTGCTCGAATACGACGCCACCGAGCCAGACCCCGAGGAAGCCGCCGACCTGGTGGCTGACGAAGGCGAAACCATACAGGGTGGAGAACCAGCGGGTGCCGAACATCAGCGCCACCAGCGCCGAGGTCGGAGGCACGCTCGACAGCCACAGCAACCCGGACACCGCGCCGAACGCGATCGCCGAGAACGGCGTCACCGGGAACGAGATGAAGGCAACCGTCGCCAGCGCGCGCGTGAAGTAGATCACCGAGAGCAGATAGCGCTTCGGGAAATAGTTCTGCAGCCAGCCGACGCTGAGCGAGCCGATGATGTTGAACAGGCCGATCGCCGCGACGACCCAACCGCCAGTCGTCGCCGGAATGCCGCGATCGGCCAGGTAGGCCGGCAAATGGATGGTGATGAAGGCGAGCTGGAAGCCGCAGGTGAAGAACCCGATCACCAGCAGCACGTAAGAGCGATGGCCGAAGGCTTCGGCCAACGCCGTCTTGAATGACTGCTGATCTGCGGGCGCCGCATCCTTCGCTTCCGCCGGAGGCGTCGCGAGCGCGAGCGACAGCGGCAGGATCAGCAGCATCAGCGCACTGAACACCACGAGCGCGGTCTGCCAGCCGAAATTGTCGATCATGGCGACGCCGAACGGCGCAAACAGGAACTGGCCGAACGAGCCCGCGGCGGTGCCGGCGCCGAGCGCGATGCCGCGCTTTTCCGGCGGCAACAGCTTGCTGAACGCGGCCAGCACGAGATTGAACGACGAGCCCGACAGGCCGAAACCGATCAGCACGCCGGCGCTGATGTCGAGCGACAATGAGCTGGTCGAGTAACGCATCAGCAGCAGGCCGGCGGCGTACAGCAAGGCGCCGACGATCATGACGCGCAGCAGCCCGAAGCGGTCGGCAATGGCGCCTGCGATCGGCTGGCCGAGGCCCCACAGCAGGTTCTGCAGCGCGATGGCAAGGCCGAACACGTCGCGGCCCCAGGCGAATTCGCGGCCCATCGGCTGCACGAAGAAGCCGAGGCTGGAGCGCGGGCCGAAGCTCAGCAGCGCGATCGCGCAGCCGCAGACGATGATGACCAACGGCGTGCGCCAGGTTCCCGATGTCGGTCGAAGATCCCCTGTCGTGACGGCCATCTTGTCTTCCCCCGCCTTGCCGCGCGGGGAACCGGCCCCGCCGAACGTTACGGGGAGTTAATGCATATGCATGAAGAGCCCAAGGGGGCGCCGGAGAAAAATATTCGCCCGCAGGGCTGCCTTGCAGAATCCGAGAGGATGATGGGCGTATTCCGGGGCATGGCGACCCCGGCTTGGGCTCTCGCTATCGCTTGGCGCTGGCCATCTCGGCCGAGCTCTGGGCCGCTTCTGCGAGCTGCGCCGAGATCTTGGCGGTCTCCGCCGGATTGCCCCAGCTCGGCGCGTCGCTGCCGTCGCCCCAGGCGCGCGGGCGATAGAAGGTATGGACGCCGAACTTGTACATCTTCTTCATTTCGCTGACCCAGGACGGCCGCACCCAATAGGCGTGGTAGTGGGTCGAGCGGTCGACCTCGGGCAACCACAATTTGCCGTCGAGCATCGCCTTCGCGATCTTCTTGGCGCGGTCCCACATGTCGGGCTCGCGGACGACGTCAGGGATGTTGTCGCAGGCGAAGGTGAACTGACAGGCGTAATGGCGGTTCTTGTTCTGGTAGACCACGCCGCACACCGTCTCCGGATATTTGCCGGAGAAGGCGCGGTTCAGCACCACCTGGGCGACGGCGATCTGCCCGCGCACCGCTTCGCCGCGCGCCTCGAAGTAGACCGCTTCCGCCAGGCACTTCTCCGACTTGGCGCGCGACTTCGTGTCGAACAGGCCGAGCCGTTCCGCCGGCGTCTTGGAGTGCTGGTCGTCGGCATTGACCTCGCCCTTCGGCGCGATGCTCTCGCCCATCTCGCCGGCCTTGACGGGTCCATCGGCATCGACGGGCAGTGATGCCATCACCTTCATGTCGGGATCGGGCTGAGCGGCCGGCGTCACCACGACCGGTGCCTCGCCGGGCTGCCAGCGCTCGATATTCTCGGGCGTGCCGAGCGACGAACCGAAGAACAGGCTGGCGGTCTGGAACGCGAACGGGTCGCGCTCGTGCGTAGCATCGACGGTCGGCGCAGCGGCGGGCTTCGTGGGAGCCGGTTTCAGATCGTCGAGCGGGTTGGCCTCGAGCGACATCGAGACGTCGTATTGCTGCGGCGACGGCTTCGCGTATTGCTGCAGTGGCGGCGCACGCAGCGCCTCCTGCAATTCCGGATCGAGCGGTGCGCTGTCGGCAGGTGCGCTGCCACTCACCGCGGTCGCGGTCTTCATGCCCTTGACCGACGAATTGGACGTCGCGGGATCCTCGTTCGCGGGCGCGCTGTTTGCGGGCAGCGACGGCTCGACCTGATCGGGCCGGCTGACGACGAGCCGATCGCCCTTCTTGGTGCGGTCGACCTTGGGAAAATCGGATGCCTGGTAGCGCGGCGGCGGCGTGGTGATCGGATTGCGGGTGACGGCGCCGGTGATGTCGGCGCTGGAGTCCAGCCGTGCGAGCAGCAGATGCGGGTCTTGCGGCGCCGAGGTGCCGATCGGACGGCCAAAGCTGTAGGTCGCGACCTGGATCGAGCCGACGGCGGACGCGAACACGCGCTTCTGCCAGCGCTCGGCGACGCCGGGCTGCCGGGCCAATAGCGACGCGATATCCTGGTATCCGAGCTCGGTCGGCATCAAGGAGAAGATGCAAAGACCGAGACCGAAGAGCGCAAACCGTGCGCCCTTCGGCTGGTTACGCGACACAAACATCGTACGCTCACGCAACGCTTACTGAGTGCAATCGAACGCGCAACGTCCGCGCAATTCGACCTTCTCCGTTGCTAATCTGTTTAGGTTGCCGCGGAGTTAATCGGCGTTGCCCGCGCGCTACACTCAAGCGATCGCAGTGGCGTCGCGCCTGGCATCGCGCGCCTTGGTAAATGCGCGGCGCATGAAAGTCGTAAACACGGGGTCAACGGAGATGGTGAACGAAGTGTTACGCGTGCATCTCCCCACCGTCATTGCGAGGAGCGAAGCGACGAAGCAATCCATGCCTCCGCATGTGCGGCACGATGGATTGCTTCGCTTCGCTCGCAATGACGGGAAATAATTGGCGGCGCCCTGAAACGAAAATGCCCGGGACAAGCCCGGGCATCATGTCGTCTTGGCCTCAGCTACGCGCTCACGCCTGGCTGGCGATCTCCTTGCCGAGCGCGGCCTGCGCGGCGGCGAGGCGCGCGATCGGCACGCGGTAGGGCGAGCACGAGACGTAGTCGAGCCCGACCTCGTGGCAGAACGCGACCGAGGCGGGGTCGCCACCATGCTCGCCGCAGATGCCGACCTTCAGGTTCGGCCGGGTCTTGCGGCCGCGCGTGACGCCGATCCGGACCAACTCGCCGACGCCGTCGCGATCGACCGAGATGAACGGATCGATCTCGAGGATGCCCTTGGCGACATAGGTGCCGAGGAAGCTCGCGGCGTCGTCGCGGCTGATGCCGTAGGTGGTCTGCGTCAGGTCGTTGGTGCCGAAGGAGAAGAACTCGGCGGTCTCGGCCACCTGGCCGGCCATCAGGCAGGCGCGCGGCAGCTCGATCATGGTGCCGACCTGATAGGTCAGCTTGACGCCGGTTTCCTTCATCACCGCGTTGGCGGTGGCATCGATCCGCGCCTTGACCAGATCGAACTCGGCCTTGGTCGCGATCAGCGGCACCATCACCTCGAGGCCGACCGGCTTGCCGGTGCGCTTGCCGGCTTCGACGGCGGCCTCGAAGATCGCGCGCGCCTGCATCTCGGCGATCTCCGGATAGGCGATCGCGAGACGGCAGCCGCGGAAGCCGAGCATCGGGTTGAACTCGGACAGTTCGCGGGCGCGGTCGGCGAGCTTGCGCGGATCGGTGTTCATGGCGCGCGCCACTTCCTCGATCTCGGCCTGGGTATGCGGCAGGAACTCGTGCAGCGGCGGATCGAGCAAACGGATCGTGACCGGCAGGCCCTTCATGATCTCGAACAGCTCGACGAAGTCGGCGCGCTGCATCGGCAGCAATTTCGACAGCGCCGAGCGGCGCGACTGTTCGTCCTCGGAGAGGATCATCTCGCGCACGGTGCGGATGCGGGTCTCCTCGAAGAACATGTGCTCGGTGCGGCAGAGGCCGATGCCTTCGGCGCCGAACTTCACCGCGGTGCGCGCGTCGTCGGGCGTGTCGCCGTTGACGCGGACGCCGAGCTTGCGGACCTCGTCGGCCCAGCCCATCAGCGTGCCGAACTCGCCGGACAGTTCCGGCTCGATCATCGGCATGCGGCCGGCCAGCACCTGACCGACCGAGCCGTCGATGGTGATGACGTCACCGGTCTTGAAGGTACGCTGACCCACGCTCATGGTGCCGCGGCCATAGTCGACGCGGATGGTGCCGCAACCGGAGACGCAGGGCTTGCCCATGCCGCGCGCGACCACCGCCGCGTGCGACGTCATGCCGCCCCTGGTGGTGAGGATGCCTTCGGCGGCATGCATGCCGTGGATGTCTTCCGGGCTGGTCTCGATGCGGACCAGAATCACCTTGCGGCCATCGGCCTGCAACTTGGCTGCTTCATCGGACGAGAACACGATCTCGCCGGAGGCAGCACCAGGCGACGCCGGCAGGCCGGTCGCGATCACGTCGCGCTTGGCGGCCGGATCGATGGTCGGGTGCAGCAGCTGGTCCAGCGAGGCCGGATCGATCCGCGTCACCGCGTCCTTGCGCGAGATCAGGCCCTCATTGGCGAGCTCGACTGCGATGCGCAGCGCCGCCTTGGCGGTGCGCTTGCCGCCGCGGGTCTGCAGCATCCAAAGCTTGCCCTGCTCGACCGTGAACTCCATGTCCTGCATGTCGCGGTAGTGCTTCTCGAGCAGCGTGTAGATCCGCGTCAGCTCCTTGAACGCGGCCGGCATCGCGGCTTCCATCGACAGCTTGTCGGAACCGCTCTCCTGGCGGGCCTCCTCGGTGATGTCCTGCGGGGTGCGGATGCCGGCGACGACGTCCTCGCCTTGTGCGTTGATCAGGAACTCACCGTACAGCTTGCTCTCGCCGGTCGACGGGTTGCGGGTGAACGCGACGCCGGTCGCCGAGGTCTCGCCCATGTTGCCGAACACCATCGCCTGCACGTTGACGGCGGTGCCCCATGACTCCGGGATGTCGTGCAGCTTGCGGTAGGTCATCGCGCGCGCGTTCATCCAGGATGAGAACACAGCTCCAATCGCGCCCCACAGCTGATCGTGCGGATCCTGCGGGAAGTCGTGGCCGGTCTCCTTGGCGACGGCTTCCTTGTACTTGCCGACCAGCTCGACCCAGTCGTCGCCGGTGAGGTCGGTGTCGAGCGAATAGCCCTGGCCGTCCTTGAAGGTGTCGAGGATGTCCTCGAAATGATGATGCTCGAAGCCGAGCACCACGTCCGAATACATCGTGATGAAGCGGCGATAGCTGTCATAGGCGAAGCGGCGGTCGCCCGAGAGCTCGGCGAGCGCTTCGACCGTGCGGTCGTTGAGACCGAGATTGAGCACGGTGTCCATCATGCCCGGCATCGAGGCGCGCGCGCCCGAGCGCACCGAGACCAGCAGCGGGTTCCTGGCATCGCCGAAGGTCTTGCCGGTCAGCTTGCCGACATAGTCGAGCGCCTTCTCGACCTGCGCTTTCAATTCCTTCGGATAGGTCTTGTCGTGGTCGTAGAAGTAGGTGCAGACCGAGGTCGGAATCGTGAAGCCGGGAGGCACCGGCAGGCCGAGATTGGCCATCTCAGCGAGATTGGCGCCCTTGCCGCCGAGCAGATCGCGCAGGGTCGCCTGACCCTCGGCCTTGCCGTCGCCAAAGGTATAGACCCACTTGCCGGCCTTGATCGCAACCGGAGCCGCCTTCTTCGCAACAGCCTTCGGCGGTGCCTTGGCGGCCGGCTTAGCGGCCGGTTTGGCTGCGGCCTTCGGTGCCGCCTTCGGGGCGCTCTTCTTCAGCGCCTTGCGGACCGGAGCGGCCTTGCGGGCGGCGGCGGAGGGCTTTGATTTCGCTGCTGTTTTACCGGCAGTTTTCGCTGCAGTTTTCTTGGACTTCGCGACGGCTTTGGCCATGTCAGACAACAATCCGGAAGGAGGGGTCGAAGATGCGCGCCTTACACCATTTTGAGGGGTTCCGCGCAAGCCGCGAAACCCCGCTTTCCCGCTAGAGGTGCAGCCAGCGCAGCAGGCCCATCCCCACCAGCCCGACGAAGATCAGGTAGATCGCGACGATGTAGTTGAGGAGCCGCGGCATGATCAGGATCAGGACGCCTGCAATCAGAGCGACAATGTGCGGCAAATGCCCAGCGGTGATGACCATTGAAGTTTCTCCGGCAGTTTTTGGAAGAGCGAATCGAGCGGCAGTTTATCCGCTGGGGAGGTTCCCGCATCAAGACGTCTGTCGCCGCAACAAGTTCCCGCATCTCACGAAAATTGCTCCAAATTGCCGCGTATGTGGCGGCGGTTTTTCCGGAACGTCATCACATCGGATGCATTGGCTCGCCATGCGCATCGGCGAAAGCCGGAGCGCTTGCGTGAAACAATGGAGCGAGCCATGCGAAACAGATTACTTGCCGTTGCAGCGGTTGCTGCCGCGATCACGGTGCCGGCTGTTGCCGCACAGGCCCAGACCGTCGGCATCGTCCGCGGTGGTCCTCCGGTTGCAGTCGAGGAGGATGGAGGGATTGCAGTCGATCAGCGTCCCGCCTTCCGCGAATATATCGTGCGCGAGCGCGTGCCGGACTACAGCGTTCCGGATCGCGTCGTGGTCGGCACCGTGCTGCCCGACGCCGGCGTGACCTATTACGACGTGCCGCAGCGTTTCGGCGCGACGCCCTATCGTTACACCGTCGTGAATGGCGAGACCGTTCTGGTCGAGCCGCGCTCCCGACGGATCGTTCAGGTGGTCGACTAGATCGACGTCAGCGCGATAGCCTGAACGAACAGTCCGGGCGCCGCGCAAGCGGATGTGCGCGAAGATCGACCGGACCAGAAAGCCTCGCCCGGCCTCCCCTCCGGGCGGGGCTTTTCTGTTGTGTCTTGATGAACTCTGGAACGTGATGAGATCGAGTTGGGCTAGGTCGACAGCCGTGGTTTACCTCTCCCTTGGGAGAGGCCGGCGCGCAGCGCCGGGTGAGGGGTTGCGGTCCCTCGTTGGAGCTGCGGCCCCTCACCCGATTTGCTGCGCAAATCGACCTGTCCCCGATGGGGAGAGGTGAAGCAAGTGCGTTGATCGAACCGGTTCAATCCAAGCTCATCTTCCTTTGGCGCCTGCCTACGATTTCAGGATCGAGAGCAGCGTCGAGGTCGATTTGTAGCTCTTGATCGCGGCGTCCTGGAAATCCTGGGTCCAGTTGGTCGCCTGGCGCTCCTCCGCGCTCATCGACGAATATTGCTTGAGGATGCCGAGCGAGAACTGGCGCGGGTCACCGGCGGACTGGCTCTGCTTCAGCGCGTCGAGCACGGCAAGACGCGTGCGCGTGTTGAGCTCCTGCTTGGCCGCGAAGATCTCCTCGCCCGAGAACTTCTTGTCCTGGTTCAGCGTGATCGCCGACAGCGAGCGGTTGTCGAGCGAGGACAAATCGGCGAGTTGTCCGGTCTTGCGGCGCGAATCGTAAACCAGCTCCTTGCCGTCCTTCGCCGCGTCGCTCTTCTGTCGATCGAGGAAGGCGCGCACGTCGCTCGCCACGCTGGAGAAGTCGCGCGTATTGCCTGTCGTGGGCGACGTGGACCCGGCCAGTGCGGCGGCGATCGGATCGCCTGTGATCCCGCTGGGCGCCTTGTTCGGATCCTGCTGCGTCGCCTGATAGCCCTTCAGCACCGCGGCACGCTGGCTGGCCCAGGTCGCGGTCGCCTTCTCCTCGTCGCTGGCACCATCGAGATAATCGAGCGCCGCCTTGTAGCTGACGCTGTAGTCGCCGGTCAGCCGCGTGGTCGCGAGCGACGGCGCCAAGGCCTTGTCGAAGCGCTGCTTCAGCTCGGTCGCGGCAACCGCCTGCTCGTCCGGCGTGAACTTGCCGCCATTGTTGGTCGAGATCGCAAACAGCGAGCGGCGGTCCATGGTCGAGAGATCGATCGTGGTCTTGCCGTCGACGATCGGCTTCGTCACGCCGGCGACCGTGTAGAGCCGGTCGAGCGTCGTGCGCGCGTCATTGGTGACGGTCGCGAAATCCGGCAGCGGCGCCTTGGCGAGCTGCGCGCGGGCGGCATCCGACAGCGTCAGATTGGTCGCAGCATTGGGGGTCGCGGACGCCGAAAGATCGCCGGCGCTGCCGTCGCCCGACAAGGTCGCCGCCAGCGAGGGCGTCGCGGCAGCCCGCGCATAGGCCGAGCCATATTGGGCGTAGGGATTGGCGGTGGTGCCGATCGAGGTCATCGGGGAGGTCCCTGCATTGGCGCGAGGGGCGATTTCTTAAGAAATCGTTGATCCGCCAGGACCTTCGCAGGGCATGGTTAACAAATTGCAAATTATGTACAAATATTTCCGGACGTATCTAGCTGCGCTTCCGGGCAACGATGCGGTGGATGACCTTGCCGGAGGATGCGCTGACGACTTCCGCGTCGAGCAGCAGTTCGGCCACCGCCAGCTCGGTCCGCACCAGCGACGTATCGAAGGCGGCATAGAGCCGGCCATACGCATCGCGTGCATCGTCGCCTCTGGTGACGCGCCAGCTCAGATAGAATACCCCGCCGGGTCGCACGAGTTCGAACATGCGCCGCACCGACGGCGCGATCAGCGCGGGATCGAGATGCATGATCACGGTCTCGCACAGCACATTGTCGAAGCTGTTGGCGGCGATGCCGGAGAGCGCAGGCAGTTCGGCCTGGGTGAAGCGCAGCTTCGGATAGCGGACACGAGCCTCGGCGAGCAGGCCCTCGGAGGCATCAAATCCTTCGGCCGGAAAGCCGTTGGCGTTCAGCCAGGCGACCTCGCGGCCGCTGCCGCAGCCGACATCGGCGGTCGCACCACCCTTGATGAAGAACTGCCCGACGATCTCCTGGAGATCGATCGGCGCCGGCTGGTCGTGCCAGTCCTGCGCAAACGCCGTCGCCTCCTTGTCATAGGCGGCGAGCGTCGCGCGGTCCATCGGTCAGCCCTCGATCCGGGAAAAATCCGCAACCGCGCGGGTGGCGGCGCGGATCTCGTTGAGCAGCTTGAGGCGGTTCTCGCGCACCTTGGGATCGTCGTCGTTGACCTTGACCTTGTCGAAGAACGCATCGACCGCGGGGCGCAGCTTGGCCATCGCGCTCATCGCGGCGGCGAAGTCTTCCTTGGCGACGGCCGCGGAGGCCTCGGTTTTCACCTGGTCGATCGCTTTCGCCAGCGCCTTCTCTTCGTCGAGCTTGTAGAGCGCGGGCTCAGGCGCGCCGTCGAACGTGCGCTTGTCCTTCTTTTCCTCGATCGCGAGGATGTTGCTGGCGCGCTTGGTGCCGGCGAGCAGGTTCTTGCCGTCGTCGCTGTCGAGGAATTTTCCAAGTGCCTCGACACGACGAACGACGAGCAGCAGATCGTCCTGGCCACCGAGCGAGAACACCGCGTCGACGAGATCGTGACGCGCGCCCTGCTCGCGGAGCTGGACCTTCAGGCGGTCCGCGAAGAAGGCGAGCAGATCAACGGCATCGGCATCGGCTTTTTGAGAATGAAAAGTCTCAACAGCCTTCTCGAAACCAGAATCATACGCATTATAGATTGCTTGAGCAGCGCTTGGGCTGAACAGACTTTCAAGCGTTGCAAAATGCGCGCCGAAATTAGCTGAACTAAATCGAAACAATTCCGTGGAAACAGCTCGATGCGCGAACTGTACTGTGGGTACAAAACTTACGCGCAGATCGTTTTGCAGAATCAGTCTGATAACGCCGAGCGCAGCACGGCGAAGCGCGTACGGGTCCTTTGACCCCGTCGGCTTTTCATCAATCGCCCAGAACCCAACCAGCGTGTCAATCTTGTCCGCAAGGGCTACGGCAACACTGACCGGATCGGTCGGCACGCGATCAGTGGGCCCCTGCGGCTTCCAGTGCTCCTCGCTCGCCGCAGCAACGGATGCGTCTTCGCCCTGCGCCAGCGCATAGTATTTGCCCATCAAGCCTTGCAGCTCGGGGAATTCGCCGACCACCTCGGTCAGCAAATCCGCCTTGGCGAGACGCGCGGCTCGCTTGGTCTTCTCGACATCGGCGCCGACCAGCGGCGCGATCTCGGCGGCCAGCCGCTCGATCCGCTTGATGCGCTCCGCCTGCGTGCCGAGCTTCTCGTGGAACACGATCTGCTCGAACTTCGGCAGCCGGTCCTCGAGCCTGGTCTTCAGGTCGGTCTCATAGAAGAACTTCGCGTCCGACAGTCGCGGGCGGATCACACGCTCATTGCCGGCGACGATGGTCTTGCCGCCGTCGGGCGCCTCGATGTTGGCGGTCAGCACGAACTTGTTGGTCAGCTTCCCCGTCTTGGGGTCCCTGACCACGAAGCACTTCTGGTTGTTGCGGATGGTGGCGCGGATCACTTCATCGGGGATCGACAGGAATTCCTTCTCGAACGATCCCATCATCACGACAGGCCATTCGACGAGGCCGGAGACCTCATCGACCAGCACCTGATCCTCGACCAGTTCGAGGCCCTGCGCGAACGCCAGCTCCTTGGCATCCTCGACGATGATGTCCTTGCGCGCCTGCGGATCGAGGATGACTTTCGCGGCCTTCAGCTTGGCCTCGTAGTCCTCGAAGCGGCGCACCGAAATCGCGCCGGGCGCCATGAAGCGATGGCCATACGTGGTCTGCCCGGTCTCGATGCCGTCGACCGAGAATTTCACGACATCGGGCTCTTCGGTCTCCAGACCGAAGGTCGCAATGATCGAGTGCAGCGGCCGGACCCAGGTGAGCGAGCCTGATTTGGCCGAGCGCGCGCCCCAGCGCATCGATTTCGGCCACGGGAAGGTGCGGATGATGACGGGGAGGATTTCGGCGATGACGTCGATCGCGGCGCGGCCGGGCTTCTCGATCAGCGCGATGTAGAAGTCGCCCTTCGCATCCTTCTGGATCTTGGCTTCGTCCAGGGATGCAAGACCGGTGGCTTTGAGAAAGCCCTGCACCGCCGCGTCCGGGGCGCCGATCTTCGGGCCGCGACGCTCGGACTTCAGGTCGGGCTGGCGCGCCGGGATGCCGTGCAAGGTCAGCGCAAGGCGGCGCGGGGTCGCGAACGCTTTCGCGCCTTCATAGACGAGGCCTTCGGCGACCAGCTTGTCGGTCACCATGCGGCGCAGATCGTCCGCCGCCTTGGCCTGCATGCGCGCGGGAATTTCTTCGGAGAACAGTTCGAGGAGAAGATCGGGCATCAGACCGCCCTGCCCGTTTCAGTGTGGATCCACGCCTCGCCGCAAGCCTTCGCCAGGTCGCGCACGCGCCCGATGTAGCTCTGCCGCTCGGTCACCGAGATGACGCCGCGGGCGTCGAGCAGATTGAACACATGGCTCGCCTTGATGCACTGGTCGTAGGCCGGCAAGGCCATCAGATGTTCCTTTTGATTGCCGCCCGGGCTCTTAGATTCTTGCCAGCCGGCGGCGAGATATTTGCGGCAGGCCTCTTCCGCCATCTTGAACTGCTCGAACAGCATCGCGGTGTCGGCATATTCGAAATTGTGCCGGGAATATTCCTGCTCGGCCTGCAGGAACACGTCGCCATAGGTCACCTTCTCGGCGCCTTCGCGGCCGTTGAAGTTGAGGTCGTAGACGCGGTCGACGCCCTGCACATACATCGCGAGCCGCTCGAGCCCGTAGGTGAGCTCGCCCGCCACCGGCGCGCATTCGACGCCGGCGACCTGCTGGAAGTAGGTGAACTGGCTGACTTCCATGCCGTCGCACCAGCACTCCCAGCCGAGACCCCAGGCGCCCAAGGTCGGGCTCTCCCAGTCGTCCTCGACGAAGCGGATGTCGTGAACAGCCGAATCGATGCCGATCGCGGCCAGCGACTTCAGGTAGAGCTCCTGAAGGTTCGGCGGCGACGGCTTCATGATCACCTGGAACTGGTAGTAGTGCTGCAGCCGGTTGGGATTTTCACCGTAGCGGCCGTCCTTGGGCCGCCGCGAGGGCTGCACATAGGCCGCATTCCAGGGCTTCGGGCCCAGCGCGCGCAGCGTGGTCGCGGGATGGAAGGTGCCGGCGCCCATTTCCATGTCGTAGGGCTGCAGGATGACGCAACCCTGCTCGGCCCAGAACCGCTGGAGAGCCAGGATGAAGCCCTGGAACGAACGTTCCGGGCGCATGTGGTCAGGCAGGGCGTCCATCGTTGGAATCGATCTCGCGAAGGGGTGTGAAAACGCGCGGGACCGTATCGGCGGCAGCCAATGGAATCAAGGCGATGCCGGAAAATCCGGCACCGCCATCTTGCGGATTTGAGCTACTAGCCCGGGCGATAGGCCCCGGTCACGGGGTCGCGGCGCAGGGTCTTGATTTCGCTCGCATGCGCGGTCTCGGCCACGCGCGACAAGCGCGCCTCTTCCAGTTCCTGGTTGATCCGGACGGCCGTCTTGTATGCCCAGCGGACCACGGCCAGGCCACCCAGGACGCCTGCGAATGCAATCAGCGGCGGCATCGGTCGATCCTTGTCGTTCACGTCTGTCAGGCCCCCAATACCCCTATTCTCGCGCAACGCGGCCTGCGCCGCAATCGCACTTTTGGGGCTAAATGGCGCGCTCAAATCCCCGTGTTCAGAGCCCGAATCGGGCCCAAATCGCCCGTGTTTCCAACGCCGAGATCAGGTCATCCGGCAGACCGGCAAGCCCGTCCAGCGCCAGCTGTCCCGCCCCCGGGGCCTTGCGGCCGAGCAGGCCGGACAGCAGGCCGGTCGCGGGCGCGATCACCGGCGTCAGCACCTTCTCGCCATAGCGGGCCCGCAAGGTGGAGCGGAGATCGCCGATGCCATCGGCGAGCCCGAGGCCGATAGCGGTCTCGCCCGCCCAGTATTCGCCGGTGAACAGCACGTCGTCGGCCGCCTTCAGCCGGCTGCCCCGGCTCTGCTTCACCAGATTGATGAAGGTGGCGTGGATTTCGCGCTGGATCGTCTTGAGGCGAGCGACGTCATCAGGGTTTTCGGGCAGGAACGGATCGAGCATCGCCTTGTGGCTGCCGGCCGTGTAGAGCCGACGCTCGACCCCGATCTTCTTGATCGCCTCCTGGAAACCGAAGCTGCCGCCGACCACGCCGATCGAGCCGAGGATCGAGGACGGGTCGCAATAGATCTCGTCGCCGGCGCAGGCGATCATGTAGCCGCCGGAAGCCGCGACGTCCTCCGCGAACACGAGCACCGGCAGCTTCTTCTCGGCCGCCAATTGCCGGATGCGCAAATAGATCTGCCGGGATTGCACCGGCGAGCCGCCCGGCGAATTGATCACCAGCGCCACCGCCTTGGCATTCCGCGTGCCAAAGGCGCGCTCCAGCATCTTGGCGACGCCCGAGAGCGTCATCCCCGGCCGCAGCGGCGTCACCGCGCCGATCACGCCTGACAGCCGCACCACCGGCACGACGGCCGTGCCGCGCCGGAAGCGCGCCGGAAGCACTCCCTGCACGCGTTCGAGCAGTCCCGAACGCCCCTGGGAAAGGCCTTGGCGATCACTTCTTTGTTCACTCATGCCGTTACCTCGAATTAACCACTCTTTATCACGCCACTGTCATTGGATTCCGTGGAACGCGTTTTGCATTTTGTCATTGGGGTTGCAATTCGCGGCGGAGAGGGACCATGAAGATCTATCTGCTGATTTTGCTGATCGGAACACTCCTGACGGCGATCCATTTCACGTCCGCGCCGGAGCGCCAGTCGGAAACGGCTTCGCAGTAACTAAGTGCCAACCGCGGCTGGGCGGCGCTGCTGCCCGCTATCGCCGCGCCAGCGGCAATTCTCCTTTTCCAGCCAAAATCTCCTGCACCCATTTATTGGGCACTCCTGACCCTTCATTGAGCAACAGCGCGGCATGCAGCCGCGTCGGCGCCCGGCCCCCCTTGATGGCCCGCACCAGGATTCGGATCGCCGGCGAGGCCGCCTCGCCGTGAACCGGCAGGATCTCGAGGCTGCCAAAGCCGCGGTCCAGCGCGGCCAGCACCTCGGCGATCCCATCGGCCCGCCAGATCATCGCAAGCTGTCCGTTGGATTTGAGAATCCGCCGCGCGACGTGAACCCAGCCGGCCAGCGTGGTCGCGGTCGCGACATGGGCACGCTCCCGCACCTCGTCCGGCGAGGCGCGGTGCCGCGACGGATCGTTGAACGGCGGATTCATCAGCACGACGTCGGCACTGTCAGGCTCGAGACCGGAATCAGCGAAGGCGGAGGCGCCGGCCTCGACGTCGAGCACGGTCACCTCGGCCTTGATCGCATTGGCGCCGGCATTATTCCGCGCCAGCTCGGCCAAAGCGGGATCGAGTTCAACCAGGACGAGATCGATGCCCCCCACCCGCCGCGCCACCGCAAGCCCGGCGGCGCCGACGCCGGCGCCGAGATCGACGACGCGGTCGCCCGATCGCGCCGGGGTGGCGGCCGCCAGCAGGATCGCGTCATGCCCGGCCCGGTGGCCGCCACGGGGCTGCCGCAGGCGCAGTTGCCCACCGAGAAATCCGTCCTCGGTGATCTCGATGGCCGGCGACTCCTCCTTTGACGCGCGCTCTTCACGCGAACCGGGGCCCACTTCGCTTGAAATCGCTCTAATCATCGGCGCGCAATTCGTGGCCCAGACCGGCATCGGTCAAAAGCTGGCGGGCCTCGAGGTTGTCGTCCTCATGCACCAGGATCCGCCGCGGCAACACGCCGAGCGAGCCCTCGATGATGCTCATGTTCTGGTCCAGCACCAGATGATGGATGTTAGCGCTGTCGAGCAACGCCCCGATGGCGGAGACCAGCACCACGTCATTGGTCCGTACCAATTCCCGCAAAATACGCTCTCCTGTCGGCCCGGCTGTGCGGCCAATGCGTCACATGTCAACAACTTCGTGGCCTTGCCGCTGCCCCGCGCAGTTTCTATTGTTATAGCTGAGCATAGTGCGTATTCGGCAAAATTGGAGACCAGCGTGGCGGTTATTGTACCCTTCGAAAGCCCGTCAAATGCTTCGATCGACGGGCTGGTGGGACTGGTCGCCGCCGACATGGAGCGCGTCAACGCGACGATCCTGTCGCGGACCGGCTCCGAAGTCACCATGATCCCCGAGGTCGCCAATCATTTGATCTCCTCCGGGGGCAAGCGGCTTCGCCCGATGCTGACCTTGGCGATGGCCCAGCTCTCGGAATACTCCGGCGACGGCCACATCAAGCTCGCCGCCGCGGTCGAGTTCATGCACACCGCGACCCTGCTGCATGACGACGTGGTCGACGAGAGCGAGCTGCGCCGCGGCAAATTGTCCGCGCGGATGCTGTGGGGCAACGAGGCCAGTGTGCTGGTCGGCGACTTCCTGCTCGGCCAGGCGTTCCGGATGATGGTCGAGGTCGGCTCGCTGCGCGCGCTCGACATCCTGTCCGCCGCCGCCGCCACCATCGCCGAGGGCGAGGTGATGCAGCTTGCCGCCGCCAAGAACACCGCAACCACCGAGGACGAATATCTCGCCGTGATCCGCGGCAAGACCGCCGAGCTGTTCGCCGCCGCCTGCGAGGTCGGCCCCGTCATCGCCAACCGGCCGAAGGCGGAGCAGACCGCCTGCCGCTCGGTCGGCATGAATCTCGGCATCGCCTTCCAGCTCGTCGATGACGTGCTCGACTACGGCGGCAAATCCGCAAAACTCGGCAAGAATGTCGGCGACGATTTCCGCGAGGGCAAGATCACGCTTCCGGTGGTGCTCGCCTTCCGCCGCGGCAACGACACCGAGCGCAAGTTCTGGATCCGCGCGCTCGAGCGCGGCGAGATCGGATCGGACGACCTCGACCACGCGATCGGGCTGATGACCAAGCACCGCGCCCTCGAGGACACGATCAGCCGCGCCCATCACTATGGCGCGATGGCCGTCGACGCGCTGGCGCTGTTCCCGCCCTCGCCGATGAAGACCGCGCTGGAAGAGGTCGTCGCGTTCTGCCTCGCACGCACGCACTAGGGTCGTCACATCCACAACTGTCGTCCCTGCGAAAGCAGGGACCCATAACCACTAATGCTGGTGGTGGAGCGACGTCGAAACGACGAGTCCCACCCACAAGTCTCGCTGCGGAGTATGGGTCCCTGCTTTCGCAGGGACGACATCGAATTTGCGGCGCGGTTATGGGCCCTCTCCGCTACTCCCTCACCGGCACCCAGATTTCCAACCCGCCATTGCCGGTCGACGCATCGAACCTCTCGTCGTAGCGCTCGAAGTTCGGCGCGTCGGCCACCTTCATGCCGGACTGCGGCAGCCAGCGATTCCAGATCGTGTTGACGGTGCGGCGGATGGTCGAGATGTGGTCGGCGTGGGTGAACACCACGTAGTTCTGCGCGGGGATCCGGACCCGCGCGAACTCGCGCGGCAGGTCGGAGAAGTCGGCGACCTCGACGCCCGCGATGTAGTCGAAATTGCCGGCGTCGTCGCCGTTGCAGCAGACGCCATAGGCGCCATTGCCGACCTGGCGCGGAATGTGCGCGCATTGCTGGTGGAAGCCGCTCCACTGGTTCGGAATGCCGGCCGTGCTGCCACTGGCGTGGTTGTAGCGTTCGCCGATGCCGGCGACGAGGAAAGCCTTGCCGGTCGCCATCCGCGGCGGGTCGATGTGATCGAGGGCGGTCGAGATCATGGAGATCGGCTCCTGCAGCTTGAGCTTGGTCAGGCAGGTCGTCGCGCGCACCGTCTCCGGCGTGACGCCGAAATGGTCACGGAACGCGCGGGTGAACGCTTCATGGGAGCCGTAGTCCGCGTCCAGCGCCAGCGTGAGGATATCGGGCGCACCGGCCGCGAGCTCGCGTGCGGCTTCGCTGAGCCGGCGCGCCCGTACATAGCGCATCACCGAGAACCCGGTCGCCTCCGCGAACGCCCGCACCAGATGGAAGCGCGAGACCCCGGCGACGGCAGCGATGTCGTCGAGCGTCAGCGACCTGCCGAGATGGCCTTCGATGTACCAGAGCGCTTTCTGGGCTGGATTCATGCACGACGGCTTTCCTGCAAGACTCGGGCATCATGCTCGGTCACCGCGCGCGGCGTTTGACAATCCTTGCTGCGCAGCGGCGAAACCGTGATTTCGTTCCGCGGAAATTTATCCCAAAGGCGTTGCTGGCAACACCGTTGCAATCGTGCATACTCGCTGACGCATCGATCCGACGGCTCATCAAGCTGCCCGAAAATCAAGACTGCACGAGCCGCCGGCCAGCATGTCAGGGAGGACAATGATGCATCACCGACTGGTTAGCTATGCCAACTGTCTCAAGTCTGCGGCACTCGCGGGGCTTTTGACCATCGCGGTCGCAAGCGCCGCCAACGCACAGAAGAAGTACGACCCGGGCGCGACCGACACCGAGATCAAGGTCGGCAACATCATGCCCTATTCGGGGCCGGCGTCAGCCTATGCCACCATCGGCAAGACCGAAGCGGCTTATTTCAACAAGCTCAACAGCGAAGGCGGCATCAACGGCCGCAAGGTCAACTTCATCTCCTACGATGACGCCTACAGCCCGCCGAAGATGGTCGAGCAGGCCCGCAAGCTGGTCGAGAGCGACGAGGTGCTGCTGATTTTCAATCCGCTGGGCACGCCGGGCAATACCGCGATCCAGAAATACATGAACGCCAAGAAGGTGCCGCAACTGTTCGTCTCGACCGGCGCCGCCAAATGGAACGACCCCAAGAACTTCCCGTGGACCATGGGTTGGCAGCCGAGCTACCAGGTCGAGGCGCGCATCTATGCCAAATACATTCTGCAGAATTATCCCGGCAAGACCATCGGCGTGCTCTATCAGAACGACGATTTCGGCAAGGACTATCTCAACGGCCTGCATGACGGGCTTGGCGATCAGGCCAAGAAACTGATCATCGTCGAATCCTCCTACGAGACCTCGTCGCCGACGGTGGATTCGCAGATCGTGCAGATCAAGGGCGCCAATCCCGACATCTTCGTCAACATCGCAACGCCGAAATTCGCGGCGCAGGCGATCAAGAAGGCCGCCGAGTTGGACTGGCATCCGGTGCAATTCCTCACCAACGTCTCGGTCTCGATCGGCGGCGTGATAAAGCCGGCGGGCTATGAGGCGAGCCAGGGCATCCTGTCGACCCAATATCTGAAGGACCCGGCCGATCACGACTGGAAGAACGATCCGGCTATGAACGAGTGGCGCGCCTTCATGACCAAGTGGTATCCCGAGGGCGACCAGAACGACGCCTCGACCGTGTTCGGTTACGGCGTAGCCAAGGGACTGGAGCAGGTGCTGCGGCAATGCGGCGACAACCTCACCCGCGAGAACCTGATGAAGCAGGCGGCCAGCCTCAACTTCGAGATCGGCATCTATCTGCCCGGCACCAAGATCAAGACCGGGCCGGATGACTATGCACCGATCGAGCAGTTGCAGATGATGCGCTTCAAGGGCGAGAGCTGGGAGCGGTTCGGCCCGATCATGAGCGGCGAGAAGAACAGCTAGGGGCCCCCTCCACAACTTGAGGCTTCATGATGCCCGGCCTCGCGCCGGGCATCCACGTCTTCGACACGATTCACGCGCAAGCTTTCTCACGAGCAAGGCTTGGAACGGCATGCCTTGCAGCAGCCCGAACGGAAGCGATGGCGGACCCAGGCTGAAGTGTCCGGCCAGCACGACTCCAGGCTCATCCTGCGACCGGAAGGACAACAACAATGAAAATCACCGACGTCCGCGCCCACCACATCCGCATTCCCTATGACGCGGGACCAGCGAGCTTCCGCCAGGGCGCTTCCGCGATCTCCGCGCTCGACATGGTGCTGGTCGAGGTGTCGACCGATGCCGGCCTGACCGGCTGGGGCGACGCCTTCGCCTATGTCTGCCCGAAGACCAGTTGCATGGCGGTCGCCGAGATGATCGCGCCGCAGGCACGCGGCCTCGAAGTGCCCGACGCCGCCCGGATTCCCGCGGTCATGGAGCAGATCCAGCGCAATCTGCACCTGTTCGGCCGCTACGGCATCACGATGTTTGCGATCTCGGCGCTCGACATCGCGCTGTGGGATCTCGCCGGCAAGGTGAAGGGCGAGCCGCTGCATCAACTGATCGGCGGCGCCAGACGCAGCACGATCCCGGCCTATGCGAGCCTGATGCGGATCGGCAATTCCGCGCATATCGCCGCCGAATGCAAGAAGGCGATCAAGCTTGGCTATGCCGCGATCAAGCTGCACGAGACCACCGTGCCCGCGGTATCAGCCGCGCGTGAGGCGATCGGCCCCAACGTGCCGCTGATGGTCGACATGAACTGCCCGCTGGACGGACCCGCGGCGATCCAGTTCGCCCGCGACTGCAAGCAGGCCGCGCCGATGTTCCTGGAGGAGCCGGTCTGGCCGCCGGAGGATTTCGCTACACTCGCGGAGGTGCGACGAGAAGGCCGGCTCGATATCGCGGCCGGCGAGAACGCCTGCACCGTGCATCAATTCCGCCAGATGATGACCGCCGGTGCGGTCAGTCACGCGCAGCCCTCGGTGATCAAGGTCGGCGGCGTCACCGAATTCCTGCGGGTGGCCGTGCTGGCCGACGAATTCGGCGTGAAGGTGATTCCGCACTCGCCGTATTTCGGGCCGGGCTTCCTCGCCACCCTGCATCTGATGGCGATCCGCGACGAAGGGCTGATCGAGGTGTTCTTCATGAAGCGCCCTGCCTGCCTGTGGGGCGATCGCATCGCTGTCGACGCCCATGGCCATGTCGCGGTGCCGCAAGGCCCCGGCCTCGGCTACGAGCCGGATCGCGATGTGATGGAGACGTACCGGGTGGCGTAGAACGAATCCTTCGCGTCGTCATTGCGAGCGAAGCGAAGCAATCCATGATACCGCTTGCGGTAGAATGGATTGCTTCGTCGCTTCGCTCCTCGCAATGACGGTGCGCTACTTCGTCCCATCCTTCGCCGCAGGCGCGGCATCCTTTGCCGGCGGCGCGTCGGCTTTCTTCTTCAGGTCCTCGGTCAGCTTGACCTGCGTCGCCTGCAAGTCGGCGACGAGCTTCTGCAAGCCCGCCACTGAAGTCTTCAAGCTCTCGATCTGCCGGTTGGCAGCGTCGAGCTTCTGCTGGTGGTCTGTTGTCAGCTTGGTGATGGTCTTGTGCAAGAAATCGACATTGCTCTGCAGACAACTCGTGCGCCGCTCCATCGTCTTCTCGACGGTGCAGATCTCGATGCCGGGAACGTCCTGCGCATGCGCGGTTCCGACAATGCCGAACGCAAGCGGCGTGAGCAGGACAAGTGCGTAACGAATGGTCATCGGCATCCCCAATCAAGTGCGTCATTCACAGGTTTGTGCGCGCGACGCTGATAGCAAGGCACACATACCACACTGAAACCGCATTCGAGCGGTGTGCTTGATCCATTACGGGGACTACTCGTGGGGACGGGGGCCTTCGGAACTTGTTTGGTTCGACCCCTTTTGGCTCGACCTTGGGCAGTGGAGACAGATCGCATGGCTACGCGCGAAAAACGTCTGGCGCAATTCGATGGCAATGGCGAGCCTTCGCCGGAACTACGCGTGGAAGTGCTTTGTGAGGATCACAGCGGAACGTATCAGCTGCCGTTCGCCTGCCGCTTCGTCGACGGCCAGTGGCGGAATGACGCAACCGGTGGCGCGCTGGAAGCCAACGTCATCGCCTGGCGAAGGCCGCGCGAGAAGCAGGCGGGCCTCCCCTGAGCCGATCGGGCGCAGTCAATACTCACGATCCTCGCGCGAGCACGTCGCGTTTGTCGCGGGGATCACGGCGTGTGCTGTTTCAAAACGCGACGCGCGCGCCGATCGTCTTAAGATTTGGAACGCGGATGGAACGAACCGCGTCCGAATCACTGATCGAGCTCTGTACTCCGTTGTTCACGGCTAGATGTGGTCACCAACCCGGCGCAGCGCACCACATACAGAAGCATGACGATCGGCCGCACCCAGCGGCCGACCACAAAGGTTAATTCCTCCGCGGACGACATCGCGAACCCCTCTCTGATTTTCAGTGGCGATCATTCCCATGGGGTGACCGGCGGCACCGTCTCGGTCGCCGGCGGCACATCGACGGTCTTGAAATCGGCGGGGCTGACGATCTCGAGATATTCCATGTCCTTCGAGTAATCGAACAGATAGTGGGTGATGCCGGGACGTTGATGGATGACGTCGCCGGCCTCGACCAGCGTCTCCTTGTCCTCATACATGAAGCGCGCCCAGCCCTTGGTCATGATCACGATCTGAAAATCGCACATATGCTTGTGCCAGCCGGTGCCGTGCTCGGGCGGCAGATCGGGATTGGCCTTGACCAGATGGCAGATCACCTGCCCGCTGGTGGCATCGGCAATGCCAAGATCGCGATACAGGAAGAAGTCGCGCAGACCTCCGCCCTTGAACTCGGTGTCACCGGGTTTGACGTGGGAGAATTTGCTGACGACGGCATGCTGGTTCATTTCAAGCCTCCACGGTTCTCGTGTTCGCGAGATCGCGGCGCGGCTCGGCGTCCAAATTTTCGGCAGCGTCGCATCGTCGCGGTCACAGCTCGAATCTTGCTATGCGAAATCCTTGCCAGCCCGCTCGCGCCGCGGCGATCGGTCTCGCCGCTCGCGGCCATCGCCGCGGAAGCATCTGGCACGAGGCACGAATTTGCGTTCGGCGGGTGCTGCCCTCGATCGTCGCGCGGCGCCGATGCCTGACGCCGGCGGCACGTCCGTTGAGCATTGCTTGCCCGCGGCTTGAGCCGCCGATGCGGTCTGCTGCGGGCGAGCGCTGCCTAATATTCGACCTCGAGCTCCTCGACGTCGGCAGGCTCGGCCTTCGCGGCCTCGATCCATTCCTGCATCTCGGGCATCGCCATGATGGTCCTGGCATAGGCCGCGAGGCCGGGGTCGAGCTTCACGTCATAGGTCATGAAGCGGGTCACGACCGGCGCATACATCGCGTCCGCCATGGTGCGGCGTTCGCCGAACAGGAACGGCCCGCCGGACTTGGCCAGGCAATCGCGCCAGATGGTGCAGACGCGGTCGATGTCGGCCTGCGCCCGCGACCAGATCTTGAAGCCGGGAAAATGCCCCTTCAGATTGACCGGCAGCGACGACCGCAGCGTGGTGAAGCCGGAATGGATTTCGCCCGAGATCGAGCGGCAATGCGCGCGCTGGATCCGGTCCTCCGGCAGCAGCCCGGCGTGCGGCATGATCTCGTTGAGATACTCGCCGATCGCCAGCGTATCCCAGACCGTCGCGCCCTCATGGCGCAGGCAAGGCACCAGGATCGATGACGACAGCAGCAGCAGCTCGGCCCGCGCCGAGGGATCATCAGGCGCGGTGACCACCTCCTCGAACTCCAGCCCGGCGAATTTCGCCAGCAACCAGCCGCGCAGCGACCAGGACGAATAGTTCTTGCTGCTGATGGTGAGTGTCGCTTTCGCCATGTCAGTCCCTCACGCCCGAAACCGTCTTGCTGCCGGACGCCGCACGCCGGTCCAACCGCCGCGCACCCCGGAGCCGGTCATTTTCGCAGCAAGCCACGTGCCAATTTGCCGGGCAGTGAGCCGACCTCTGGCCTCGATATTGCTTGGCAGACCGGGCCACCGGGTGGATGCGTATGATGTCGATGCTGTATCAGGCCTATCAGAACCATATGGACCTCACGGCGCCGTGGCGGACCGGCGCCGCGGCCGCATTGCGTTATCTCAACCTGGCGCCCCGGGGCGCGTCCGACCGGACGTTCGGCCGGCTCGCCGCCGCGCTCGAGCTGATCTCGCGGTCCACTTTGACCTACGCCCGACCCGATTACGGCATCGGCAGCGTCACCGTCGGCAACAGGGAATTGCAGGTCACCGAAGAGGTCGCCTATGCGACACCGTTCGGCTCGCTGCTGCATTTCAGGAAGATGGACGGACCGGAGCAGCCGCGGCTGCTGCTGGTAGCGCCGATGTCCGGACATTTCGCAACATTGCTGCGCGGCACCGTGAAGACGCTGCTGCAGGACCACGACGTCTACATCACCGACTGGCACAATCCGCGCGACATCCCGCGCAGCGAGGGCCGCTTCGGGCTCGAGGACTACACCGACCATCTGATCGACTTCCTGGGCGAGCTCGGCCCGCGCGCGCATATGGTGGCGATCTGCCAGCCCTCGGTCTCGGCGCTCGCCGCCGCCGCCATCATGTCGGAAGACAATCATCCGGCGCGGCCGGCGTCGCTGACCCTGATGGCCGGCCCGATCGACACACGGATCCTGCCGACCAAGGTGAACCAGTTCGCCAAGAGCAAGCCGATCAAATGGTTCGAGGACAATCTGATCAACTACGTGCCGATGCAGTGCAAGGGCGCGTTGCGCCAGGTCTATCCCGGCTTCGTGCAGCTCACGGCCTTCGTATCGATGAACCTGGAGCGTCACATCAAGCAGCACATCGACCTCGCCGACCATCTCGCCAAGGGCGAGACCGACAAGGCCGAGGTGATCAAGACCTTCTACGACGAGTATTTCGCCGTGATGGATCTGCCGGCGGAGTTCTACATCGAGACGGTGCGCGACGTGTTCCAGGAGCATCTGCTGCCGCAGGGCATGCTGATGCATCGCGGCCGCCCGGTGAACCCGGCGGCGATCCGGCGCATGGGCCTGATGACGGTGGAAGGCGAGAAGGACGACATCTGCTCGATCGGCCAGACGCTCGCCGCCCAGGACCTCTGCACCGGCGTTCGCACCTATCGCAAGGTGCATCACATGCAGGCCGGCGTCGGCCACTACGGCGTGTTCTCCGGCAAGCGCTGGAACAACGAGATCTACCCGCTGCTGCGCGATTTCGTGCATGTGAATGCGTGAGGGGATTTCCCTTTCGCTTCGCCGTCATTTCGAGCGTAGCGAAGCAATCCATTGCTCAACGTATCCGGAAGGATGGATTGCGTCGTCGCTTCGCTCCTCGCAATGACGGGCGGCGACTAGCCACGTCTTCTCCCGAGCTATAGTCTCCCGGCCACGACGACCCCATTCTCGAAGAATCGGTTAGGGAGAAACTCCATGCGCGCAGCGACCGCCTTCCGCGCCCTCATGCTCGCCTTGATCGGCACCCTCGCCGTCACGTCAGCCGCATCCGCCGCCGAAGTCCATGTCATGATCTCGGGCGGGCTGACCGCGGCCTACAAGGCGCTGGTGCCGGAGTTCGAGCGCAAGACCGGCCACAAGGTGGTAACCGCCTTCGGGCCGTCGATGGGGACGACCACCAACGCCATTCCGGTACGGCTCGCGCGCGGCGAGCCCGCCGACGTGCTGATCATGGTCGGCTACGCGCTCGGCGACCTGATCAAGCAGGGCAAGGTGGTGGCCGACAGCCGTGTCGACCTGGTGAAGTCGCCGATCGGGATCGCGGTCAAATCAGGCGCGCCGAAGCCCGACATCAGTTCGGCGGACAGCGTCAAGCAGGCGCTGCTGGCGGCGAAATCGGTCGCCTATTCCGACAGCGCCAGCGGCGTCTATGTCTCGACCGAGATGTTCGGCAAGCTCGGGATCGCCGATCAGATGAAGGACAAGGCGCGGATGATCCCGGCCACCCCGGTCGGCGAGATCGTCGCCAAGGGCGAGGCCGAGATCGGCCTGCAGCAGATTTCCGAGCTGAAGCCGGTCAGCGGCATCGACATCGTCGGTCCGCTGCCGGAGCCATTGCAGAAGATCACGGTGTTCTCCGCCGGGATCGCGACCGTCGCGAAGCAGCCCGATGCCGGCAAGGCGCTGATCAGCTTCCTCGCCTCACCCGATGCCCGCGAGGCGCTGGTGAAGAGCGGACTGGATCCGATTTCCGCCGGGACGACGCATTAGGTACGTCCTTCCAATTGTTTCCCCGTCATCCTGAGGTGCGCGCAGCGCGTCTCGAAGGATGACGGGGACGGAGTCGCCGCTTGGCAACGCTACCGCCAATGATGTGCGCCATAGGCCAGCAACAGCACCACGACGAGCGCCAGCAGCAGCGTGGTCGACTTCCAGAACAGCACCGGGTTGCGCTCGATCAGCGGGGTCGATGATGTCGCCAGATATCTTGCGTTGGGATTGCGCAGGTCGAACAGGAACTCGGAAAAGCTGTCGTAGCGCTTGAGCGGATTGACGTGTACGGCACGCTCCAGCGTACCGTCGACCCAGCGCGGGATCTCGCGGCCGCCATGCGCGGCCGGACGATAGACCAGCCTGTTGAAGTCGGATCGGGTGCGAGCGCGGGCGATCTGCGCGCCATAGGGCAAGCGGCCCGTCAGCATCTGATAGGTGACGACACCGAGCGAGAACAGGTCGGAGCGCGCGGTGCCGCCCTCGCCCAGGAAATACTCCGGCGCGGTGTATTGCTGGGTGCCCAGGATCTCCTCGACGTCGGCAGGCACGGCCTGCGCGACGCCCGAAATCCGCGTCGAGCCGAAATCGATGATCTTCACCGTCCCGGTGGTGTCGATCATGATGTTGTCGGGCCTGACATCCTGGTGCAGCATCTCCTTGCGGTGGAACGCGCGCAGCCCTTTCGCGATTTGCTCGGTGATATCGCGCACCGTCTCCAGCGACGGCGCAGGATTGTCGATCATCCACTGCGTCAGGGTCTGGCCGTCGATGTACTCCATCGAGACATAGAGGAAGTTGCGCCTGCGCGGCGGCAGAAACGGCTTCAGCACATGCGGACTGTCGATCCGCCGGGCGACCCACTCCTCCATCATGAAGCGCTTCAGATAGGCGCCATCGTCGCGCAGATCGATCGAGGGGATCTTGATCGTGACCGTGGTGCCGCTGTCCTCGTCGACCGCAAGATAGATGTGGCTGCGGTGCGACGCGTGCAGCTCGCGCACGATGCGGTAGCCGTCGAACAGCATCCTGGCTTCGAGCAGCGGCGGCAGCGGCAGCCCGGTGGGCTGGCCGAACACCTCGCTGGCGTCGCCGTCCGGCAGTTCGTCGATCCGGATGATCTGCGCGGTGAGATTGTCCGGGCTGCCGTTTTCATACGCCTGTTCAACGATCGACTTCGCGGCGACGTCGAGGTCGGCGGCGCCGTCCCGGATCGTCCGCGCCAGCTGCCGCGCCGCGACGTGCTCATAGACGCCGTCGGTCACCAGCAGGAACGTGTCGCCGCGCTCGAGCGGAAGGTTCTGGTAATCGATCTCGAGCTGCGGGTTCACGCCGAGCGCCCGGCCGAGATAGCTCTGCTGCGACGAGACCACGACGCGGTGGTCGTTGGTGAGTTGCTCGAGGCTGTTGCCCGCGACGCGGTAGATCCTGCTGTCGCCGACATGGAACAGATGCGCGGTGGTCGACCGGATCACCAGGGCGCTCAGCGTGCAGACATATCCCTTGTCCTTGTCGTAGGGATTCTGGCTGCGCCGCGTCTGCGCGTGCAGCCAGGAATTGGTCGCCTCCAGCACCCGCTGCGCCGAAGTCTTCACCGACCAGGATTCCGAGGTGCAGTAGTAGTCGGTCAGGAAGCTCTTCACCGCGGATTCCGCGGCCACGCGGCTGACGCTGCTCGAGGAGATGCCGTCGGCGAGCACCACGGCGATCCCCTTCAGGCCGAGCAGCGGCTCGTCGGGGATCAGCACGCCGTGGAAATCCTGATTGGTGTCCTTGCGGCCCTGATCAGAGAATTGCCCGACCGATATGTTCAGCGCGCGCGGCATCGCCTCATGCAGGCCCCATGGATCCCTCCTGACAGGAGAGACCCATAAGCCGGCCAGGATCAAGCGGCGAGGCGCTCGCGCTTCGGCGCGGTCTTCACATGCGTCGTGTAGAGCGTGAGCCCGGTGAAGGCGAGACCGCCGGCGAGATTGCCGAGCACGGTCGGGATCTCGTTCCAGATGAAATAGTCCATGATCGAGAACTTGGCGTGGAGCATCAGTCCCGACGGGAACAGGAACATGTTCACGACCGAATGCTCGAACACCATGTAGAAGAACACCAGGATCGGCATCCACATCGCGATCACCTTGCCGGGCACCGTCGTGGAGATCATGGCGCCGACGACGCCGGTCGAGACCATCCAGTTGCAGAGCATGCCGCGAATGAACAAAGTAGCCATGCCCGCCGCGCCATGCGCCGCATAGCCCAGCGTGCGGCCCTCACCGATGTTGCCGATGGTCATGCCGACCTTGTCGGGCTCCGTCGTGAAGCCGAACGTGGTCACGAACGCCATCATGAAGGCCACCGTGAGCGCGCCGGCAAAATTACCGATGAAGACGAGGCCCCAGTTGCGCAGGACGCCGCCGAGCGTGACACCCGGGCGCTTGTCGAGCAGCGCCAGCGGCGAAAGCACGAACACGCCGGTCAAGAGGTCGAAGCCCAGCAGATAGAGCATGCAGAAGCCGACCGGGAACAGCAGCGCGCCGATGATCGGCTGCCCGGTGTTCACGTTGATCGTCACGGCGAACCAGGCCGCCAGCGCGAGGATCGCGCCGGCCATGTAGGCGCGGATCACGGTGTCGCGCGTCGACATGAAGATCTTGGATTCACCGGCGTCGACCATCTTGGTGACGAATTCGGACGGTGCGAGATAGGCCATTCGTAAAATCCCCTTGCACAATTCGGCCGCGCCGGTTGCCTGCCGGAAGCGACGCGGGTTGATTGAAACGCTCATCCGTCCGGGGAGATCAACGATTGCTCGAGACGCCCGGGCATGGCGCCTTGATCCCCTCGCCGCAGCCAGCACTGGCCTCGGCAAAATCCGGAGAACGGCAGTCGTCGTTGACTGGTGCAATCAAAAGCAATGGATGTGCCAACCCGAGACGTCGGCACGAAGTTGAAAAACCATTTAAAAACAATTATTTAGACAATCTCCAAGGGAACCGGTCGGTGCAATGCCGCCGATTTATGCAGCCTGCACAGATGTCACCCATGGAGCACGCGCCCCGTCAGCGGGCCGCAGGCCGCATCGCTGCGCCCGGCCTATTTCACCTCGGTGCGAACCGGCGTGTCCTTCAGCCCATTGTTGTCATAGGCCTTGCGCAACGTGCCGTCGGCAATCGCTTCCGTCATGAACTTGGTGGCGAAGGCCGCGGCCAGCGGATGACCGAGCGGCACCGCGACCGCGGTCACGGTCTGCTTGAAGGTCTCGTCCAGCACCCGCGTGCCCGGGATCTTCCTGGCCATCGCATTGAGCTGATCGCGCGACAGCGCGAACGCGTCGGTCTCG
>CALRXG020000006.1:0-37614 GCA_943372075.1 Bordetella parapertussis | reverse complement strand
TCCGCCGGAAGTATCCTGGATGGCGACCAGATCCGCCTTGTTGCCGAAATTCGGTGCGATCTCGCCGGCCGAGATCACGGTCTTGTAGCCGTCGGTGCCGGTTGCGATGATGTAGTTGTTCAGCACGTCGTTCTTGACGGCGGGATTGGTCTTGATGCCGCCCGCGCTCTGCAGGACATTCCACAATGTCGGGCCGGTGAAGGTGTCGGTGACCGGGTTTCCGGCGGCGGTGTAGCTGTCGGTCTGCGTCGCCTGCGGCAGCGATTGCAGGCCGGACGAATTCAGAACAGTCGGGTTGTTGACGTTCCCCGTCACCGAGACGGAAGTCGAAACCGTCTGTGCCTGCGCCGATGTTGCGAGGGGAGCGATCAGGCCCGGAATGATCAAACCTGGAACGATCGCGATACGAAATATGAGCTTGTGCATGGATTACGCCCTTCGTGCAAAACATGTCGTTGTTTGGCGACTGACGGAAAGGGCGAGGATCCGAACTATGCGACTTACGGTCGGCTCAGTTATCGCAGCCTGACGATATCCAGTTTTGGCGGGCTGGCAAACCGGATTGTTCCCACGGCCAAAGCACCCGATTGCGGCGTTTGAGGCCTGCTTTGCCTTGCGCGAACGCAGGATCGCAGCTAATGGAACGGCATCGGAGCGTGGCGCAGCCCGGTTAGCGCACTAGTCTGGGAGACTAGGGGTCGGAGGTTCAAATCCTCTCGCTCCGACCATTTTTCCTCAATCACTTTGGTAGTTTTGCCCGGCGCTGGCGCGCGCGGAAGTCTGTCTGGCCGGTTCCCGGATCAGCCGTCCTTCATCGCCGCGTCGATCATCTGCCGGCAGGCGACCAACTCCTGCAACACGCGCTCGAGCCGCTCACGATCTGCTGATGGCACCGCGGGGCGTACCGGTGGCGCCGCCGCGGTCGCCTTGCCCGGATGGGCGTGCGCCTTGTAGGTCGAGAGGATCGGATCTTCGTCGGGATCGACGAATCGGTAGTCGATGCCCTTCTCGTCGCCGTCGCCCTCCTCGCCGTCGAAATCGAGGCCGTCGCTGCTCTCGAGGTCGTCGGGCTCGGCCATGCTGTTGCCGACCGCCTCCTCGACCGCGCCGAACGAAACGGCGGCGGTCTGGTCGGCGATGCCCTGCACCGACTTGATGCCATGCTCTTTGAGGATCCGCTGCACGCCGCGGATGGTGTAGCCCTCGCCGTACAGCAGCCGGCGGATGCCCTTGAGCAGGTCGACGTCGTCGGGGCGATAATAGCGGCGGCCGCCGCTGCGCTTCATCGGCTTGATCTGCGCGAAGCGGGTTTCCCAGAACCTCAGCACATGCTGAGGGATATCGAGTTCGTCAGCGACCTCGCTGATGGTACGGAACGCATCCGGCGCCTTGTCCAAATGCCCGCTCCTCTAGGCTTGAAAGCCTGTTAATCGGCCTTGCTGCCGTCGCCATTGGTGACGGCATGGCCATTGATCCGCTGCTTCAGGATCGCCGACGGCTTGAACACCATCACACGCCGCGGCGAGATCGGCACCTCGGTGCCGGTCTTCGGATTACGCCCGATACGCTGGCCCTTCTTGCGCACCATGAAGGAGCCGAACGAGGACAGCTTCACCGTCTCGCCCTTTTCCAGGCAATCGGTGATCTCCTTCAGCACCAACTCGACAAACGCCGACGATTCCGTGCGCGACAGGCCGACCTTTTGGTAGACCGCCTCACACAAATCGACGCGCGTAACTGTTTTTCCGGTTCCCGTGGTCATCGCCTGCCCCGCACTCTCGGCGAACAATTTCTTGACTGAAATTAAAAGCTTAGCGCGCAATGGTCAACAGCGACCAGCACCCCGGCGAAGGAAAGATACCGGCAACCTGTCGATACTGTTTGCCGCCGCGCTACCAGCGCACGAGCGCCGAGCCCCAGGTGAAGCCGCCGCCCATCGCCTCGAACAGCACCAGATCGCCCTTCTTGACCCGTCCGTCCCTCACCGCGACCGACAGCGCCAGCGGGATCGAGGCCGCCGAGGTGTTGCCGTGCTTGTCGACCGTCAGGACCACCTTTTGCGGCGCGATATGCAGCTTGTGGGCCGACGCATCGATGATTCGCTTGTTGGCCTGGTGCGGAATGAACCAGTTGATGTCCTCGGCGGTGAAGCCGGTGGCGTTGAACGCATCGACGATCACGTCGGTGATCATGCCGACCGCGTGCTTGAACACCTCGCGGCCCTCCATCCGGAGAAAGCCGACCGTCTTGGTCGAGCCGGGACCGCCATCGACGAACAGTTTCGACTTGTGGCGGCCATCGGAGCGCAGATGCGTCGTCAGTACGCCGGGGTCGTCGGTGGTGCCGGAATGCTGCTGCGCCTCCAGCACGACGGCGCCGGCGCCATCGCCGAACAAGACGCAGGTGCCGCGGTCGTTCCAGTCGAGGATGCGCGAGAAGGTTTCGGCGCCGATCACCAGCGCCCGCTTGTGGGCGCCTGCGCGCAGGAAATTGTCGGCGGTCGTCAGCGCGAAGACAAAGCCGGAGCACACCGCCTGCAGATCAAACGCGACGCCATGGTTGATGCCGAGCCCGTGCTGGACCGCGACCGCGGTGGCAGGAAAGGTGTTGTCCGGCGTCGAGGTCGCCAGCACGATCAGGTCGATCGACTGGGCGTCGATCCCGGCATCGGCGAGCGCGGCCTGCGCCGCTTTGATCGCAAGATGCGAGGTGAATTCGTCATCGGCCGCGATGTGACGCTCGCTGATGCCGGTGCGCTGCACGATCCAGTCGTCAGACGTGTCGATTCGCTGAGCCAGTTCGGCATTGGTCAAAACCCGCTCCGGCAAATATGAGCCGCAGCCGAGCACGACCGAACGTATCGCAGTCACGAGACAGCCTCCTGCGCGGTCTGCGCCTGAATCAGGGCGCTGCCGTCGCGATTAAGCATCTGATTGATCTTGGTGAGGAGATCGTAGTGGGCCATCTCATAGCCAACATCCACCGCATAGGCAAAGCCTTCCGCGTTGATGCCGCCATGGCTCTTGACCACCACGCCGTTGAGGCCGAGCAGCAGGCCACCATTCGACTTGTTGGGATCGAGCTTGTCGCGCAGCTTCTGGAACGCGCCACGGGCCAACAGATAACCGATCCGCGCCAGCCAGCTCGACGACATGGCCTCGCGCAACAGCGTGAACATCTGGCGCGCGGTTCCCTCGGCGGCCTTGAGCGCGATATTGCCGCTGAAACCTTCCGACACGATCACGTCGGCGAGCCCCTTGCCGATCGCATCGCCCTCGACGAAGCCGATATAGTTGAACTGGCTCGAGTTCATCGCGCGCAGCATTTCGGCCGCCTCACGGATCTCGCCATGGCCCTTGATCTCCTCGGACCCGATATTGAGCAGGCCGACGGTCGGCCGTTCGAGGTTGAACAGCACGCTCGCCATGGCGCTGCCCATCACTGCCAGCGTCGCCAGATGGCGCGCGTCGCCCCCGATCGAAGCTCCGAGATCGAGCACCACCGAATCGCCGCGCAGCGTCGGCCAGACCGCTGCGAGCGCCGGGCGGTCCACGCCCGGCAATGTCCGCAGATTGAGCCCGCCCATCGCCATCAGCGCGCCGGTATTGCCGGCGGAGACCGCGACGTCGGCCTCGCCGTGCTTCACCGCATCGATCGCCAGCCACATCGATGACGCCCTGCGAGTCCGCCGCAGCGCCTGGCTTGGCTTCTCGTCATTCTTCACGGCGATGTCGGTATGGATCACCTTCGACACCGCCTTGAGCGCAGGATGCTTGGCGAGTTCTGGTTCGATCAGGGCGCGGTCTCCGACCAGCAGGAATTCGCTGCCGGGATGACGACTCAACGAGATCGCGGCGCCGGGAATGACGACGGAAGCGCCGACATCGCCCCCCATGGCGTCAAGCGCGATTCGAACCTTTTGAGGCATGAACGTCCCGGAAACCTGCTCTCCCACAGCCTTCAGACCAAGGCAGCGAGCTTGAAGTCACCGCTGTCGACGGCGCGCGGCGAAACACCAACTCGCGTCCCGGCCGGGCCGCGACAATAGCGCGTCTTCGGTCCGACACAACCTCTTGACCAACACATGACCAAAGTCGCAACTGAATTCGCCGAACCGCCAAACGGCACATCAGATATATCAGAAATACATTGCATTTCAATGCATTGTGACGCTTTTTTGAAGTAACGGGGGACGCCCCTCGTGCAGTCCTGCAGGCTAGCAATCCCCCGCAAATGTCGCGGCGACCACCGTTGCCTCCGCTCGATCAGCTCTTGGGCTTCTTGCCATCCGGCTTCGGCTGCAGCGCCTTCAGCGCGGCAAATGGATGATTTTCCGGATCAGGCGCTTCAACCTGCTGTTCAAATACCGCATCAGCTTTGCGCGGATACGGGTCGATGCCGAGAAACAGCGCATCAGTCGCGAGGCGGCCGATGTCGATGAAGCCGCCGACGATCGGCTCCGGCGGATCGGGCGTTTCCTCGTCGCTGTCCTCGGCGTCGTCGACCAGGTCGGCCATTTCGGGAATCTGCTCCGGCGGCGCGAACACCACGTCGATCGGCTCGACGAGCTCATTCTCGATCGGATCGAGCGTCACCACGCAGGTTTGCCCGATCCTGGCCTGCACCCGGCCGGTGACGTGGTAGCTACCGTCACGCTTCGGCTGCAGGTCGAACTCCGCACGCGCGGAGATCACCTCGCGCAACTCCGCGACCTCGGCCATTGCCTTGCGCACGGTCTCATCGGCCACGATCTCGCGATGCAGGCCGGTCTCCGGGATTTGCGCGACGTTGACCAGCACGCGCCAGGGATCGCGGTCGCGCGGCGTTTCGGGCCGTCCTGTGCCACCGCCGCTCATGCCGCCGTCCCCGCAACCTGGGGGACCGGAAAGCGCCAGGCGCCCTTGGTCAGCGCCGCGAGGTCGGCGCGCGCCAGCTCCGCCATGGCCTGCCTGGCATAGGCGACCAGCTCGCGGGCCTTGTCGAGGTTCTGACCATTGAGGATGTTCTTGCAGAACGACTGCGCCAAGGCCTCGTCGCCGTCGGTCAGCGCCAGATCATAGGCCGCGGTACGGCCGTAGAAGGCCTCCCCGAACGCCTGCATCCGCTTCGGCACCGTCAGATCGCCGACGCCCATTTCCCGCAGGTTGTCGTCCATGTCGATGCAGAAGTGGTCGAACAGGGCTTGTGACAACTCCGCGCCGGCTTCGACCGATTTGAGGCGCCGCAGCACCAGCCACAGATGCATCAGAAGCAGGTCAAAACGGCCGTTAACTGTGTCAGGAACGCCCAAGTCACGGTAAAATAACGGTTCTCGCGCCTGCGTCACGATCATGCCATAGATGGTCTCAATGGTGCTCCGCGCGGGCACCCGGGGTCTTCTGAAGTGATTGAACGGCCAAAGCATGACGGGTTCCGGCTGCCGGCCCCCCAAGGGACGCCTGTTGAGGGTTCGCCCGTTGGAGCCCGGCATGATTGCAATCCATTGAACTGCCCGGTACGTCAACGCCACGGCCGATGCAAGGGGACGGATCAGTTCCGCCGATGAACCACACTCTTCCACGACAGACCCGCGTGGCTTCCGCGCGCACCTTCCTTTCGCGCTTCCGCGCCTTCGCGGTCGTTGGCCTGGTTTGCACCGCCGCGCTCGGCGGCTGCACCGGCGAGCAATTCCAGAAGGGCTACATCCTGCCCGATGGCGCGCTCGAGCAGATTCCGATCGGCGCGAGCCAGGATCAGGTGCTGATCGTGCTCGGCACGCCCTCGACGGTCGCGACGCTGGATGGCGAGGTGTTCTATTACATCTCGCAGCGAACCTCGCGTCCGGTCGCATTCATGAATCAGCGCGTGGTCGACCAACGCGTGATCGCGGTCTATTTCGACAAGAACCGCCAGGTCCGCCGGCTCGCCAATTACGGCCTGAAGGATGGCAAGATCTTCGACTTCGTCAGCCGCACCACGCCGACGTCGGGCCAGGAAATGTCCTACCTGACACCGCTCTTCAAACTGCTGAGCTTCAACTAGAGCCTGATCCGGAGAAGTGCGAAGCGGTTTTCCGGCGAGATCATGCTCAACGGATAAGGCCCAAGCTCCTGCGCCAAGTTGCCGCGCTTGCCCGACGGGCAAGCGCTCCCCTACGCTCGCGCAAACAAGAAATCTGGGCAGGGGGCAAGCGCATGAGAGCCAGGAGATTTTCCCGTCGTACGATGTTGTCAGGCGCTGCCGCATTGTCGGCCGCGTCGATCCTGCCGCGCGCCAGCCTCGGCGCCGGCGACTGGCGGCCGTCGGAGACGGTTCGAATCATCGTACCGGCCGCCGCCGGCGGCTCGACCGACGTGATGGGGCGGCTGCTGGCGGCGCATCTGCAGCCGCTCTGGGGCCAGTCGGTGGTGGTGGAGAATCGCTCCGGCGCCGGCGGCACCATCGGGACCGCGGAGGTCGCGCGCAGCAAGGGCGATGGCCACACCATCCTGATCGGCAATCCCGGCCCCAACGCGATCGCCTTCAGCATCTTCCGCACCTGACCTACAAGGCCGACCAGTTGCAGGCGGTCTCCAACATGATCCGGATCCCGAACATCGTCTCGGCGCATCCATCGACCGGCATCAAGTCGATCCCGGAATTGATCGCCTATCTCAAGCAGAACCCGGACAAGCTGACTTACGGCTCGTCCGGCACCGGACAGAGCCCTCACCTCACCGGCGCCTGGTTCCTGCAGCTGACCGGGCTGAAGATGACGCACGTCCCGTTCCGCGGCGCCGGCCCCGCGTTGCAGGCCGCGCTCGCCGGCGATATCCAGATCCTGTTCGACAATCTCTATCCCTCACTGCCGCAGGTGCTGGACGGCAAGCTCAACGGGCTGTGCGTCACCACGACCGAGCGCAGCGAGTCCGCGCCGAACCTGCCAACGATGCGCGAGGGCGCACCGGAACTGGCAAAATTCGACGTCGCGTCCTGGTTCGGCGTGTTCCTGCCCAAGACCGCGCCGGCGCCCGTCGTCGACGAGCTGAACCGCCAGATCAAGGCGATGCTGGCGCGCGACGACGTCAAGAAGAACATCGCGGGCATGGGCGCGCGCGCCGACTACGGCACGCCGCAGCAATTCTCCGATTTCGTCGATGCCGAGACGAAGAAGTTCGCCGTCATCATCGAGAAGGAAGGGCTCCAGATGGAGGTCAAGTGACGGCCGCTGTCACCGCTACGAGGACTTGTTGATCTTCTTGACCTTGGCATCGGTGGCTTCGATCGACATCGCAAGCTCCATGATCGCCTGCGAGAGCAGCTCGATGGCCTCCTTCTGATCCTGCGACTTGGCGGCGCGAAGTGCGAAGTTTCGTGCGGATGAGAGCGACATCGATTGGTCTCCGTGTTGTTGGCGTCTGGTTCTAGTCGCATATCGTCGGCGCGCCCACCGTCATTGCGAGGAGCGACAGCGACGAAGCAATCCATGTCTCAGCCTGTGGAGAGATGGGTTGCTTCGCTCCGGTCGCAATCACGGTGCGACATTTGCTGTCCTCCCAAACAAAAACCCCGCGGCTCGCACCGCGGGGTTCTGCATTCATTGGTGTCGCGCGCTTAGTGCGCCAGGATCGCCAGCAGCAACAACGCCACGATGTTGGTGATCTTGATCATCGGGTTCACCGCCGGGCCCGCCGTGTCCTTGTAGGGATCGCCGACGGTGTCGCCGGTCACCGCGGACTTGTGGGCGTCGGAGCCCTTGCCGCCGTAATGGCCGTCCTCGATGTACTTCTTGGCGTTGTCCCATGCGCCGCCGCCCGAGGTCATCGAGATCGCCACAAAGAGACCTGTGACGATCACGCCGAGCAGCATGGCGCCAACCGCGGAGAACGCCGCGGACTTGCCGGCCGCACCGCCGCCCGCGATGAAGTAGATCAGGAAGTAGACCACGATCGGCGACAGCACCGGCAACAGCGACGGGATGATCATCTCCTTGATCGCCGCCCGCGTCAGCAGGTCGACCGCCTTGCCGTAGTCGGGCTTGTCGGTGCCCTGCATGATGCCGGGCTTCTCGCGGAACTGACGGCGGACTTCCTCGACGATCGCACCAGCGGCACGGCCGACCGCGGTCATGCCCATCGCGCCGAACAGATACGGCAGCAGGCCGCCGAACAGCAGGCCCACCACGACGTAAGGATTGTTCAGCGAGAAGTCGGGATTGACACCCTTGAAGTAGGTATGGGCGCTGGAGTCGTTGATGAAGAATTTGAGGTCCTGATTATAGGCCGCAAACAGCACCAGCGCACCGAGACCGGCGGAGCCGATCGCATAGCCCTTGGTCACCGCCTTGGTGGTGTTGCCGACCGCGTCGAGCGCGTCGGTCGACTTACGCACCTCCTTGGGCAGCCCCGCCATCTCGGCGATGCCGCCGGCATTGTCGGTGACCGGGCCGAAGGCGTCGAGCGCGACGATCATGCCGGCCAGCGCCAGCATGGTGGCGGTCGCGATCGCGATGCCGAACAGGCCGGCCAGGCTGTAGGTGACCAGGATGCCGGCGATGATCACGATCGCGGGCAGCGCGGTCGCCTCCATCGAGACCGCGAGGCCCTGGATCACGTTAGTGCCGTGACCGGTGACGGACGCGGCCGCGATCGACTTCACCGGGCGGTAGTCGGTGCCGGTGTAGTATTCGGTGATCCAGATGATCAACCCGGTCACGGCGAGGCCGACCACGCCGCACCAGAACAGCGACATGCCGGTGTAATCGACGCCGTCGAGCTTGCCGAAGCCGACCAGCCAGTTGATGGCGAGGGCAACGCCGACCAGCGACAGGATGCCGGTTGCGATCAGGCCCTTGTACAGGGCACCCATGATCGACTGGCTGGCGCCGAGCTTGACGAAGAAGGTGCCGATGATCGAGGTGATGATGCAGATGCCGCCGATCGCGAGCGGCAGGATCATCATGTTCTCCAGGATCGGCGTCTTGGCGAAGAAGATCGCCGCGAGCACCATGGTGGCGACCGCGGTCACCGCATAGGTCTCGAACAGGTCGGCGGCCATGCCGGCGCAGTCACCGACATTGTCGCCGACGTTGTCGGCGATGGTGGCCGGATTGCGCGGATCGTCCTCGGGAATGCCGGCCTCGACCTTGCCGACGAGGTCGCCGCCGACGTCAGCACCCTTGGTGAAGATACCGCCGCCGAGACGAGCGAAGATCGAGATCAGCGAGGCGCCGAAGCCGAGCGCCACCATGGCGTCGATCACGGTACGGCTGTCCGCCGCGAGACCAAGGAACTTGACCAGAACCATGAAGTAGATGGTGACGCCGAGCAGTGCCAGACCGGCGACCAGCATGCCGGTGATCGCACCCGCCTTGAAGGCCAACTCGAGGCCGCCGGCGAGCGAGGTGGTCGCCGCCTGCGCGGTGCGGACGTTGGCCCGCACCGAGACGTTCATGCCGATGAAGCCGGCCGCGCCGGACAGGATCGCACCGACCGCGAACCCGACCGCGACCAGCATCCCCAGGAAGTAGGCCAGCAGCACGAAGATCACGATACCGACGATGCCGATCGTGGTGTATTGGCGTCGCAGATAGGCCTGCGCGCCTTCGGCCACGGCCCCTGCGATTTCCTGCATGCGCGCATTGCCCGCATCCGCGCTCAGAACCGATTGCGTCGCCCAGATCGCGTAGACGATTGAAAGCGCCCCGCAGAGCACAATCACCCATAATGCTGTCATTGAATGTTGCCTCAGATCCTTGATGTAACCCCCGCGCCTTCATTGTGCCGCTGGGGGCGGCAGGCGCTTATTTTTCGAGGTCAATCCTCCCCAAAAACGGATTGCCTCAAATCGGGCGCGACCTTGCCAAAATCGTTACCGCTGCGCAACGCCACCTGTGGCCGAAAACGCTGATATCGGCAGCAATTTAGAAGGAAAATCGGCGCCTTCCGGCGGGCAATTCTAGAAATGGCTGTAGGACAGCCGCTTCAGCACCAGTTCCCTGCCCTGCCCGTCGAGGAAGCGGGGGCCGGCATGTCCAGCAACAATCCGCCCGATCGTAGCAACCGCCACGCCCGCGGCCTGCGCCGCCTGCACGAAATCAGCGGCCTGATCCTCGCCCACCGTACAGAGGATCTCGTAGTCGTCACCGCCCGCAATCAATGCCTCGACGCCGATCGTGCCGCGCGACAGCAACCCGGTCGCGGCGGGCGAGTGCGGGATGCGTGACAATTCAATGTCGGCCGACACCCCCGAGGCTGCGCACAGCTTGGTGAGATCGCCGGCCAATCCGTCGGAGACATCCATCGCGGCGCTGGCATGGTCGCGCACCGCAAGGGCCAGCGCATTGCGCGGTTGCGGCACGCGGTAGCGGCTGGCCAGGAAGTCCCGCGCCGCCGCATCGTCCGCCAAGGCCAGCGCGGTCGGGCCGCCCCGGAGCACATCGAGGCCGAGCGCGGCATCGCCGATCGTCCCGGTGACGAACACCAGGTCACCTGCCCTGGCGCCCGCGCGGTGCACCATTTTGCCCTGCGGCACCCGGCCGAACGCGGTGATCGAGATCATCAGCGGTCCCGGCGTCGAGACCGTATCGCCGCCGAGCAGCGGGCAGCTGTAGTAAGCGACGTCCTCGCCGAGCGCTTCGGCGAAAGGCTTCAGCCAGGTCTCCTCGACCTCGCGCAGCGCCAGCGTCAGCACGAAGCCGGCCGGCGCGGCGCCCTTGGCCGCGATATCGGAGAGGTTCACGCGCAACGCCTTGCGCGCCAGCGTGCCCGGCGGATCAGCGCTGAGGAAATGCACGCCCTCGACGATGGCATCCGTGGTGACCACGATGTCCTCGCCGGCCGCTTGCAGGGCGGCGGCGTCGTCATCGAGACCGAACGCGCCCGGATCGGTCGCAAGCGGCTTGAAATAGCGCGCGATCAGGGAGTCTTCGCCGGAGGGATTACCGTGACGCTCTGCCATATTGTGCGCCTACCCCTCGGCTGTCATCGCCCGGCTTGACCGGGCGATCCAGTACGCCGCGGAAGCTGTTGTTGAAAATAACCGCTGCGGCGTACTGGATCACCCGCATTCGCGGGTGATGGCGGCGGAACAAGCGGTTCAGTTCCGCACAAACTCATCGCCGCGGAACTGGCGCGCGATCTGGTCGAGCACGGCATTGACCATGCCGGTCTCGTCCTTCTCGACAAAGGCATGCGCGACGTCGACATATTCGGACACAACAACGCGGCCGGGCACGTCCTTGCGATGCTCGAGTTCGTAGGACCCTGCCCGCAGCACCGCGCGCAGAATCGCGTCGATCCGCTTCAGCGGCCAGCCCTTCGACAGCGCCTCGTCGATCAGAGGATCGAGCTTGGCCTGGTCGCGTACCACGCCGGAAACCACGTCACGGAAGAATGCCGCTTCCGCCGGTAGATATTTGTCGCCCTCGACCTCGTTGCCGAGCCAGTGGCTCTCGAACTCGGCGAAGATGTCGTTGATCCCAGCACCGCCGATGTCCATCTGGTAGAGCGCCTGCACGGCGGCGAGCCGCGCCGCGCCGCGCCGGTTGGCTTTTCTTTCAGGGGCTTTGCCGGGTTTGTTGCTGTCAGCCATGGTCAGGCCTTTGCCAGGCGGCGTTTGATCCGCAGCATCGCGATCGCCGCGCGCGCCGCGTCGCCGCCCTTATTCAACTCGCTGGCACGCGCCCGCGCCCAGGCCTGCGCCTCGGTGTTGACGGTGAGGATGCCATTGCCGAGCGGGAATTTCCGGCTGACGGCCAGATTCATCAATCCGCGCGAGGACTCCTGCGAGACGATCTCGAAATGAATGGTGTCGCCGCGCACCACGCAACCGAGCGCGATCGCCGCGTCATAGGGCTTGCCGTTCGTTTCAGCCGCATCGATCGCAATCGCGATCGCCGCCGGGATCTCCAATGCGCCGGGCACCGTGATCACATCATGGTTCGCGCCGGCGATCTTCAACTCGGCCAGGGCGCCTTCCAGCAGCGCATCCTGGATGTCGTCGTAGAACCGGGCCTCAACGATCAGCACGCGTGCGCCCGTGATGTCGGTCTGGTCCTTCAGAGGTGCGCGCCGCGCGTCAGCCATTGCAATACCAATCAAACTTTAAAGGGGATGAGTTGAGCTGCGTTTTAGGCGCAGCGCGCGCCAAAGCCAAGGGCCATGCTAACCCGGAAAGCGCCGCGATCTGCCTGATTTTTCAGGTCGGCGTCGCCCGCAGCGCATGGGCCATCCGGCTGGAGTCGCCCCAGGTCGATAGCCAGATAAGCCCATCCGTGGCGGCCGCAATGGCCCGGCGCAAAATTCGCAGCAACAGGCCGGGCGACGGCTGCTGCTCCTCGGCGTGCTGGAGGTGCGCCAGCTCCTCCTCCCGAATCGACAGGATGATCCGGTACAGCTCGCGATCGCGGTCTTTGACGAAATGAAGCTGATCGTCGAGATGGCGGTGAACCGTGGCCTCGACCGCCGCGGTGCAGGCCCAGATGCCCGGCCGCCCCCGGCACGCGGTGACAAATCCCAGCAGCCCGCCGCCATAGCTCCAGAACTGCATCACGCGACACGGCCGCGCCTGCCGCGATGGCATCGCTGCCCGGAAGATCGCGCAGTGATTGCGCTCATCCCCGAGCATTTGGGCCAGTGAGGGGATGCAATCCGGCCAGACCAGCTCGAAACCAGCAACTGCGCCGAATAGATCCTGATCGCACCGAACTCGCCGGCATGGTTGACCTTGACGATGCGGGCGACCGTCAAGGCATCACGCGGGGAAAGCGGGCTCTGAGCGATCGGTGTGGCCGCCTGCCCGCTCATGCGATTGCCCCGATTACTTCATCTCCGACAGCCGCGCGGCGTAGCGCGCCATCAGATCGACCTCGATATTAACCTCGCTGCCGGCTTTCCAGCCGTTCAGGGTCGTGACGGAAAGCGTGTGCGGGATGATCAGCACCGAAAAGGTGACGTCATCGACCGTGTTCACGGTCAGCGAGACGCCATCCAGCGTGATCGATCCCTTCGCTGCAATGAAACGCGCGAGCTCGCGGGTGGTTCGAAGCTCAAAGCGCGCCATGTCGGGCAGATCATCGCGCTTGACGATGGTGGCGATCCCGTCGGCATGCCCGGCCACGATATGACCGCCGAGTTCATCGCCGATCTTGAGCGCGCGCTCGAGGTTGAGCCGGCCGCCCTGCGCCCAGTGCTTGGCGGTGGTCATGCCGAGCGTTTCAGCCGCGGCATCGACGTCGAACCAGGTCTTGCCGTCGGCGGTGCCGGAGGCGACCACGGTGAGGCAGACGCCGTTGCAGGCGATCGAGGCGCCGTCGGCGATCGTGGATTGGTCGTAGTCGCAGGCAATCCGCAACCGGTGCAATTGCCCCTGCGCCACGGGCCTCAGGCTAACGATCTCACCGATATCGGTGACAATTCCAGTAAACATTACGCACGCTCGTAGATATTGAGACTGTCTTTGCCGAGGGTTTCGCTAGCACGAAGCCGGAAAGCGGGCGACTGCGTGATTGCGTCGAGCGGCAATGCGTCCAGCGCGGGAACGCCGTCGGCGCCGATCGCATCCGGTCCGCGCAACAGCCAGATCTCATCGACCAGACCTGCCGCGACGAAAGATTTTGCCACGCGCGCGCCGCCCTCGACCATCAGCCGCGTGATGCCTTTCTCCGCCAGCGCATGCAGCACGGGCAACAGATCGAGTCCCGGCGACGCGGTGGACGCAACGCGCATCACCTGCGCGCCGGCAGCACCGAGCTTCACGGCAGCGGGTGCCTCGGCGAGATCCGACGTCATCACCCAGAGCGGCGTCTCGCGCGCGGAGTGCACCAGCCGGCTATCGCCCGAGATCCGCAGCGCGCGATCCAGCACCACGCGTACCGGCGAACGCGCCGCCATGCCGGGCAAGCGGCAGGTCAGCAGCGGATCGTCGGCCTGCACCGTGCCGATCCCGACCAGGATCGCATCGTTCTGTGCGCGCAACAGATGCACGCGGTTCCGCGCCGCCTCACCGGTGATCGCAACGGGCTTGTGGCCACCGGCCGCAATCTTGTCGTCGGCGGACACCGCGAGCTTGAGGATGACATGCGGACGCTTGTCCGTGATGCGGCGGAAATGTCCGGCATGATCGCGTGCGGCCTCTGCCGCGCACAGTCCGACATCGACCGTGATGCCGGCGGCGCGCAGTTTCGCATGCCCCTTGCCGCCAACATCCGGATTGGGATCCTCGATCGCCGAGACCACGCGGGCGAGCCCGGCGGCAACCACGGCGTCCGCGCAGGGCGGCGAACGGCCGAAATGCGAGCAGGGTTCGAGCGTGACATAGAGCGTCGCGCCGCGGGCAGCGTCACCGGCGCGCCGCAGCGCCTCGACCTCGGCATGCGGCCTGCCGCCCGGCTGGGTCCAGCCGCGGCCGAAGATGACACCGTCCTTGACGATGACGGCGCCGACCGCCGGATTGGGCCAGGTGCGCCCGAACCCGCGCCGTCCTAGCGCGAGCGCCAGCTGCATGAAGCGCAGATCGGCAGCCTTGGCGGTTTCCTTGGCCTCTTTGGCCTTCTGGGCGAACTGGTCTTCCAGGATACGGAAGATCATTTGCGCAACGTCGCGATCCGCGGGTCCTCTTCGCCGGTCAGCTCGTCGAGCACCGCCTCGAAGTCCTTGGCCTCACGGAAGTTGCGATAGACCGATGCGAAGCGCACATAGGCGACGTCGTCGAGCTGGCGCAGATGCTCCATCACGATCTCGCCGATCGCCTCCGAGGACACCTCCGCCTCGCCGCCGCTCTCGAGCTCGCGCACGATCGTCGACACCATCTTCTCGACCCGCTCGGACTCCACCGGGCGCTTGCGCAAACTGATCTGCAGCGAGCGCACCAGCTTGTCGCGATCGAACGGCACGCGGCGGCCGTTGCGCTTGATCACGGTCAGCTCGCGCAGCTGCACCCGCTCGAAGGTCGTGAAGCGGAAATTGCAGGCCATGCAGACGCGCCGCCTGCGGATGACCGCGGAGTCCTCGGTCGGACGCGAGTCCTTGACCTGCGTATCGAGAGAATTGCAGCTCGGACAGCGCATCCGACGGGACCTCTAGCGGCGAACGACTTATTGATAGATCGGGAAGCGATCGGTCAGCGCCTTGACGCGCTCCTTGATCGCAGCCTCGACCAGCGGCGCCTTGCCGTCCGGCGACTGCGCCAGCGCGTTCAGCACCTCGGCGATCATGCCGCCGACCTGCTTGAACTCGGCGACGCCGAAGCCGCGAGTGGTCGCAGCCGGCGTGCCCAGGCGAAGACCCGAGGTGACGAAGGGCTTCTCGGGATCGAACGGGATTCCGTTCTTGTTGCAGGTGATGGCGGCACGCACCAGCGCCTTCTCGGAGATGTTGCCCTTCAATCCCTTCGGACGCAGGTCGACCAGCATCAGATGGTTGTCGGTGCCGCCGGAGACGATGTCGAGGCCGTGGCCGCGCAGTGTTTCCGCCAGCGCCTTGGCATTTTCGACCACGTTCTTGGCGTAGATCTTGAAGTCCGGCCGCAGCGCTTCCGCGAATGCGACCGCCTTGGCAGCGATTACATGCATCAGCGGGCCGCCCTGCAGGCCCGGGAAGATCGCCGAGTTCAGTTTCTTGGCCAGCGTCTCGTCATTGGTGAGGATCAGGCCGCCGCGCGGACCGCGCAGCGACTTGTGCGTCGTGGTCGTGGTGACGTGAGCATGCGGCACCGGCGAGGCATGCACGCCACCGGCGACGAGGCCGGCGAAATGCGCCATGTCGACCAGAAGATACGCGCCGACCGAGTCGGCGATCTCGCGGAAGCGCTTGAAGTCCCAGGCGCGCGAATAGGCCGAGCCGCCGGCGATGATCAGCTTCGGCTTGACCTGCTCGGCCTGCTTCTGGACTTCATCCATGTCGATGATCTGGTCCTCGCGGCGCACGGTGTAGTGCGCGGCCTTGAACCACTTGCCGGACATGTTGACCGGCGAGCCGTGGGTGAGATGGCCGCCGGCGGCGAGGTCGAGACCCATGAAGGTGTCGCCGGGCTGCAGCAGCGCCAGGAACACCGCCTGGTTCATCTGGCTGCCGGAATTGGGTTGCACGTTGGCAAAGCCTGCGCCGAACAGCTTCTTGGCGCGATCGATCGCGAGGTTCTCGGCGACGTCGACCCATTCGCAACCGCCGTAGTAGCGCGCGCCCGGATAGCCTTCCGCATATTTGTTGGTCATCACCGAGCCTTGCGCCTCCAGCACGGCGCGGCTGACGATGTTCTCGGATGCGATCAGCTCGATCTCATGGCGCTGCCGGCCGAGCTCACCCTTGATCGCGGCAGCAATCTCGGGATCGGCCTCGGCGAGACCAGCCGTGAAGAAGGAATCGGGCGCGGAAGCGGTCTTGGTCGAGGAGGTCATCGGCGAAATATCTCCACCGCCGCAAGCCTTTACGGGAGGATGCGGACGGTCACGAGTGGCGATCGAAGCTGGCCGCAGAGCGTTATCACATCGCCCCAAAATGGCCAAGCGGTTGCGGTCCCCGGCGGTCAATTATGCCAGATATGGTGGGGATGGCGGGGATTGCGAGTGGGCCGGGCCGACGCCTTCCACCCCGGTTCCGGTTATCCCGCGCGGCATGGCAGCGGCGGCCGACAATGGTGACATGACGCAGCCCTTCCCGACCGCCGACCACCCGAGGTTGATGACCCAAAGACAAGCAACACCGCTTGCAGTTCACCTCAACCGACCACCCCGTCACGCGACGTTCGACTCCTTCGAACACGATGCGTCGAGCCACGAGCCGATTTTGAATCGTTCGATTTTTGAATCGTTCAACACTGGATCGATTCAAGACTCTCTCGCGACACGAGCAATTGCGCATCGTACTCCGTTGTCTCGCGGTCACACCCGCACGCTTTGCGCACAGCTTCGATACCTTCTAACCGTGCGCAGGCTGTTCCCGAAAATCACCGTGATAACGACGCCGAAGAAACCTTTCTCTTTGGGGGCGTTGAATGTCGGACGGATGGATGCGGCCGCAGCTGATCGCTGCTTCGGCTCTGGTGGTGCTTTCGGTTGCCGGCGTGGACGATGCGTTCGCGCAGACGCAATTGCCGCCGGTCTCGGTCGATGCGCCGCACCGGCAATGGGCGCGATCGCAGCAGCAGGCTTCGCAACGGACCACACGCGCGCGGAGCGGTGCGCGCCGCGCGACGGTCACGCCGGCCGGCGCGCAGCCGCAGAGCGCACAGCAGGCCGCAGGCGCAGGCGGCGGGCACGAGCGCGCCGATGGCCCGGTCACCGGCTATCTGGCGCGGCAGAGTTCTGCCGGCACCAAGACCAGCACGCCGATCATCCAGACCCCGCAATCGGTGACGGTCATCGGCGCCGAGCAGATCCGCGACCAGAAGATCGTCAGCAAGTTCGACGAGGTGCTGCGCTACTCGCCAGGCGTCATCGGCGGGACGTACGGCTCCGATTTCCGCAACGACTGGTTCCTGATCCGCGGCTTCCCGGCGCAGAACGAGTCGCTGTTCCTGGACGGCCTGCAACTGTTCTACACGTCCTATGGCAGCTGGAAGCTGCAACCCTTCAACCTGGAACGCGTCGAGGTGCTGCGCGGTCCCTCCGGCATCCTGTACGGCGGCTCGGCGCCGGGCGGCCTCGTCAATGCCGTGAGCAAGATGCCGTCGACCGAGCCCATTCGCTACATCGAGGCCGGCGTCAACAATTTCGGTAACGGCTACACCGCGTTCGACATCGGCGGCGCGGTGCCCCAGCCCGGCAACAGCCAGGTACTGTACCGCTTCGTGGGCCAGGCCCAGGGCGGCGGCACCCAGACCGATTACACCTACGACAACAACTTCTTCTTCGCGCCGTCGGTGACCTGGCGCGATGCCGACACCAGCGTCACGGTGTACGCCACGGCTGCGCACAACAACACCAGGGCGGAGAACTTCCTGCCCTATGTGGGCACCGTCACCAACGCGCCGTTCGGCAAGATTCCGACCAGCCTGTTCACGGGCGATCCCAGTGCCGACCAGTTCCGCCGCGAGCAGGAGACCGTCGGTTACAAGGTCGAGAAAAGCCTGACCGACAGCCTCGACTTCCGCCAGAACGCGCGCGCCGCGCATGTCGACGTCTACTACACCGGCCTTTACGGGCTCGGCTACGCCACGACGCCGGCTGCCGCCGATCTCGCGCGCGGCAATTTTTACGCCCGCGGCAACGCGTTGCAGTTCAACCTCGACAACCAGCTCGAGTACCGCTTCAACACCGGCATCCTGCAACACACCGCCCTGCTCGGCCTCGATCTCAAGCACTACGGCATCGACGACCGCCAGGGCTTTGGCGTGGGCACCAATCTCAATCTGCTCAACCCGGTGTACGGCACCAATGCGCCCTACAGCGGTGCCTTGTATCAGAACGCCTATCTCAGCCAGGGCATGGCCGGGCTCTACCTGCAGGACCAGGTCAAGCTCGACCGCCTGACCGTGGTGCTGTCGGGCCGCCAGGACTGGGTCGATCTCGTCAACCAGAACCGGATGGGACCCGATCAGAGCCGCGAGGACAGCAAGTTTTCCGGCCGTGTCGGCGCGATCTACAATTTCGACAATGGCGTCGCGCCCTACGTCTCCTACATGACCGGCTACAACCCGATCATCGGCCTCAATGCGCAGAGCCAATTGCTGCTGCCCGAGACCTCGGAGCAGACCGAGGTCGGCGTGAAGTACGAGCCGGTCGGGCTCAACGCCCGGTTCAGCGTCGCCTATTTCGACCTGAAGCGGAAGAACGCGCTGACGACGGATCCGAACAACTCGATGTTCCAAACCCAGAACGGCGAGGTCACCTCACGCGGCGTCGAGCTCGAAGCGGTCGCCAACATCACGCGCGATTTCAAACTGGTCGCGAGCTACACCAACTACGAGCTGTTCGTCAGCAAGGATCTCAATCCGGCGCTGATCGGCACCGTTCCAACCAACACGCCGCGTGACTTCGCCTCGGTGTGGACCGACTACACCTTCCGCGAAGGTCCGCTGGCTGGCTTCGGCTTCGGCGGCGGCGTGCGCTACGTCGGCTCCTCGTTCGCCGACAATCTGAACACCGCGCGGGTTCCCTCCTTCGTGCTCGGCGACCTCGCCGTGCATTACGAATGGGGCAACAACTGGCGCGCGGCACTCAACATCGTCAACGTGACCGACAAGATCTATGTCGCGAGCTGCGCGGTAATCTCTTCCTGCTACTACGGCGATCGCCGCCGCTTCACCGCCAGCCTCGGCTACAAATGGTGAACCGGCCGCCAAGCGTTCACTGGACGATCATCGAGAGGCGGCGTTCAGCCGCCTCCCTCCTTTTTTGATCTTCGTCAGTGTGGTGTCAGCATGTCGGGCTAGGGTCCCTCCGCGGCCAGACTTGCCGCGCCCAGACTGGCCCGCTCCGAAATGCGAGCCCCGGAGCGGGCCTTTTACGGCCTGGGCACCCGAGCGCTCAATCCTCGTTGGCCCTGAAGCGTCCCAGCCCCTTCAGCACGAACGGCGCCAATAGCGCGATCAGGGCGACGCCGAGCAGCGTCGCCGACATCGGGCTTTGCAGCAGCACCATCGGATCGCCGAGGCTGATCGCCAGCGCACGGCGCAACTGGCTTTCGGCGATCGGGCCGAGGATCAGCCCGATCACGACAGGTGCGATCGGAAAATCGAATCGCCGCATCAGGAACCCCAGCACGCCGAACGCCGCCAGCATGGACGACTCGACGACCGAGGGCTTGGCCGCGATCGTGCCCATGGTCGCGAACACCAGGATGCCCGCATACAGCCAGGGCTGCGGGATCGCGAGCAGCCGCACCCACAGGCCGACCAGCGGCAAATTGAGCACCAGCAGCATGCCATTGGCGATGAACAGGCTCGCGATCAGGCCCCACACCAGATCGGGCCGCTCGGCGAACAGCAGCGGCCCCGGATTGAGGCCGTATTGCTGGAAGCCCGCCAGCATCATCGCCGCGGTGGCCGAGGTCGGCAGCCCCAGCGTCAACAGCGGCACCAGCGTGCCGGCGGCGGAGGCATTGTTGGCGGCCTCAGGTCCCGCGACGCCCTCGATCGCGCCCTTGCCGAACTCCTCCGGATGTTTTGTCAGCCGCCGCTCGGTGGAATAGGACAGGAAGGTCGGAATCTCGGCGCCGCCCGCCGGCAGCGCGCCGATCGGAAAGCCGAACAGCGTGCCGCGCAGCCACGGCTTCCAAGACCGCCGCCAGTCCTCGCGCGTCATCCACAGCGAGCCGCGCACCGGCTCGAGCTTCTCCTCGGCGTGATGGCGGCGCGAGGCGACATAGAGCGCCTCCCCCACCGCGAACAGGCCGACGGCGAGCGTCGTCACCTCGACGCCGTCGAGCAATTCCGGAATGCCGAAGGCAAGCCGCGCCTGGCCGGTCAGCTTGTCGATGCCGACCAGGCCGAGCGTCAGTCCAATGAACAGGCTGGTCAGCCCGCGGATTGGCGAGTCGCCGAAGGTCGCCGACACTGTGACGAAGGCGACGCACATCAGCGCGAAGTAATCCTCCGGCCCGAACCGCACGGCGAAGTCGACCAGCCATGGCGCGAGGAACGCCAGCCCGATGGTGGCGATGGTGCCCGCGACGAAAGAGCCGATCGCCGAGGTCGCCAGCGCCGGGCCGCCGCGGCCGGCCTTCGCCATCTTGTTGCCCTCGAGCGCGGTCGCCATCGACGCGCTCTCGCCCGGGGTGTTGATCAGGATCGCGGTGGTCGACCCGCCATACATGCCGCCATAGTAGATGCCGGCGAACATGATCAGCGAGCCGCCGGGATCGAGCTTGTAGGTCACCGGCAGCAGCAGCGCGACCTTCAGCGCCGGGCCAATGCCCGGCAACACGCCGACCGCGGTGCCGAGGAACACGCCGATCAGGGCGTAGAGCAGGTTCATCGGCTGCATGGCGACCGCCATGCCGTGCGCCAGCGCGGCGAACGTGTCCATCACAGCAGTCGCTCCAGCGGGCCGGCGGGAAGGCTCAGCGTCAACAGTTTGTCGAACGCCAGATAAATGAGGGTCGTGATCACGAGCGCGATCGCCGTGTCGGCCAGCACCGCGCGGCGGCCGAACGCGGCCGAGGTGGTGACGAACAGCGTCGAGGTGGCGAGGATGAAGCCGCCACCGAAGCCGATGACGGCGATCAGCAGCGCAAGGCCGCCGATGATCAGCCACACCGGCTTTGGATCCATGCTCTCGCGCGCCGGCAATTGGCCGCGTAGCGCGTCGATCAGATTGCCGACCGCCAGGATGACGAGTCCGACGGCAATGACGACCGGCATCGCCTCCGGCCCCATGCCGTACATGGTGGTCGACGGCAGCTTGCTCGCGTCCCACACCAGCACTGTCGCCAGCACGGCAAGCGCGGCCGCGATCACGACACCGGCGCGATCGACCCGCCGGCCAGCCTGTTCGGGAGCGCGGTCCGGCGTCATGACTTCACGAGGCCGACCGATTTCAGCACCTCGGTGACCCGCGCGATTTCCTTCTTCAGGAAATCCGCGAAGGCATCGCCGCCGAGATAGGCGTCATCCCAGCCCTTCTGCTTCAGGATTTCCTTCCAGGCGTCGGACTTGACCATCTTCTCGACCGCATCGCTCAGTGTCTTGCGCTGTTCCGGCGTGATGCCGGGCGGCGCGACCACCGAACGCCAGTTCGCCAGCACGAGGTCGATGCCCTGCTCCTTGAAGGTCGGGATATCGACGCCGGGCAGACGCTGCGGCGAGGTGACGCCGAGCGCGCGCAGCTTGCCGGCCTTGATCTGGCCTTCGTACTCGCTGAGACCGGAGATCCCCGCCGTGACCTTGCCGCCGAGGATAGCGGCGAGCGACTCGCCGCCGCCCGAGAACGGAATGTAGTTGATCTTCCTGGCATCGGCGCCGACCGTGCCTGCGAACAGCGCTGCCATGATGTGGTCGACACCGCCGGCCGAACCGCCGGCAAAGGTCACCTTGGCGATATCGGCCTTCACGGCGGCGGCAAGATCCTGCGCCGTCTTCAGCGGCGAACTGGCCGGCACCACGATGACCTGGATCTCCTCGGTCAGCCGCGCGATCGGCGTTACCTGATCGAGCGTCACCGGCGACTTGTTCATGGCGAGCGCGCCGACCATGACGAAGCCGTTCACCATCATCTGGTTGCCGTCGCCCTTGGCGCCGTTGACGAACTGCGCGATGCCGACGCTGCCGCCGGCGCCGGGAACGTTGGTGACCTGGACGCTGCGGGCAACGCCGGCGGCGACCAGCGCCTGCTGCATCGAGCGCGCGGTCTGGTCCCAGCCGCCCCCCGGCGCTGCCGGCGCCATCAGCTTGAGCTCGAGCTGCTGTGCAGCGGCCGGAGCGCTCACCCCAACCAACAGCGCGACGACCGCGCCGGCGAGGCGCATGCGGGACGAGAACATGAGGCTTCCTCCTGAATCTTGGCGAGGCAGCCGATCGATCATTGGCCGCATCCGGTCACGTGGCGCAACGCGTCAACCGGAAAGCGAACCACCTGAAGGAATCGCTCGCCGGTATGGCGTCTGGTCGCCCTTAGCGACCATTCGCCACACACTTCGGCAAGCCGGACGGTGCACGAGCGGGTGCGCAAATTGTCGCACCTCGCGGGGCGACCTCACGCGATCACCACCGGTATTTCAATCCGGCATAGATTGCCCTGCCCGTGCCGGGCTCGAACAACGGAGACGCAGCATTGGCGCGATCGATGATGCTGGCGCTTGCGATATAGGCCTTGTTGGCGATGTTGCGCGCCTCGATGTAGCCCGACACCGGACCGCCATTGTCGAAGCCCGCCTTGAAGCCCCAGATCGCGTAAGCCGACGTCATCAGCGTGTTCGCGCTGTCGACGAAATAGGCCTGCGGCACCCATTCCAGATTGGGTCCGGCATAAAGCCCGATCGGATGCTTGTAGAGCAGTTCGGCCCGCACGAAGTGGCGCGGCGCACCGGGCAGCTGGTTGTTGCCGAACACCGGATCATTGTCGAAGCGGAAATCGTTCAACGTATAGGCGATGTTGAGCCAGATCTTGTCCGGCGCCTGTCCTCCCACGAAGAGGTCGCGGACGATGGCCGCGCCCGCGCCGGCCTCGATCCCCTGATGGATCGTCTTGTTGGCATTGGTGACGTTGCAATTGCCGAACGCGCTGTAGAGGCAGAGTAGCTCGTTATCGATCTCGGAACGATAGAGCGTGACTTCCCAGGCATAGTCCGGCCGCTTCATGCGGGTGCCGATCTCGTAGGTCGTCGCGGTCTGCGGCTTGATCGAGAAGAACGGGATGTTCGGGAGGGTGGGATTGAGGAAGTTCGGACTGACGCTCTCGCCGAAGCTCGGCACCTCGGCGCTGCGCGAGACGTTGCCGAACACCTGCCAGCTTGGATCGACCTGCCACAACAGCCCGGTCTTGGGGCTCCAAAGGCTGAAGCTGCTGCGGCCGTTGAGGTCGCCATTGGTCGAGAAGTTGACGTGCTGGTCGCGCACCGCAAACAAATATTGCGTCCCGGCGACGAAGGCGACGTTCGGCAGGAAGTAGAACGAATTCTCCGCGAACGCCGAATAGTTCTCCGGTGTCTGTCGCAATGACGACGTCTGCGCGCCCTTGAAGCCGCCGACATTGACGAACTGCTGGGCATCGATGGTGCCGTTGAGGATGTTGACGCCGGCGACGAACCGGTTGCGGAAACCACCGACGTTACGGTCGTCGGTCAACTTCACGAAGCCGCCATAGTCCTTGTAGCGATAATCGAGCCACTGGAAGATCGGATGCATCAGGTGCCGGTCGACGCCGAACGCGCCGAACTCGAGCTGGGCGTCGTCAAGGCGGATGGTCGTCTTGTTGGCGATCCGCACCGTGTCGATGTTGCGCTGCCAGTCATTGGCGACATTGACCGCGGCGGCCGTGGTCGGCGACGTCAGCGCCGTCGTCCGGTCGACGCTGCCCGGGATGCGCTGGCGCACCTCGTTGGCATTCAAGTAGAACCGGGTCTCGACATCGGGCGATATCTGGTAACCGACATTGGCGCTGAGCTTGTTGCTCGAGCCGAAACTGTGATCGCGGAAGCCGTCCGAGGCCTGCGTGGACGCGGTGACGAAGCCATCCCACGGCCCGTTCGCGCCACCGGCATTGACCTGAAGCCGCCTGGTGTTGAAGGCGCCAAAGTCGAACGATGCGCCGTTCGGATTCGGATCGCGCCCGGTCGGGGTGACAAAATTGATCGCGCCGCCGAGCGAATTGGCGCCGAACCGCAGCGCATTGCCGCCCTTGTAGACCTCGACGTATTTATAGGCGGTCGGGTCGACCTCCTGGAAATCGCCGTAACCATCGGAGGTGTTGATCGGAATGCCGTCCATGTAGAGCTGGATGCCGCGCAGATGGAAATTGCGCGACAGGCCTGAACCGCGGATCGAGAGCCGCGTATCGTCGCCCCATTTCGGCTGCGCGAAGACACCGGGGACATAATCGAGGATGTCCTTGATCGTGTTGGCCACGGTCGAGTTGCGGTAGGCATCGGCCGGCACCAGCGCGACGCCGCCCGGCGTGTTGCTGATCTCCTTCAGCGCCTGCTGCGCCGACAGCACGGCCAGCGCGGCACGGGTGCCGCCGCCCTCACCCGAGGCCGCTTGCACCGGGGCGGCAGGAACGGGCGCCGCCCGCGCCGGCGTACTGCGCGCGGCGCGGCGCTGCGGACGCACCGATGCGTCGCGCCGCGGCTGGGGCGCGTCGACCGTGACGGATGGCAGCGTCGATTGCGATGTGGATTGAGCGTTTACGGGCGAAATGAATGCGACGGTGGTGCCGGCGAGCGCACAGGCTCGCAGCCGCGCGATGGCGGATGACATGACAGGACTCCGGATTTCAACTGACGAACGAATGGCGCCGAAGCGCCGGCAGTCAGGTCAGTGCCGGAGGTCCGCGGGATTGATGATCGTGGGATCGGAACCGTGCAACGAACCGCGCCTCGAACGCACGGATCGTCGCGACCGCGACCGGCAGCCGAGCGCCGAGCGCGAACGCCGGCGGCGGCAGCGCGCCGGTGACGTGATGGCCGATGCACAGCGGGCAATGGATCGCGCCGCTACGCCCGCTCTTGCCGGCGTCATCGTGGGCGACGCCGGCGTCGGCGCTGTTGATGCAGAGGATCTGGCCGGCTGCTGCGGCCGCAGGCGATATGCTGGCGACGAGGAGGCTCGAGAGGATGATGTTGAGGACAAGCGCGTACGCTGCGACAAACGCCGCCGCCCTGCCCACACGCTGCCTGAGAACGAACCGCCTCATCTCATACCCCGCTTCACGCGTATCACAGCGCAACAGCGAGTCAAAATTGCTCGGCGACAGATTCCATCGATCGCGCAACAGTGTTGCACGACGGCCATATGACGAATTGTCCCAGCCTGCCTTTGGCCGTTGCGAGCGCGTCAGCCGCTACTGCCCTGGCCTTCGACCTGATCGAGCCGTGCCAGCCGGAACACCAGCATCGAAATCAGCCACGCCGCGATGAATACGCCGACGATGAGGTATCCGAGGAGACTGAAGTCGTCGCTGATGCGGCCGACAAGATCCCAGAATGGCCCATGCAGGTCGAGCTTGCCGGCAATCAGGCCGAGCGCCTCGATGCCGCCGATCAGCAGGGCCACGACGATGGAGATCAGCGTCATGGTCAGATTGTAGTAGAGCTTGCGCACCGGCTGCCGGAACGCCCAGCCATAGGCCTGCACCATGATGATCCCGTCGGCGGTGTCGATCAGCGACATGCCGGCGGTGAACAACGCCGGGAATACCAGGATCGACCACACCGGCAAGCCGGCGGAGCCTTGCGCCGCCGCGATCCCCAGCAAGCCGATTTCGCTCGCGGTATCGAAGCCGAGGCCGAACAGGAAGCCGAGCGGATACATCTGCCAGCTCCTGGTGATGAGGGCGAACAGCGAGCGCAGCATGCGGGCGAGGAAGCCGCGCTGGTTCAGCACGTTCTGTAGTTCCTCCTCGGTGACATGGTCACCGCGCCGGGAAGCCTGGAAGGCGCGATACACCGAGATCAGGATCATCGTGTTGATGAGCGCGATCAGCAGCAGGAACGCCGCCGAAACTCCTGTCCCGATCACGCCCCCGTATTCCTTGAAGCCTTCGAACCTGGCTTCGAGGGCGCCGACCGACAGTGCGACCAGCAGCGATGCCGCAACGACGACGGTCGAGTGGCCCAACGCAAAGAACATCCCGACCGCGACCGGGCGCTTGCCCTCCTGCATCAGCTTGCGGGTGACGTTATCGATCGCCGCGATATGGTCGGGATCGACGGCATGGCGCAGCCCGAGCGTGTAGGCCAGCGATGCCGTTCCGAGCAGCAACGGATAGTCGCGGAAGCTGAGATAGGCCCACAGCCAGACCGCGACATTCACCAGTATCAGAAGCGCGCCGAGCAGGTATGACTTCGTCCGGGCGTCCGCGGGTGCGTCGTCGAAGACCCGGAAGGCCAGCGGGCGTCGTTCATCGGCTCCGGCCCCGAACTGTTCAGTCATCACTTGGCAACGTTAAACCAGAGAGTGGCATTGTAGAGGTCCGCATTGGCCTGATCGGGCGAAGCCGACGGCGTCACCTTGTGATCGATCACCAGCAAATGCGGACCGGCCTTGACCAGCGGCACCGCGGCGACGCCGTCCGCATCCGTGGAGAAGCGCGGAATATCCTTTTCCGCGACCGCAGTCACCCCGTCCCCGCGTTCGACCTCGGCGCCCGCGAGCGGCTTGCCGTGAAACAGCACCTTGAGGTGAAGCGTCTGCCCAATGCCGGTCTTCGCCGGGTCCGAGAGCGGAACGATTTCGAGTTCCTGGCCCAGGACTGTGTCCCAGGGCGCCCCGGAGCCGGTCAGCGCCTTGGCGAACTTCACCGACCACATGCTGTCAGCGGCGTCGGGAACCAGTCGCCGCGTGGCGTTGCGATAGGAACCGTCCGGCAACTTTACCCAGAAGCCGTTGTCGTACCGCGCCGCCAGCAGCATGTGTGTGTCGTCGGCGAACGGCCTGGTTTCGACCACCAGAATGCCCTTCTCGGATTTCGGTTCGATGCCGGCGAGCAGCGAGACGCGGCCTTTGGCGTTGATCGCGACGAGGTCGACGATCTTGTCGGCGACCGCGGGCGGACGGTCGTCGGGGTGACCATAGTTGACGACGGCACGACGGTTCGAAGCCTTGCCGCCGACGGTGAGCCACACGTCATGCGCAAATGCCGATTGCACCGACGCGAAGCCAAGGCCGGCGCCCAGAACCAAAAGCAGAGCAGTTTTCATTTCGTCACCATTGCGGGAGCGCTAGCAGCAACCACGGTCGGGAAGCGATAGGACAGTCCCCCCAGCACGACCAGCCGTGGCTGAGGGCTGACAAAGATGTCGGCCGATGTCGCGGTCACCGCATCGCCGAAATTGAACGCGACCTCGCTCAGGCGGTCGCCCGGATACCATGTGGCCTGCGTGAAAGCGGACCAGCCCTCCGGCCATGAATAGGCGAGCTTGCCAGTGACGCGCTGGTACGGCGAAGTCGTGATCTGGCCATCCTGGGTCATGTATTTCTTGCCGACGAAGGTCACATAGGCTGAGCCTGACAGCCGCTGCGCATTGACGGTCGCGACGTCGAAATCGATGCCGAGATTGGCGACGTATTTCGGAACGCTCGGAACGTATTCCGTGAACGGCGTTCCCAGAATGACGGCCTCGACGCCGCTGTAATTGGCAAACAGTGAGACGCTGTCCGCCCCCTGCTTCACGACATAATAGCGTCCGTCGAGATCGAATCCCTCACGGCGCGTTCGCCCCAGGAATGTCACCGGCAATCCCGGTGCGGCCTGAAAGGACTCGTTCTCCGACTCGGTGGTCCAATAGCTGCCGAGGAAACGGAAACGGCTGAAGGTCAGCTGACCGCCCGCCTCCGCGCTCGCGATCTTGAACGGCTGCAAGCCGGGATTGCCGATCAGTTCCAGCGGGACGTCGATGCTGCGGAAACCCTGTCCGTAATTGGCGAAGACTTCTAGCCAACTCACCGGCGTGATCGCGACGCCGACTTTCGGGCTGGTGATGCCGTTGGAGATATCCGGCGTGCCGCCCGGCGTGATCCGGTCATTGATGTCATAGATGAACTGGTCGAAACGTCCGCCGGCGGTGAACTTCAGCCACGGCAGCGGCTTGACCTGCACTTGGCCGAACGCGGCGAGATTGGTCTCGGTCAGCCCCAGATTGACAACCGGCGCGCCCGTCACCGTTCGCGCCGTCGTCGGCGCCTGGTAGGCATTGATCACGTCGGTACGCCAGTTGCTGCCGACCAGCACCTGAACCGGAATGTCATCGCCGATGGCGCCGGTCCAGACCTTGCTGACCCGTCCGCCCGCCATGGTGCGGTCATCGTGCTGCCAACGCTGCCCGCCGCCGAAATCGGCGTAACGGTTGAAGTAGTCGTGACTGAGAAACAGCGCGCCCTTCAGTTCCTGGTCCGTGGCGCCCGCCGAATAGTTCATGACGAAATTCTGCAATTGCTTGTTGCCGCCATCGGTCGGATTGGTCGCCGACTTCTCCGAGATCAGCCCCGCCTCGATGGCGTCGCGGTTGGCATAGCCGGGCGCGCCGAATTCGGTGCCATAGGCCTGCGCCCGGAACGAGACGGTCGCGCCGTCGGGCAGCGTCGTGGTCACCTTGTTGAAGGAATTGTAGCGGTCGACGAAGCTGTTATCGCGATAGCCGTCGGTGTGGTAGCCCTCGAGCGCGAGATACGGCAACCAAGCGCCTTGGGTGGTGCTGTAGGTGCCGACACCGCGAATCGTGCCCTGGGTGCCGCCGGAGACCCCGACGGTCGCGAACGGCTCGGACTCCTTGGTGACGATGTTGACCGAGCCGCCGAGATTGGAATCGCCGTATTCGACAGAGAACGGCCCTCGCACCACCTCGATCCGCTTGACCGTCTCGGGCAGCAGGATGTTGAGATCGGCATAGTTCGGCGTGTGCAGCGATGACACTTCGTTCAACGGCACGCCGTCGATGAAGTAGGCGATGTCGCGCCCATGCTCCCCGTCGGTGTAACCGCGCATCGACAGGCCGTAGCCGATGCCGCCCTGCCCATAGTTCGAGATATCGAAACCGGGTAGCGGCCGGAACAGATCGCCGTAACTTGCCACCGGCATGTGTGTGATCGTCGGAGCATCAACGACAGTGACGGCGGCAGGCAGTGCCGTGACCGCACTCGACACCTCGCCGCGCCCGGGGGACGACGAAAACGCTCCCGGGCCGGGCGATGCCGGCACCGGCAGAGGCCGCCTCGCCGCCAGTTGCGATCGCGGCGCATTGGCTCTGCGCCAATCGCGCTGCGGACTACGCGGAGCGCGCTTCGGCCTCGCCTCGGGTGGCGTCACCGTGACGGCCGGAAGCCGTTCGGGACCTGCCTGCGTTGTTGCGGTCTGTCCGTGGACCGGACAGACCAAGGCGATCATGGATGCCGAGATGAGAAACAGACGCGACGAAACGTAACGCAACTTCATGCCCCCGCATGACGCTACTTGAATTCAGCAGCTTTGTTTGACCCGGCGGGAAAACGGTACCCGGGGATGTATGATGTTTCAATCGAAATATCATACCAATACCAAGCCAACCGATATGTGAGGAAAAAATGCCACGCTGCGGCCAGAGGAGAGTTGCGCGGCCAGGCAACAGATTATTGAATGGCATCAAGGCAACTCGCAAGCGCCCTCGCCGAGTCGCGGGGCGCTTCGCGAGCGATGCACTCGAATGCAATCAAGCAAGAGGCGTTTGTCGTGAGCGTCCATAGAGCAATGAAACTTGCGGTGGTCGGACGTGGCCTGATCGGCGCCGCGGCGGCGCGCCATCTGAGCAAGATGGGCCACGAAGTGGCGCTGATCGGGCCCGACGAGCCGGCCGACTTTGCGCGCCATGGCGGGGTTTTCGGCAGCCACTACGACGAGGGCCGCATCACGCGCCGTTTCGACGCGCACCCGTTCTGGCGACAGGCCAACAGCGCGGCGATTTCACGCTATAGCGAGATTTCCGCGGAAAGCGGCCTCGACTTCTACCGCGAGGTCGGCGTGCTTCACGTCGGCCCCCGCGACGGCGCGGACGTCGCCGCGGTCGGCAAGATCACCGCGGAGGCCGGCATCCCGGTTGAGGCGTACGATGATGCGGGGCTTGCGAAGCGATTTCCGTTTCTCGGCCTGATGGCCGGAATGCGCGGCTATTTCGAACCGCGCGACGCCGGACATATCAGCCCGCGTCGCCTGGTCCGGGCGCAGACGATCGCCGCTGAGCGCGCCGGCGCCAGGATCGTCGCCGAAGCCGCCGTCGGAATTTCAGAGAACGGCGCTGGCGTGACAATCCGGACCGCATCGGGCAGTGTCGAGGCCGAACGCGTTCTCGTCGCAACAGGCGGACATACCCAGTCACTGCTCGGTCGATCATTGGGTTTCACGGTCTATGCCCGCACCGCGGCGCTGTTCCGGCTCGGCACAGCGGAGGTTCGACGCCTGGCCGACATGCCGTCGATGCGCTGTTTCGGGCCCAAGGGCGACAATCCCTACATCCTGCCGCCAATCCTCTACCCGGACGGTCAAAATTGGCTGAAGCTCGGCGGTGATCCGGTCGACGTTGCGCTCGAGAACGAGACTGACATCAAGGACTGGTTCAGATCAGGTGGCTCGATCGCAGTGGCCGATCGGCTGGAGCAGCAGATCCGCACGCGCATTCCCGGCCTTGATGTCGAGGAGCGTCGCGTCGTGCCTTGCATGACCACGTTCGGCAAGACCGGCCTTCCCTGCATCGGTCCGCTGTCGCAACGCGTGACCGTCGCCTTCGGCTGCTATGGCAAGAGCGCGAAGTGTTCAGACGAACTGGGTCGGCTGGGTGGCCTGGCGCTGCTCGGCGAGGTCAAGGCAGAGTTCGTTCCGTGACGGTCATATCGTTCTGATATTCCGAATTCGACTTGACAATGAGCCCAACTCAGATGTCTAATCTCGCTCGTCTCACCCGACACGAGGGGCGCTTCGCGGTCGTCACGAACGTGGGTCGAGATGCGGTGGACGCGGATTGCGCAGTCGACGAATGCGCAAGGAGCGGACGGTGAAGTCGTGTGGTCCTGACGCCCCAGTGGCAGGTGTCTCTCGAATTGCGCGGTGCGCGTTGCGGAGACGGTGACAAAAAAGCCAAGTCTCGCCGGGGAGAGCACGAAGTAAGCCGTAGCCCATCGCGCAGGGAAAGCCGGGTTGTTTCCGGTTACACCTGTGGTCCTACCCCCGTGCTTTCTACCTTTTGCACGGGGCCCATGGGTGCGATCGGCACCCGGCTTTCCCTGCGCCCTTTGTGAAGAGAGGGCGAAACGAAGAGCAAAGCTCGGGCAAATGATGTCGCGAGAATGTGGACGTGTGACCCACTGGCGACGCAGCACACTCAGAGTCGTCCCTGCGAAAGCAGGGACCCATAACCACCGATGGTCATCGTGAGCGACGTCAGAACGACCAGTGCCTTCGACAACATCCGCCGCGGCGTATGTGTCCCTGCTTTCGCAGGGACGACGTCGGGGGAAGCCGTGGCCTCTCAGCTCAAAGGCACCTCCAAAATACTGGCTCACCCGCTCTCGCGAAAGCGGGTGACGACATCGAACAAGCTCTTTGACAGGTGAATCAGAACTTGCATGGCCGCTGCGGGCGTTTGCCCTACAGCCCGGTATACCCGGCCTTCACATGGTCGGTGCTGCCATCGAGCTGGCGCAAATAGGTCAGCCCGCACACCGTCAACCGGTGGGTATCGCGCTCGCCGGCCTCGAACAGCGTCTGCACGTACTCCGTCACCTTCGCCCGCGCTTCGTCGCTTGCGGCGGACGTGCGGTTGAGCAGCAGATCGTATGTCTGCATGATGCGATCGATAGCGGCTTCCATTGAAGTCTCCGGGTTGACGCTCAGGCGACCACCAGCGTCTCGGCCTCGAATTTCGCGATCGCCTTGTTGGCGAGGCGGAGGCGATTCAGCTCACCGCGCTGGAACAGCTTCACGATGATGCCAAGCAGGCGCTCATTGGTGGCGAAATTGTCGGGGATGGCGCCGGATTTGCGCAGATAGTTCGAGGCGATCGCGTAGGCGTCACCGACGACCTCGACGTTCAGCACCTCGATCCCGCGTTCGACCAGCATGTCCTGTCTCTCTGTTGGGCAACAGATAAAGCGCAGGGAACACGTTGGTTCCTCGTCGGAGCCGATTTATTTTCGCAGATGCAGCATGAAAAACGCATCGGCCGGGCATGACCGATGCGTTGCTGGAGGAGGCTGCCGGTCTTCTGAAGCGGCCGGCTTAGCCATCAGGCGAAAAAGGAAGGCTCAGAGGCGATACAGGATCTGGTCGGTCCAGAACCGCTCGAGGCGATGCAGCGACTTGTTGAGGCTCGCAAACTCCTCGTTCGAGATGCCGCCGACCTGCTCCACCGTCTTGACGTGCTTCTGATAGAGCGCGTCTACGATCTTGCGAACTTCCTGGCCCTGCGGGGTCAGGCGGATGCGAACCGAACGGCGATCGACGCGCGAACGCTGGTGATCGAGGAAGCCCAGCTCGACAAGCTTCTTCAGATTGTAGGAGACGTTGGAGCCGAGATAGTAGCCGCGGGTGCGCAACTCGCCGGCGGTCAGTTCCTTGTCACCGATGTTGTACAGGAGCAGCGCCTGCACCGAATTGATGTCGGCGCGGCCACGACGATCGAACTCGTCCTTGATGACATCGAGGAGCCGGCGATGCAGCCGCTCCACCAGAGTCAGGGCTTCGAGATAGAGCGGCTGCACCGGAGCTTGACCGGCAGCGCGATCAGCGGCATCCGCCGCCGTTGTCGCAACGGCTTTCATCATGACACTTCCCCTGTTTGTCGTTTTTATCGACTTTATTCGACGAAACTTGTGTCCCGCCTGATAGGTCCAACGTAAGGGGGCCGTTTGAATATCCGCTTAAATAAGAGAATAAAGAGATCATGAATTTAAGACAGTGAATCGTGGATTAAGCCCATGGATCAAGGGCTTTTCGCAACTTTTCATTGACGGTGCGAGGCCGCTGTTCACGCTTCGTCTGCCACCCCTGTCACATTCGGAAACAGCTTCGTTCGAATTCGAAACGGTCGCGTAACGGGTGTGAGGGAACCCTTACTGGTGACTGATCGGTTACCGGAAAATTGTCCGAAAATTTTTCGGGATCACAGCGCGGGATCTACACGCGATGGGCGTAGCGGCTCTTATTCGTGACCGCCACATGGACCGGCTCCGCCGTCGGCCAGCGCAAAGCCGGCCGGCGCATGCGCCGAGATCCGGAGAAATGGGTCCCGACGGCAGGTCCCGCAGAGGCGCGCCCGTGACGGGGCGCCTCGAAGGGATGCGATCCATGGACATCCACGTAGCAGAACCAGCAGCGCTGTCTTCTCGTTGCGCGCACGACCACCCTGTATTGGCAGCCGCAACCCGCTATTCGTCGTGCTGTCGCTGCGATGCAACAGTGCATCGGACCAGCATTGCACGCGATGCTATGGGGGACGTTCGCGCGCCGACATCCAGGCCAACGCGAGGTAGGCCGCAAGCATCATGGCCTCGAGCCCGACCACGGTGAGGCTGCCGCCATAGATGCTCGGGAACATCAGTTCGATGACCGCCATCGACACCACGGTGGTCAGCCACACCACGGCGCCCCAGGGGGTTGCGAGCCAGAGCCCGACCGCGGCGACGAGTTCGATGACCGCGAAATAGACCGTCGCGGTCTGCCAGGCCATCGACTGGTTCTCGAAGGCCTCCTCCTCGCCGCCGACGAAGCCGGTTACCTGGGCCCAGTGATAGAGACCCTTGGCGACCGACACGACGGCCATGATGCGCAGGAAGATGACGAGGCGGCGCGTCCACGCATTCTCGTCCGGCTCGATCCGGTCGGACGAGATCGCGCTGACCGAGATGGCACTATCGCGCGCCTGATCGCGTGCAGAGGTGTCAGACATCCGAATCGCCGCGCAACGGCTGCAAACTGGGGTTCATGGCGCAGTCTTGGCCCGCCAAGGCCGTAAAATCAATTGCCGTTACGGCAAATCAAGGGCGCGACGGGCGCAATGACGGCGTCCCTGCGAGGTGCTAGAATTGGACTTATATCAGGTCCAGACCAGCCGTCCCCGAGGAGAGGAAGTCATGGCGATCAAATTCGGCCGCCCGATCGAACTGCGCGACACGCCGCGGCGCCAGACCGAGGCCCTCGCCTCCCCCTCGCTCGACCTCGCGATCCGGATGCGGCGGAATCGCAAGTCGGAATGGGCGCGCCGCCTGGTCCGCGAGAACGTGCTGACCACCAACGACCTGATCTGGCCGATGTTCGTGGTCGACGGCCACAACACCCGCACGCCGGTGGCCTCGATGCCGGGCGTCGATCGTCTCACCGTCGACCAGATCGTACGCGACGCCGAGCGCGCGGCGAAACTCAATATCCCCTGCATCGCGCTGTTCCCTTTCACCGAGCCGGCGCTGCGCGACGAACAAGGTTCGGAAGCGCTCAATCCGGACAATCTGGTCTGCCAGGCGGTGCGCGCGATCAAGAAGGAGTTCCCCGAGATCGGCGTGCTCTGCGACGTCGCGCTCGATCCCTTCACCAGCCACGGCCATGACGGGCTGATCGAGGACGGCCGGATCCTCAACGACGAGACCGTCGCGGTGCTGGTGAAGCAGGCGTTGACCCAGGCCGAGGCCGGCTGCGACGTGATCGCGCCGTCGGACATGATGGACGGCCGCATCGGCGCGATCCGCGAGGCGCTCGACGACAACGGCTTCGGCGACGTCCAGATCATGTCCTACGCGGCGAAGTACGCCTCGGCCTTCTACGGCCCGTTCCGCGACGCGATCGGCTCGGCCAAGACGCTGACCGGCGACAAGCGCACGTACCAGATGGACAGCGCCAATTCCGACGAGGCGCTGCGCGAGGTCGAACTCGACATCGCCGAAGGTGCCGACATGGTAATGGTGAAGCCGGGCATGCCGTATCTCGACATCGTCCGCCGCGTGAAGGAGCATTTCGCGATGCCGACCTTCGTGTACCAGGTGTCCGGCGAATACGCGATGATCGCAGGCGCCGCCGCCAATGGCTGGATCGACGGCGAGCGTGCGATGATGGAAAGCCTGGTCGGCTTCAAGCGCGCCGGCGCCGACGGCATCCTGACCTATTTCGCGCCGCAGGCCGCCGAGAAGATCAAGGTGGAGAGCTGATGATTGCGAATGGCGGTAGCGAATGGCGGATCGACCTCGCCGCCCATTCTCCACGCCCGATTCGCCATCATTCCTCCGAACATTTCGGCTAGTTAATGTTCGCCCGGACTTGGCAGGCGAGCCTCCTGTTCCCATCTCCTGCGCGGGACTTTCATCGGAGGTTGGTCATGTCCTACGGCAATGACGGCGGCAGCTGGCGCAATGATGCCTGGCGCAATGACGGTGGCGTTCCTCCGCATGCGTTCGATCCGCTGATGCAGCCGGATCTGTTCCGCGGCGTGCTGACCCGACGTGTCTTTGCCTTCCTGATCGATCTCGTCGTGCTGTCGGTGCCGGTGATTCTCGCCGTGCTGTTCATCGCGGTATTCGGCATCGTCACGCTCGGCCTCGGCTGGGCGCTGTTCTGGCTGGTCTCGCCGGCCTCGATCGTCTGGGCCATCGTCTATTACGGCGCCTCGATCGGCGGCCAGCATTCGGCCACCATCGGCATGCGCGTGATGGATCTGGAACTGCGCACCTGGTACGGCGCGCGCGGCTATTTCGTGCTCGGCGCCATCCATGCGGTGCTGTTCTGGGCGACGGTCTCGTTCCTGTCGCCGCTGGTGCTCCTGATCGGGCTGCTCAACGGCCGCCGCCGGCTGCTGCACGACATCATCCTCGGAACCGTCATTATCAACAGCTCGGTCCGGACCCAAATATCCCCGGCAGCGCGTGCCTATTAGGCCCGCCTAAACCAATTGACCGTTAGCCTCCGGGGGGCGATGCTAGCTTGGCTGCCTGTCTAGTTGTGGAGCCCGACGATCTGACGTGACCCAGCACTCGCGTGATACCCCCCAGTTCTATCTGACGGCGCCCTCGCCCTGCCCGTATCTCCCGGGCCGACACGAGCGGAAGGTTTTCACGCATCTGGTCGGCGACAAAGCGGGCGACCTCAACGACTTGCTGACCCATGGCGGCTTCCGGCGCAGCCAGTCGATTGCCTACCGCCCGGCCTGCGACCAGTGCCGGGCCTGCGTCTCGGTCCGAGTGGTCGCCAACGAATTCCGCCCCTCCCGCAACTTCCGAAAGGTGCTCGCGCGCAACGCCGACATCATCGGCGAGCAGCGCACGGCGGTGCCGACTTCCGAGCAATATTCGGTGTTCCGGGCCTATCTCGACCGCCGCCACCGCAACGGCGGCATGGCCGACATGACGGTGCTGGACTACGCGATGATGGTCGAGGACAGCCATGTCGAGACCCGGATCATCGAGTACCGCAAGCGCAATGCCGACAGCGCCATCACCGGCCGTGGCGACGAGCTGATGGCGGTGGCGCTGACCGACGTGCTCAGCGACGGGCTGTCGATGGTCTATTCGTTCTTCGAGCCGGGGCTGGAAAGCCGCTCGCTCGGCACCTTCATGATCCTCGATCACATCGCCCGCGCCCGCCGGCAGGGCCTTCCTTACGTCTATCTCGGCTACTGGATCGAGGGCTCCAAGAAGATGGACTACAAGGGCCGCTTCCTGCCGCAGCAGCGGCTCGCCCCGTCAGGCTGGCTGCGCGTCGACGCGTCGAGCGAAGGTCTGGCCGAGCCGCAGGACTAGCCCTCCGCTAGGTCCCGAACAGCGTATCGAACAACAGCTTCCCGTTCAGGATCACGATCAGGCCGGCAACAATCCACGCCGCCACCGCAACCGGCACTGAAATCGCGAACGCGCCCATCTTGCGCTTGTCGGACACGAAGCGCACCAGCGGGATCACCGCGAACGGCAGCTGCATCGACAGCACGACCTGGCTGAACACCAGGAGCTGCGCGGTGCCGCTATCGCCATAGAGCGCTGCAACCACGACGACCGGGATGATTGCAATGCCGCGGGTCACCAGCCGCTGCAGCCAGTCCGGCAGCTTGAGGTCGAGGAAGCCCTGCATTACGATCTGGCCGGCCAGCGTCGCCGTCACCGTCGAATTGAGGCCCGAGGCCAGCAGCGCCACAGCAAACAGCGTCGAGGCGATGCCGAGCCCGAGCAGCGGCGACAGCAGCTCGAAGGCCTGGTCGATCTCGGCGACGTCGGAATGACCGCTCTTGTGGAAGGTGGCGGCCGCCAGCACCAGGATCGCGGCATTGACGAACAGCGCCAGCATCAGCGCGATGGTGGAATCCGTGGTCGCCCATTTGATCGCGTCGCGCCGGCCCGCCGCGGTGCGCGGATAGGCGCGGGTCTGCACGATTGAGGAGTGCAGATAGAGATTATGCGGCATCACGGTGGCGCCGATGATGCCGATCGCGATGTAGAGCATCTCCGGGTTGGTGACGATCTCGCGCGATGGCATGAAGCCGCCGATCACGGCGGCGACCGGCGGCGCGGCGGCGGCGATCTGCACGGCGAAGCAGACCGCGATCACGATCAGCAGAGCGATCACGA
>CALRXG020000005.1:0-38143 GCA_943372075.1 Bordetella parapertussis | reverse complement strand
AACGGCTTCTTCTCCAAGCAGAATGGCGGCGGCTTCCTCACCGACCATTTCCCGCTGGCGCAGAAGTCGATCTGGGACATCAAGGGCCTCTACACCTCGTCGCGCCACGTCCCCGGCGTCAACTTCGCCGGCCTGATCCATCCCGGCCTGATCGGCTGTCTGCCCGATGCCAAGATGCTGGCGGCGTGGAATGCGCGCGAAGCCGAGTTGATCGCGACGAATCCGACCCGCGTGCCGGGCCTCGCCAATCCGCCGTTCGCGCCGAGCGCGCATGCCGGACAGGCCAAGGGCGACGTCAAGGCCAAGATCGGCCTCGAGGGCGCGCGCACCGTGCCGCCGCGCGAGCATGGCGGCAATTGCGACATCAAGGATCTGTCGCGCGGCTCGAAGATCTATTTCCCGGTCTATGTGCCGGGCGGCGGGCTCTCGATGGGCGATTTGCATTTCAGCCAGGGCGACGGCGAGATCACCTTCTGCGGCGCCATCGAGATGGCCGGCTGGCTGCACATCAAGGTCGATGTCATTAAGGACGGCGTCTCGAAATACGGCATCAAGAATCCCGTGTTCAAGCCGTCGCCGATCACGCCGAACTACAAGGACTATCTGATCTTCGAAGGCATCTCCGTCGACGAGGCCGGCAAGCAGCATTATCTCGACGTCCATATCGCCTATCGCCAGGCCTGTTTGAACGCGATCGAGTATCTGAAGAAGTTCGGCTACTCCGGCGCCCAGGCCTATTCGATCCTCGGCACCGCGCCATGCCAGGGCCACATCTCCGGCGTGGTCGACGTCCCCAATGCCTGCGCCACGCTATGGCTGCCGACGGAGATCTTCGATTTCGACATCATGCCGTCGTCGGCGGGACCGATCAAGCACATCAAGGGCGACATCCAGATGCCGATCTCGCAAGACAAGTAATCCCTGCGCGAAGGGTGCGGGACTGCTCTGCTTGGGCCGCCCCGCATCCATCGCTGGATGTTACACGACTGCGCAAGGGATTTAGGGAAATGCCGATCTACGAATATCTCTGCAACGACTGCGGCCCATTCACCGACATGCGGCCGATGGCGGAATGCGACCTGCCGCAGGATTGCCCGCAATGCGAGACGACCTCGCCGCGCGTGATCCTGACCGCGCCGGCATTCTTCTGCATGCCCTCCGACAAGCGCAAGGCGCATGCCACCAACGAGCAGAGCCGCCACGCGCCGAAGACGCTCGACCAGTACAAGGCTGCGCATGGCCCGGGCTGCGGCTGCTGCTCTTCCTCTTCCGGGAAGAAGAAGCCGGCGCGGCTGATGACCAAGACCAAGAGCGACGCCAAGGGCTTTCCGACCGCGCGTCCCTGGATGATCAGCCACTGACGATCGCTTTTTTAGGCCTGTTCAGCGACCTTGAGCGCTTCGGTGCGGATCTCCTCGACCAGCCGCTCCTTCAAGGTGACGAATTCCGGCGTGGTCTTGATCTTGTAGGAGCGGGGATGCGGCAGGTCGACCGCGATCTCCGCCTTGATGCGGCCGGGACGCGCGCTCATCACGATGACGCGGCTGCCGAGGAAGATCGCTTCCTCGATGTCGTGGGTGACAAACAGCACCGTCTTCTGGTCACGCTCCCAGATCCCGAGCAGCATTTCCTGCATCAAGGCGCGGGTCTGGTTGTCGAGCGCGCCGAACGGCTCGTCAAGCAGCAGGATTTTGGGGTCGTTGGCGAGCGCGCGGGCGATCGCGGTGCGCTGCTGCATGCCGCCGGACAATTGCTTGGGCCAGTGATTTTCGAAGCCCGACAGCCCGACCCGGTGGATGAAGGCGTCCGCGATCTCATACCGTTCGGCCTGCGATGCGCCGCGCTCGCGCAGGCCGAACGCGATGTTCTCGCGCACGGTCAACCAGGGAAACAAAGTGTAGGACTGGAACACCATGCCGCGATCCGCACCGGGGCCGGTGATTTCGCGCCCGTCGAGCGTGACGCGGCCGCTGGTCGGCCGGTCGAGCCCTGCGATGATCCGGAGCAGGGTGGATTTGCCGCAGCCGGACGGGCCCAGGATGGTGACGAAGTCGTTGTCGCCGACATCGAGCGTGGTCGGCTCCAGCGCCCGGGTCGGTGCGTTGCCGGCACGGGCCGGGAAGGTGCGCGAGACCTGATCGATCCGAAGCAGGGTCATGCGAGCTTCCACGGGAACAGCCAGGCGTTGAACGCCTTGAACAGGAAATCGGAGATCAGGCCGATCAGCCCGATCACGATGATGCCGAAGATGATCTGGCCGGTGTTGAGCAGCGCCTGGCTGTCGGTGATCATGTGCCCGATGCCGGACGACGAGCCGATCAGTTCGGCGACGATGACGTAGGTCCAGGCCCAGCCGAGCACAAGGCGGAGGATTTCGGCGATCTCCGGTGCGGCGGAGGGCAGCAGCACGCGGCGGATGATGCCGCCGTCGCGCGCGCCGAGCGTGTAGGCGGCCTCAACCAGATCGCGCCGTGTGGCGCCGACGGTCACGGCGATCATCAGGATGATCTGGAACACGGCGCCGATGAAGATTACCAGCAGCTTCTGCAACTCGCCGATGCCCGCCCACAGGATCAGCAGCGGGATGAAGGCGGACGCAGGCAGATAGCGCGCAAAGGACACGAAGGGTTCGAGGAACGCCTCGACCGGCTTGTAGGCTCCCATCAGCCCGCCGATCGGCACCGCGATCACGGCGGCAAGCGCGAAGCCACCGATGACGCGCCAGATCGTCATCCCGATGTCGAACAGGAAACCCTGCTTGGCGAGCAGCTCATAGCCTTCCTGCACCATGGTCAGCGGATTGGCGAGGAAGGTCTTCGACACATGGCCGCCGAACGTCGCCCAGGACCACAGGGCGACGAACAGCACGAAGAACGCGAAGCCATAGGCCACGCGTTGCTTCGATGTGGTGGGCTCGAGAGGACGCATCACTTGATGAAGCTGGCGTCGTAGATGTCCTCGATCTTCGGCGCGGCCTTGATGATGCCGACCTCGAGCAGCAGCTCGGCGGCCTCCTTGTTGAAGGTCAGGAAGTCGCCGGCGAAGAATTTCTGGTTGGCGGCCTTGTCCTGCCAGCGCAGGTACTTGGCCGAGTTGCCGAACTGCTCGCCGGTCTGCTTCACGTCCGCGCCCATGATCTCGTAGGCCTTGGCCTGGTCCTTGGCGATTATGTCGAGCGCCTCGAAATAGCTGTTGGCCAGCGCCTGTGCCGCCTTCGGATTGTCGGTCAGGAACTTCGGCGTGCAGCCGAACGTGTCCATCACGATCGGGTAGTCGAGCGTGGTGGCGATGATCTTGCCCTTGTCTGGCGCGGCGCGCACCGTCGACAGATAGGGCTCGTAGGTCATCGCGGCATCGTTCTGGCCGGAGACGAAAGCCTGCGCCGCGGCGGCGGGTTCCAGGTTCACGACGGTGACGTCCTTCACCGTGAGGCCGTTCTTCTTCAGCATCCAGGCCAGCGCGAAATAAGGCGAGGTACCCGGCGCCGAGGCCGCGACGGTCTTGCCCTTGAGGTCCTTGATCGCGGCGACGTCGTTACGCACGGCCATGCCGTCGGCGCCGTAGCTCTTGTCGAGCTGGAAGATCTGCTTGGTCGCGACGCCATTGGCATTCCACGAGATCCATGTCTCCACCGTGGTGGCGGCACATTGGATGTCGCCCGAGGCGATCGCGAGGTGCCGATCCTTCTGCGGGATCTTCTTCAAGGTGACGTCGAGGCCGTTCTTCTTGAAGATACCGGCCTCCTTGGCGAGCGTCAGCGGCGCGAAGCCGGTCCATCCGGAGATGCCGACCCCGACCTTGACGTCGTCCGCGAACGCGGCGGTCGACGCCAGTAAAGCGACGATTGCTGGAAATAGTTTGACAGAACGCATGATTGCCCCCCCTTTGCGAAATGATGGATTGAACCCTGTTGATGGTCTCACGTCAGTCGCGGCGGATTGCCGCATGAAATACGTTGTGGCGCATCATGCTTTGCATGAATTGTGCCGCAACAAGGATCCTTCAGCCTCCCTTGAAGCGAGCCACCAGGCGGTGCGTCTCGCCCGGATAATGCAGCCGTACCGCCGTCACCGTGCGTGCGCTGCGCCAGGTGTAACGGTCGATCACGAGGCAGGGCGCGCCGACCGCGATGTCGAGGGCCTTTGCCGTGTCATCGTCGGCAACCACCGCGCTGATCGTATGCTCGGCCTCGGTCCACGGCACGTGGTGCAGCAGCCAAGATCCCGGCGGCTCGCGTGCAAAATCCGCGTTGGCAGCTTCCGGAACCGTGGAGAGATCGATCAGCCGGTCCTCGACGGCGAACGGCACGTTGTCGGCGCTATGGCGGCAGGCGATCGCGATCACCTTGCCGGCGGTGCTGACACCGAGCCGGGCGCGATCGGCCGAGGTCGCGGTCCGCCGCCGGCAATCGATCAGCTGATAGCCGTAAGCACGGCCGAGTGCGGTGATCTCGGCCCTGATGTCGGCGATCTTGAGCACGGCCGACATATGCTGCGGGCGACGCACGAACGTGCCGGCGCGCCGCCGTCGCTCGATCAGGTCGGCCTGCGCCAGTTCGGACAGCGCCTTGTTGACCGTCATCCGCGAGCAGCGATAGCGCGCCATCAGCTGGTGCTCGAACGGGATGCGGTGACCGGGCGGCCACTCGCCGGTCAGGATCCGGGTCTCGATATCGAGCCGGATCCGCTTGTAGAGCGTCGGCTTGCCGGCGGTGCCCGGCTTTGATCGTTCGGAAGCGAGGCTCATGCGATGAGCCTCCGGACGCTGACATTGAACCGCTCGCGCGCGCTGTCGCGTAGCCGGTGCCGTCCGCCCGTGACCAGCCTGTCGCCGCCGGCCCAGACGCAGTCGATCGCATCGCTGCCGGCCGCGAACAGCCAGCCGTCGAGCACCGCATCGCCCGACCGTCCCGCGAGTGACGGATGCGCGGTGTCGAGGCTGACGATGTCGGCGCGGGCGCCGGGTACAAGTCCTGACTTGGCCTGGGCGAGCGCCTGCGTGCCGCCAGCGAGGGCGTGGTCGAACAGCGCGCGACCGGTGGACGCGCCGGGACGTCCAGAAAGTATATTGCGCTCGCGGTGTTTCAGCCGCTGGCCGTATTCGAGCTGGCGCAGTTCGTCGGCGACGCCGACCAGCACGTTGGAATCGGTGCCGATGCCGAACCGGCCGCCCGCGGCGAGGAATTCGCGCGCGGCAAAGATGCCGTCGCCGAGGCTGGCTTCGGTGACAGGACAGAGGCCGGCGACCGCACCGCTGCCCGCGAGCGCCGCGACTTCCTGTTCCGTCATATGCGTTGCATGGATCAGGCACCAATGCTGGTCGACGGGTGCGTGGTCGAGCAGCCATTGCACCGGCCGTTGTCCCGACCAGGCGAGGCAATCCTCCACCTCGCGCACCTGCTCGGCGGCGTGGATGTGGATGGGGTCCGCGCCGGCAAGCGGAATGATCGCCGCGAGTTCATCCGGCGCCACCGCGCGCAGGCTGTGGGGTGCAATGCCGATATTGGCGCCGGGCAGTCTTCGGAGCGCCTCGCGTGAAGCCACCATCAGCGCCGCGAATTGGTCGACCGAGCAGATGAAGCGGCGTTGTCCGGCATGCGGCGCCGCGCCGCCGAACGTGCCGTGTGCATAGAAGCTCGGCAGCAGCGTGAGGCCGATGCCGGTGGCGTCGGATGCCTCCGCGATGCGCACCGCCATCTCGGCGGGGTTGGCGTAAGGCGAGCCGTCGCGGTCGTGGTGGAGATAGTGAAACTCGCCGACGCGGGTGAAGCCGCGCTCGAGCATCTCGACATAGAGCAGGGTGGCAACGGCGGCGACGTCGTCCGGCGTCATCGTCAGCGCGAAGCGGTACATGGTCTCGCGCCAGGTCCAGAACGTGTCGGTCGTATCGCCGCGCAGTTCCGCGAGCCCGGCCATGCCGCGCTGAAAGGCGTGGCTGTGCAGGCTTGCCAATCCCGGAACCGCCACTTGGTGACGCTCGTCGTCGTTGGTGGATGCGACGCCGGCCGTCACCGAGGCGATCATGCCGTCGATGAACTCGATCCGCACGTCACTGGCCCAGCCTGAGGGCAGCAGCGCGAATGCGAAATGCAGTCGGGTCATTTTTCCATGCCGGCTGGACAGAACCGGGACACGATTATATGTCTAGACATATAAGTCAAGCATCCCACCTCGAAGGGACGTTTCGCATGGCAGAGCGCTTCGACCGGATCTGGCACAACGCCCGGCTTGCCACGATGCGTGGCGACCGCGCCGATCTCGGCGAGATCGAGCGCGGGTTGATCGCGGCGCGCGACGGCCGCATCGTCTATGCGGATGCGCAATCGGATTTTCCTGTGGACGCGGATGCCGTCGAGCGGATCGATTGCGGCGGCCGCTGGATCACGCCCGGCCTGGTCGATTGCCACACCCATCTCGTGTTCGGCGGCAATCGCGCGCACGAGTTCGAGCTTCGCTTGAGGGGCGCGAGCTATGAGGAGATCGCGCGCGCCGGCGGCGGCATCGTCGCGACGGTTGCCGCAACACGCAAGGCGACCGAGGCCGAGCTGGTGGCGGGCGCGCTGCCGCGGCTCGATGCCCTGATCGGCGAAGGCGCAACCACCGTCGAGATCAAGTCCGGTTATGGTCTCGATGTCGAGACCGAGATGCGGCAGCTTTCGGCCGCGCGCCAGCTCGGCCAGTTGCGGAAGGTTGCGATCCGCACCTCCTTCCTCGGTGCGCATGCACTGCCGCCGGAGGCCAATGGCGACAAGGACCGCTACATCGATCTGGTCTGCAACACGATGCTGCCGGCCGTGGCCAAAGCCGGCCTTGCCGATGCCGTCGACGCGTTCATGGAAGGCATCGCATTTTCCGGAGAGCAGACGACGCGGGTGTTCGCAGCGGCGCGCGCGCTGGGATTGCCCGTGAAGCTGCATGCGGATCAGCTGTCGAATCTCGGCGGTGCGGCACTCGCCGCGAAATTCTCCGCGCTGTCGGCCGATCATCTCGAGCATACCGACGAGGCCGGCGCTGCCGCGATGGCGAAGGCGGGGACGGTGGCGGTGCTGCTGCCCGGCGCGTTCTATTTCATTCGCGAGACGCAGAAGCCGCCGGTCGGGCTGTTCCGGAAGCACGGCGTGCCGATGGCGCTGGCGACCGACTGCAATCCCGGCAGCTCGCCGCTGACCTCGCTGCTGCTTGCGACGAACATGGGCGCGACACTGTTCCGGATGACGGTCGCCGAATGTCTCGCAGGCGTGACGCGGGAAGGAGCCCGCGCGCTCGGCCTGCTCGCCGAGACCGGTACGCTCGAGGCTGGCAAGTCCTGCGACCTGGCGATCTGGGACGTCGAACGTCCCGCCGAACTGGTTTACCGGATCGGCTTCAATCCGCTGCACGGCCGGGTGTGGAGGGGCCAATGAGCGATCAGGGTGCGCGCATCGTCGTGATGCCTGGAACGGTTGGCCTTGATGTGCTCGCGCGCGTGCTTGCGGGCGCGACCGTCGAACTCGATGTATCGTTCTGGCCGCGGGTCGAGGCCGCCGCGGAGATTGTGGCGAAGGCGGCAGGGACCGACGTTCCTGCCTACGGCATCAATACCGGTTTCGGGAAGCTGGCGTCGACGCGCATTGCGCCCGATCAGACGACGCTGCTTCAGCGCAACCTCATCCTGTCACATTGCTGCGGGGTCGGCCCGGCCACGCCCGATCCGATCGTGCGCCTGATGATGGCGTTGAAGGTGATCTCGCTCGGCCGTGGCGCGTCCGGCGTGCGGCGCGGCGTCATCGAGCAATTGCAGGGCATGCTGGCACGCGGCGTCACGCCGCTGGTCCCACAGCAGGGTTCGGTCGGCGCTTCCGGCGATCTCGCGCCGCTCGCGCATATGACTGCCGTGATGATCGGGGAGGGGCAGGCAATCCGCGATGGCAGGATCGTGCCGGGCCATGAAGCGCTGGCGGCCGCCGGCCTCGCGCCGTTGACGCTCGGCCCCAAGGAGGGGCTCGCGCTGATCAACGGTACGCAATTCTCCACCGCCTATGCAATCTCGGGCCTGCTGCGCGCGCAACGGCTGGCGTGTGCCGCGCTGGTGACCGGTGCGCTGTCGGTCGATGCAGCAATGGCGTCGACGGTGCCGTTTCGCCCGGAGATCCAGGCCTTGCGCGGCCATGATGGGCAGATCGCCGCGGCTGCGACCTTGACCGCGCTGCTCGACGGCAGCGACATCAGGCGATCGCATCTCGAAGGCGACGAGCGCGTGCAAGACCCTTATTGCCTGCGCTGCCAGCCGCAGGTCGCGGGCGCCGTGCTCGACCTGCTCGCGCAGGCCGCGCGCGGGCTGACCGTCGAGGCCAACGCCGTCACTGATAATCCGCTGGTGCTGGTCGAGACCGGCGAGATCGTCTCCGGCGGCAATTTCCACGCCGAGCCGGTGGCGTTCGCCGCCGACCAGATCGCGTTGGCGCTCTCGGAGATCGGCGCGACCAGCGAGCGCCGGATCGCGACGCTGGTCGATCCGGCGCTGAATTTCGGCTTGCCGCCGTTCCTGACGCCTCAACCCGGCATCAATTCCGGGTTCATGATCGCCGAGGTCACGGCGGCCGCGCTTTATGCCGAGAACAAGCAGCGCGCGATGCCGTGCTCGATCGATTCCACGCCGACCAGCGCCAACCAGGAAGATCACGTCTCGATGGCGGCGCATGCCGCGCGCCGGCTGTCCGACATGGCCGACAACCTCGCTTCCATCCTCGGCATCGAACTGCTGGCCGCGGCGCAAGGCATCACGCTGCGCGCGCCGCATGCCACCAGCGCCCCGCTCGCAGCGGTTATCGCAGCCTTGCGTGCGCATGTTCCGGCGCTCGCTGCGGACCGCTACATGGCCGACGATCTCGCGCGGGCGGCACGGCTGATCGAAGCCGACGCGTTGCCCACCGCCGCGATCGCGGCCCTTTCGACCGATCCGTTTCCAAAATTCGCTTAGCCGACAGGGACCTCCGTCATGAACCGCCGATTGGACAATGAACGCATCATCCGCGCTCCCCGCGGCAGCGACATCAGCGCGAAGAGCTGGTTGACGGAAGCGCCGCTGCGCATGCTGATGAACAATCTGGATCCCGATGTCGCCGAGCGACCGAGCGAGCTCGTGGTCTATGGCGGCATCGGACGCGCCGCGCGCGACTGGGAGAGCTTTGACCGGATCGCGGCCTCCTTGCGCAAGCTGGAGGGCGATCAGACGTTGCTGGTGCAGTCCGGCAAGCCGGTCGGCGTTTTCCGCACCCATTCCGATGCGCCGCGCGTCCTGATCGCGAATTCGAATCTGGTGCCGCATTGGGCGACGCTCGATCATTTCAACGAGCTCGACCGGCAGGGCCTGATGATGTTCGGCCAGATGACGGCCGGCTCCTGGATCTATATCGGCAGCCAGGGCATCGTGCAGGGCACCTATGAGACGTTCGTCGAGGTCGGGCGCCGGCACTATGGCGGCAGTCTCGCCGGCAAATGGATTCTCACGGCGGGCCTCGGAGGCATGGGGGGCGCCCAGCCGCTGGCCGCGACCATGGCCGGCGCCTCGATGCTTGCGGTCGAGTGCCAGCCAAGCCGCATCGAGATGCGGCTGCGTACGGGCTATCTCGACCGCCAGGCCGCGACGCTCGACGAGGCGTTGGCGATCATCGCCGACGCGACAAAGAGCGGGAGGCCTGTGTCGGTCGGCCTGCTCGGCAACGCGGCCGAGATCTTTCCCGAGCTGGTGCGGCGTGGCGTGCGGCCGGACATCGTCACCGACCAGACCAGCGCGCATGATCCGATCAACGGCTATTTGCCGAAGGGGTGGACGCTCGCCGAATGGGAGACGCGGCGCGCCGCCGATCCGAAGGCGGTCGAGACGGCCTCCAAGACCTCGATGGTCGATCACGTCCAGGCCATGCTGGATTTCCACGCGCAGGGAATCCCGACGCTCGACTATGGCAACAACATCCGCCAGATGGCTAAGGACATGGGCCTGAAGCAGGCGTTCGATTTTCCGGGCTTCGTCCCGGCCTATATCCGGCCGCTGTTCTGTCGCGGCGTCGGGCCGTTCCGCTGGGCGGCGCTGTCGGGCGATCCCGAGGACATCTTCAAGACCGATGCCAAGGTCAAGGAGCTGATGCCCAACGATGGCCACCTGCACAATTGGCTCGATATGGCGAAGGCGCGCATCAAGTTTCAGGGACTGCCGGCGCGGATCTGCTGGGTCGGTCTCGGTGACCGCCATCGCCTCGGCCTTGCCTTCAACGAGATGGTGGCGCGCGGCGAGCTCAAGGCGCCGATCGTGATCGGCCGCGATCATCTCGACAGCGGCTCGGTGGCGAGTCCGAACCGCGAGACCGAGGCGATGCGCGACGGTTCGGACGCGGTATCCGATTGGCCGCTGCTCAATGCACTGCTCAACTGCGCGAGCGGCGCTACCTGGGTGTCGTTGCACCACGGCGGCGGCGTCGGCATCGGCTATTCGCAGCACGCCGGCATGGTGATCGTGGCCGACGGCACGCCGGAGGCGGCGCGCCGGCTCGAACGCGTGCTGTGGAACGATCCGGCGACCGGCGTCATGCGCCACGCCGACGCCGGCTATGAGACGGCGGTCGAATGCGCCCGCGCCAACGGGCTCGATCTGCCGAGCCTGCGTGCGTAAGCAGGCGTCGGCGAGACGCCGGAAAGGATCTCGCTGACGATTTCAATCCGCCGACAGCGGTTCGCCGGTCAGCGACCAGCTTTCACCATTGAATGTCGCGATCCGCAGGGTCCTGAACGGCGTGTAGTCGCCGGGGCGTATGCCGATCGAGATGCCCGGCAGCATCATCGGCAGCCGCTCGCCGGTCAGCGAGGTCGCCTGCTTGATCAGGTTCTCGCGGGTCAGGTCGTCGCCGCACTTGCGCAGCGCCAGCTCGAGGGCGTGCACGTTCATATAGGCAACGAGCACGGAGTAGTCGTCCGGATTGGCCGAAGGCGCGTAGGTCTTCAGGAAATCCTTGTAGGCCTTGACCTCATTGTCCTTGGCCCAGGCCGGATCGCCGGGCTGCTTGAGGAATTGCGTGGTGACCAGCCCTTTCGACGCTTCGAGGCCTGCCGGCTTCAGGATGGTCTCGACCGATGCCGTCGAACCGCCGATCACGTGCAGGGGTTTCCAGCCGAGCTCGTAGACCTTGCGGATCGATTGCGCGGCGGCCTTCGACGACGACTGCTCGATCAGCGTGTCGACGCCGGCGGCCTTGAGCTGGACGATCTGCGAATCGATCGTCGGGTCGGCGAGCTCGTAGGAGGCCTGGGCGACGATCAGCTCGGCCTTCGGACCGAGACCGGCGCGGAGGCCCTTGAGGTAGTCCTTGCCGTAATCGTCATTCTGGTAGAGCACGCCGATCCTGGCGTCCGGCTTTGCGCTCAGGATGTACTTGGCGACCACGCGGCCCTCGGTTTCGAAGTCCGGGTAGAGCGGGACCGTCCAGGGGAAGGCCTTGGGATCGTTGAAACGCCGTCCTCCGGCCGTGATGAACAGCTGCGGCACCTGCTTGGCGTTGAGGTATTTCTGGATCGCGACGTTGGGCGCGGTGCCGATCGTGCCGACCTCGGCCAAGACGCCGACATCCTCGATCAGCTTGCGGGATTGCTCGACCGCTTTCGGTGCGCTGTAGGCGTTGTCGAGCTGAGTGAAATTGATCTTGCGGCCGTTGATGCCGCCCTTCGCGTTCAGCATCTCGAAATAGCCGACCACCGCGCGGCCGGCTCCGGCGCCGAAGGCGGAAGCCGGCCCGCTCAACGGCGTCGACTGGCCGAGCTTGATCTCAGTGTCGCTGGCGCCGGGACCGTAGGCCTTCTGGGCGTAGGCAGGCGCCGCCAGCAGGGCGGACAGCGCGACGGCCGTCAGCACCCGGTCGATCATGTGGTTCAAGGTCGTCTCTCCCTCTAATCTGTTTCTTGTTGAAATCGCTAGCGCAACAGCTCGCGGGCGATCACCACGCGCTGGATCTGGTTGGTGCCCTCGAAAATCTGGGTCAGCTTGGCGTCGCGCATCATGCGCTCGACCGGATAGTCCATGGTGTAGCCGTAGCCGCCGAAGACCTGGACCGCGTCGGTCGTCACCTTCATGGCCATGTCGCTGCCGACACATTTCGCCATGCTGGCAAGCACGTTGAGCCGTTTCCAGTCGCCGGCGTCGCCGGCCCGGGCGCATTCGTAGACCAGCGCGCGCGCCGCCTCGATCTGCATCGCCATGTCGGCGAGCATGAACTGGACGCCCTGGAATTCGGCGATCGGCCGCTTGAACTGCTTGCGCTCCTTGGCGTAGGCGATGCAGGCATCGAGCGCGCCCTGCGCCAGCCCAACCGACTGGGCGCCGATGGTCGGGCGATTGAGGTCGAGCGCGCGCATCGACGCACGAAAACCCTTGCCTTCCTCGCCGACGAGATTTTCGGCCGGAACCCGGACATTGTCGAAGAAGATCGGCGTGTTGGGCGCGCCGCGAAAGCCCATCTTGCGCTCGTGGCGGCCGAACGTGATGCCGGGCATTTTCTTCGGCTCGACGATGAAGGCGCTGATGCCGTCGGCGCCGGCGCCGTCACTGGTCCGCGCCATCACCACGATGTAGTCGGCGACGACGCCGTAGCTGCACCATTGCTTGCGGCCATTGAGGATGTAGCTGTCGCCGTCCTTGCGGGCGCGGGTGTTGAGCGCGGCGACGTCGGAGCCGGCCTGCGGTTCGGAGATCGCGATCGCCGTGACCACGCCGCCCTTGGCGATGATCGGCAGATATTTCTTGCGCTGCTCCTCCGAGCCGAAATGCAGCAGCGGCATGATGAACATGGTGTTGAGCGCCGCGATCGACGCGCAGGCCGGCGAGACCTTCGAGATCTCCTCGCGCGCGATGCAGGCCATGGTCAGATTGCCGTTCGGGCCGTCGTAACGCTCCGGCACCCAGAGCTGCATCAATCCCATCTCGCCGAACAGCTTGACCAGCTCGAGCGGAAAGCGGTCGGTCTCGTCGATCTCGGCGGCGATCGGCGCCACGTGCTTGGCGACCATCCTGCGCACGTTGTCGCGGAACGCGACCTGCTCCTCGGAAAAACTCATGCGGACTCCCCGTCGTTTTCTTGGCCGGAAGCCGAAAAAGGGGCTTCCATTGAATGGGTGATCCATTTAATAATTCACCGCATGAGCACCAAGTCAAGCCCTCGCGCGCCGCGGCGCCCCCGTGCCGCCTCGCCGAACCGCCGGGAGCGGGCCTCCGATCTGCGCGCCGCCGGAGCGTCGGCGGCGCCGACTTTCAAGCCGATCCACACCAGGCGGACATTCGAGGAGATCTGCGAGCGCATCCGCGAGCAGCTGGCGCTCGGCGTGCTGAAGCCGGGCGACAAGCTGCCGGCCGAGCGCGACCTGGCGCAGCAGCTCGGCGTCAGCCGCAACGTGCTGCGCGAGGCGTTGCGCAGCCTCGAAATGGCCGGCGTTCTCAAGCTGCAGAAGGGCGTCAAGGGCGGCGCCTTCATCCAGCAGGGCGACACCCGCCGCATGAACGAGGTGATGCGGGATATGCTGAGCCTCGGGACGATTTCCGTGCGGGAATTGTCGGAGGCGCGGGTCCATGTCCTCGACCTCGTGGTGCGGCTCGCCTGCGCGAACGCGCGAAGGGCCGACCTCGATGCGCTGGAAGGCAATATCGAGCGGACCGAGCTCGCCACCAAGGAAGGCCGGCTGCTCGACCGGGTCGAGTGCTCGCGCGAATTCTACAAGCTGCTGGCGGCGTCGACCGGCAACAAGGTGATTGCGATGATCGTGGACTCGGTCACCGAGATCCACATGCGCTTCGTCTATGCCAAGGTCGCCTCCAGCGGTGTCGCGATGGCGCGGCTGGCGGAGAAGCGGCGCCAGTTCCTGGCGGCGCTGAGCGAGCGAAACGTGGCGCTGGCGAGCCGGCTGCTGCGGTCGCACCTGGAATCCGTGCAGCGGATGCTGGAGCAGGACCCCGGGGCGATGTCGCTCCACGTCGCATTGGCGGACGTGCAGCCCGGGATGCTTCGATAGCGCGCGCCGGAAAATATCCCAAAACCCAAGCAGCAATAACAACGGAGGTGAACGTGTCCAACTACGCCAAGTATGAATGCCTGACGGTCGAGGTCGCCGACAAGGTCGCGACCGTGACCTTGAACCGCCCGCAGGCGCGCAATGCCATCAATCAGAAGCTGATCCGCGAGCTGCGCACGATTTGGGACGACCTCGCCGACGATCACGCCGTCAATGTCGTAGTGCTGACCGGCGCCGGTGACTTCTTCAGCGTCGGCGGCGACGTGAAGGCGATGTCGGAGCGGCCGGGCGGCGACGTGCTCGAAGAGGGCGAGGTCCATGATCCCATGATCAGCCGGCGCGGCGTGACGCGTCAGCTCGAGCTCGACAAGCCGATCATCGCGGCGATCAACGGCGACGCCATTGGCCTGGCTGCGACCCACGCGCTGCTCTGCGACATCACCGTGATGGCCGAGGACGCGCGGATCGGCGACACCCACGTCTCCCGCGTCGGCCTGGTTGCAGGCGACGGCGGCACCGTGATCTGGCCGCTGCTGATCGGCATCAACAAGGCCAAGGAATACCTGATCCGCGGCACGCTGCTGAAGGGCAAGGAGGCCGAGCGGATCGGGTTGGTCAATCATGTTGCGCCGCGCGCGGAGGTGCTGGCGAAGGCGCGCGAGATCGCGGTCGAGCTCGCCAACGGCCCGACCTGGGCGATTCGCTGGACCAAGCTGTCGATCAACCAGATCGTCAAGGAGCGCGTCAACATGCTGCTGGAGGCCTCGATGGCGCTGGAGCAGGTGACGTTCGAGACCGCCGACCACAAGGAAGCGACGATGTCGTTCAAGGAGAAGCGCAAGCCCCGGTTCGGCCAGGGCTAGGCCGGGCGATGACGGCGACCGAACAGGCGGACGACGACGTCACGGCGATGCTGCGGGATTCCTTGCGTGGATTCCTCGATGAGCACTGGCGTCCGCGCTGCGCGACGGCGTCGTCCTCGCCGAACGAGATATCGGCGATCTGGCGCAAGCTGGTCGGGCAGGGGGTCGCTGCCCTCGGCGCGGAGGCAGGCGAAGGCGGGCTCGCCGAAATCCTCGTCGTCATGGCCGAGCTTGGCCGCGCCGGATGTCCGGCGCCGATGTGGTCGGCGGCGCTGGCCAATCTTGCGGTTTCGGGATCGCAGACCGGCGTCGTGGCCGATCTCCTGGCATCGCTGCATGGCGGGAAGGCGATCGTCGCCTTCTCGTTCGGCGCGCTGGATCCCGATCGCGGCACCGGTTCGATCGACGTCGCGAACAACGCGGCAACGGGCGTGCTTCGCTGTGTCGAGACGGCGGGAAGTGCCACGCACCTTCTGGTCGCGCTCGATCGGGCTCATCTTGCATTGATCGAGCTCGGTGGTCCCGGCGTCGAATGCGTCGCGACCCGTGCGATGGGAGCGTGGGGGCTGTACGAGGTCCGGCTGAACGCGGCGCCGCTCACGCGCATTGCCGTGGGCAGCGTCGACCTGGACGATCTTCGTATCAAGGGCAAGGCGATGCTGGCCGCGCGCGCCTATGGCGCTGCGCGGCGTGCGTTCGAGCTGGCCGTTGACTACGCCAGGGAAAGACACCAGTTCGGACAGCCGATCGGCAAGTTCCAGGCGATCCAGCACAAGCTGGCGAATTGCCTGATCGCGCTCGAAGGCGTCAGGCTGATCATCGATCACACCGCCAGACTGCATGATGGCGACGACGCCGACTGGCGCTATTTCGCCGATTGCGCATCGGCGTTCTCCGGCAGCGCGCTGCGGCAGGTGGCGCTGGAGACCCAGCATACGTTCGGGGCGATCGGCTACGCCGAGGAGCACGAAGCGCCAATCCATTTCAAGCGCGTGCACCTCGATACGATCGCGCTCGGCGGCGCTTCGGATGCGAAGCGCAGGTTGGCGGCGCGCTTCCTGGATGCGGGCGGCGCCGGTTTGCCGCAATACGATCTCGGATCCGCCGGCAACGCGTATCGTGAGCAGGTCAGGCGCTGGCTCGGACAAAACTGGTCCGGAGCACGGAAGGACGCGTTCGATCAGAAGCCGTTCGCCAAGCGCGAATTCGATGCCGACTTCGCCCGCGATATGGGTGAAACGGGATGGATCGGCCTCGGTTGGCCAGAACAATTCGGCGGGCAGGCACGCTCCCCGCTGGAGCAGATCGCCTTCATGGAGACGATGGAGCAGGGCGAAGCGCCGCGGATCGGCGCCGCGATCCAGGCCAATGCGCTGATGATGTTCGGCACACCGGAACAGCAGCAGCAGTACCTGCCGGAGATCCTGCGCGGCGAAGCGATGCATGGCATGGGTTACAGCGAGCCACAGGCAGGCTCCGACCTCGCGGCGCTGCGCACCAGCGCCGTGAGGAATGGCGAGCACTGGGTGATCAACGGCCAGAAGATCTGGACCACCACCTGGTGGGGCAAGTACATGTTCCTCGCCGCGCGCACCGACAGGGACGCCAAGCCGCCGCAGGCCGGCATCAGCATGTTCATCGTGCCGATGGATGCGCCGGGCATCACGATCCGTCCGTCCGCAACCATGTATGACGGCACCTTCGCCAACATCTTCTACGACAATGTCCGCATTCCCGCCGAAAACCTTGTCGGCGAGGTCAATGGCGGCTGGAAGGTGTTGACCGGCGCGCTCGCCTTCGAGCGCGGGCTGGTCGGCGGCGGCATCGTGCTGAAGGTCGCGCACGCCTTCGAGCAGTTGCGCCTGCATGTGATGGCCGGGGAGGGCGATCAATCGCCGGCCGGCGACCCGATCGTCCGCGACAGGATCGCGACGCTGGCCGCCGAGATCGAGATCGGCCGGCAATTGATGATGCATTGCGCCGAGCTTGCCTCCGATGGCGTGACGCCGCCGGAATATGGCGCCATCAGCAAGGTGTTTTCCGGCGAGCTGATGGAACGCTTCGGCGAGACCGCGCTCGACATCCTCGGCATGCGTGCCGCGCTGTCCGAGCAGGTGCCGGGCGCGCTCGACAATGGCCGTTTCGAGCAAAACCTGCGGCACTCGCTGATGTGGGTGATCAGCATCGGGACCAACGAGATCCAGCGCAGCCTGATCGCGCAACGAGCGCTCGGACTGCCGAGATAGGAGAGATCGGATGCAGAAGGATAGCGACAGGGCGCCGCTCGCGGGTGTGCGCGTGCTCGATTTTTCCATCATGGTGGCGGGCCCCTACTGCGCGCGGCTGCTCGCCGATGTCGGGGCCGAGGTGATCAAGATCGAGCCGCCGGAGGGTGACGACATGCGGCTGCGCACGCCGCTGCGCGACGGCCACAGCACCTATTTCGGCCAGCTCAATGCCGGCAAACGCAGCCTGGCGCTGGACCTGAAGAATGCCGATGCGATCAAGCTGGTGCATCGCATGGTCGCGGAGGCGGATATCATCGTGGAGAATTTCCGACCCGGCGTGATGGACCGTCTCGGTCTCGGCTACGAGGCGCTTCGCGCCATCAACCCACGCCTGATCTATTGCTCGATCTCGGGCTATGGACAGTCGGGCCCCGCCGCGGAGCGCGCGGCCTATGCCATGATCGTGCATGCCGAGAGCGGTTTCGATACCTCGCTGATGCGCTATGCCGGCGACCGGGAACGTCCGGCGGCCGGCGCGATCTTTGTCGCCGATATCCTTGGCGGCATCTTCGGCTATTCCGCCATCCAGACCGCGCTGGTCCAGCGTACGCGCACCGGCGAGGGGCAGCGTGTCGACGTCGCGCTGATGGATTGCATGCTGAACCTGCTGGTCTACGAGCTTCAGGAAGCACAATTCCCGATCCGCTCGCCGCGTCCGACCTATGGGCCGGTCCGTACCCGCGACGGCGATATCCTGATCGCGCCGGTCACACCGCGCAACTTCGCGGCGCTCTGCGAAGTGACGGGGCAGGAAGAGCTGACCAGCGATCCGCGCTTTTCGAGCATTCCGGCGCGCGGCGCCAATTGGACCGCCATGATGCAGGTGATCGAAAAGTGGACGGAGCGTCACACCGCTGCCGAATGCATCGCGGCGCTGGATCGCGCCGGTGTGCCTTGCGCCGAATATCGGGCGCCGGGCGCGGCGCTGACCGATCTCCATCTGCGTCAGCGGGGTGTCTTCGGGACGGTGACGGATGGTGCCGGTGATTTCGTCGGCGTCGGCGCGCCATGGCAGATGTCCGGGGCTGATACGCCGATCGGCAGTCACGTGCCCGGCATCGGCGCGCAGCGCGATGACGTGTTGTCGCAAATCTTGGGATTGTCGCCCGACGCCATCGCGGCGCTTGCGGTGTCAGGCACGTTTGGGAAGGCAACGGCCTGACTGGGGCTCAACGATCGGATGGCGCGTCCGGCGGCGGAGCTTTCGCGATCGCCAGCAGGCATTTCAGGAATTGCGCCCGATCTTCCTTGCGCAGCGGCGCCAGCATGATCTCTTGCAGCTGGGCGGCCGCCGGGATCACGGCCAGCAGCGCTTCCTCGCCCTTGGCGGTGATCTGCACCTGAAGCGAGCGGCGGTCGTCGGGATTGTCCTTCTTCGCGACCAGCCGGCGCGCCACCATCCGCTTCAGCATTTCGCTGAGCGTGTTGCGGTCGCAACTGATCCGGTCCGCCAGCACGGAGGGGGTGAGCGGACCCAACTGATACAGCGCCATCAGCACGCCGAACTGCCGTGGCGTGATGTCGCTCTGGCGCGTCATGCTTTGATAGAGCCCGTCGTAGCGGGCCTCCAGCAGCCGCAGTAGAAATCCGACGCCGCCTTCGAGTTGCCAGTCGCGCGCGACGTCCGCGGCCGAATTGGCCTTCTTTGCCTTGTCGGCTGCCATGCCGTCGTTTGACTCCGATCTCACGAATTCGCGTTAGCCCGTAGCAGCTTGGCCCGACATGCTCAACCCTGCGGTGAACCGCGGCCCAGGGCTGCTCCGGCACGATGCGATTGTTTTGGGCCCTTGTCAGGCATTTGGCAATATAGTACGTATACGTATCACACGCGACGCAAAGACGTCGTTCCGGGAGGTTGCTGTTGGACCTGCGCGAGCTGCTGTCGATTCCTTATCTGCTTGAAGCCGAGGCGGTCGAAACCGAGCCGGGACATTGGCGCGTTCGTCTTGCCTATCCGGAGCTTCCGGGATGCACGGCTGAGGCGGCCGTCGTCGAGGACGCCCTCAGGGAGCTCGAGCGGCGGCGCATCGAGCTGATCGTCGGCCTGGTGGAGCAGGGCAAGCAACCTCCCGTTCCACGCCAGCCGCTCGCCGCATCCGATCCGCTTTGGACCGCAAGGGATCTCGGACTGTCCGACCGCGTCGCTGCGCTGTTGGGCAATGCGACCGGTCCGACCACCTGCAATTGAAGGAGGCAAACCATGCTCTCGCGCGAAGACAATGAACGCCTGGTGAGGGTCGGCAAGGGCACGCCGCTCGGCGATCTGTTTCGGCTGTACTGGATTCCATTCCTGCCGTCGGCGGATCTCGCCAAGGACGGGCAACCGAAGCGCATCCGTCTGCTTGGCGAGGATCTGGTCGCCTTCCGCGACACCGAGGGCCGCGTCGGGCTGGTCGACCAGGCCTGCCCGCATCGCGGCGCGCCGCTGATCTTCGCGCGAAACGAGGATTGCGGGCTGCGCTGCGTCTATCACGGCTGGAAGTTCGACGTCGCCGGCGCGGTGACGGACATGCCGGCGGAGCCGGTGCGCAGCCGCCTCAAGGAGCGGGTGCGGATCAAGGCCTACCCCTGCAAGGAGCGCAACGGAATGATCTGGACCTATATGGGGCCGGACCAGGCCGAGCTTCCGCCGCTGCCGAACCTCGAATGGAATCTGGTGCCGGCCGAGCAGGTGCATGTCTCGGTGCGCGTGCAGGAGTGCAACTGGTTGCAGGCGGTCGAGGGCGAGATCGACTCCGCACATGCGCCGCTGCTGCACGGGAGGCTCGACGCGCAGGGCACCACCAGCGCCTGGATCCAGAAGCGCGACCTGCGGCCGACCTTCGAATGCATCAAGCAGGATTTCGGCATGAGCATCGCGGCGCGGCGCAACTACGATGCCAACACGCTGTACTGGCGGGTCAACCAGTTCATGCTGCCGTTCTATACGCTGGTGCCTCCACTCTCGCCGTTCCCGGACCTGAGCGGGCATGCCTGGGTGCCGATCGACGACGAGAACACGCTCTGCATCATGTTCTCCTATCATCCATCGGAACCGCTGTTGGAGAAAACCCGGCAGGTGTTCGCGGAGGGGCACAAGGGCCGCGAGAGCGGGCATGCCAGCCGCCACGCGCTCGTCCAGCACCCGGTGACGGTGCCGTATGCCGGTTACTGGACCAAATACAATCCGCAGAACGGCTTCCAATTCGACTACGAGGCGCAGCGGACCACCTGGTTCTCGGGCCTGCCGGGGCTCTGGGTGCAGGACGGCGCCTGCCAGAGCGGCGTGTCGCCGATCTTCGATCGCACCAAGGAGACGCTCTGCTCGAGCGATACCGGCATCGCGATGACGCGGCGCTTCATTCTGGAGGCGCTCGGTGCCTATCGCGATCACGCGATCAAGCCCAAGGGCGTCTCGGACCCCGACGTGTTCATGGTGCGCGCGGTGTCGCTGCGGCTGCCGCCGGAGGATTCCTGGGTCGATGTCGGCGCGCCGTTCATGCGGGCGAAGCTCGGTGCCGATTTCGGGTACGAGCTGTGAGCGCATCCGGCCATATGGCCGACACCCAGCAGGTGCTGGTCAAGCGCATCGGCTACGAGGCCGAGCGTATCCATTCCTATGAGCTGATCGCGCCGACCGGCGGTGAGCTGGCCCCGTTCACCGCCGGCAGCCATATCGACCTGCATCTGCCGAACGGCATGATCCGCAGCTACTCGCTGGTCAATGATCAGCGCGAGCGGCATCGCTACGTCATCGCGGTGAACAGGGACGCCGAGAGCCGTGGCGGCTCCAACTTCGTTCATGACACCGTCAGGGTCGGGGAGATCATGACGATCTCCTTGCCGCGCAACAACTTCGCGCTTTGCGAACAGGCCGAGCATTCGGTCCTGATCGCCGGCGGCATCGGCATCACGCCATTGCTGTCGATGATCCGGCGCCTGGAGGCGCTCGATCGCCGCTGGGACCTGTACTACGCCGCGCGGACGCGTGCCGCTGCCGCGTTTCTCGACGAACTCGGCGCGTTGCGATCCGATGCCAGTCTGCACGTCGATTTCGACGACGAGCGGGCGGGACGGGTATTCGATCTCGCGGCCATCGTCAGGAGCGCACCGGCTCAAGCGCATCTCTATTGTTGCGGGCCGGTGCCCATGCTCGCGGCATTCGAGGCGGCGACCGCTGATCGCCCGGCCGATCACGTGCATGTCGAATATTTCAAGGCGCGGGAAGCGCCGGCCACCGGGGGCGGCTTCGAGGTCAGGCTCGCGCGGAGCAACCGCACGATTGCGGTCGAGCCCGGCAAGACCATCCTCGATGCGCTGCTGGATGCCGGGATCGCCGCGAACTATGCCTGCTCCGAAGGGGTCTGCGGCACCTGCGAGACGCGGGTGCTCGAAGGCATACCGGATCATCGCGATCAGTTCCTGAGCGAGGAAGAGCAGGCGACGAACCGGAGCGTCATGATCTGCTGCTCCGGCGCCAAATCCGGCACGCTCGTGCTCGATCTCTGAAACAACAACACAAAAATGGGTGGAAGTAAGTGAACTGTCTCTCTCGCATTCTCGCGCTGTCGCTGCTGGCCGCGTGCGCCACCTCGCCGGCATCGGCGGACGCCGCGCGTTCCCTGAAGATCGGCGTGCTCAACGACGCATCCGGGCCCTATTCGGACAACGCCGGCGAAGGGTCGGTGACGGCAGCCAGGATGGCGGCCGAGGACTTCATGCGGCTGCATCCCGATTTCAAGGTCGAGATCGTCTCGGCCGACCATCAGAACAAGGCCGATGTCGGCGCCGCGATCGCGCGACGCTGGATCGACCAGGAGAAGGTCGATGCGGTCGCTGACGTGCCGAACTCGGCGGTTGGGCTTGCCGTCAACGAGGTCGTGCGTGGCAGCAAGGCAGCGCTGATCGCATCGAGCGCGGCGTCTTCGGACCTAACCGGGAAATACTGCTCGCCGAACACGATTCAGTGGACCTTCGACACCTGGGCAGCATCGCACACGATCGGCGCCTATCTGGTGCGGCATGGCGGCAAGAAATGGTACTTCATCGCCACCGACAATGCGCTCGGCAAATCGATGGTCCGCGACGGGACGGCGGTGATCGGCACGGGCGGCGGTACCGTTCTTGGATCGGTCAATGTGCCGATCAACAATGCGGACTATGCGTCGTTCATCCTGCAGGCCGAGGGCTCGGGCGCCGACGTGATCGCGTTTGCCACCGCCGGCGGCGATACCGTCAGCCTGATCAAGCAATCCGCCGAATTCGGGCTGAAGCAGAGCGGGCGGACCTTCGCGGCGCTGCTGACCACCACCAACGACGTCGAGTCCAGCGGGCTTTCGGTCGGCGAAGGGCTGATCATCACCCAGCCGTTCTACTGGGATCTCAACGATGCCAGCCGCGCCTGGTCGGCCAGGTTCAGCGAGCGGCAGCACGGGCAATCGCCGACCGCATTCCATGCTGGCGTCTATTCCTCGGTGCTGGCCTATCTGAACGCGGCGTTGGCCGCCGGAACCAATGATGCGCAGGCGGTGATCCGGAAGTTGAAGGAGAACCCGATCGACGACGCCTTGTTCGGGCCGGTCGTGGTACGCGCGGACGGCCGCGCCATCCACAACATGTACATCTTCAAGGTGAAGAGCCCGAATGCGTCGAAGAGCAAATGGGATTTGCTCGAGGAGGTCGGCGTGCTCACAGGCCCCGAGGCGTTCCGGCCGCTCGAGCAGGGCGGGTGCTCGCTTGTCGCGCCGCCGACCAGCAATTGACGACGACCGCCGCGAACCTGGATCAACCTTTCTCAAGACATACGGATGTCTCACATGCTGGATCAGCTTGAAGCCGAATTCCCCGAGCACACGCCTCGTCCGGCCGGCGCGCCGAGGGCGCTCAAGGGAATCCGGGTGGTCGATTTCTCGCACTTCATCGCGGGCCCGTTCGCGACCATGATCCTGGCCGACATGGGCGCCGAGGTGATCAAGGTCGAGGCGCCCGGCCGGGGTGACGATCTGCGCCGGTATCCTCCGCTGCATCCGGACCTCAGGCACGGCGCTCCGTTCCTGTGGACCAACCGCAACAAGCGCAGCGTCGCGCTCGATCTCAAATCCCCGGAAGGATTGCAGGTCGCGCGTGAGCTGATCGCGACGGCCGATGTCGTCGTCGAGAATTTCTCGGCCGGCGTCATGGCGCGGCTCGGGCTCGACTATGAGAGCTGCCGCAAGCTCAGGCCCGAGATCGTCTACTGCGCGGTATCGGCCTATGGCCGCGACGGCGCGTTTGCCGACCGGCTCGGCTTCGACCCGATCGCGCAGGTCGAGAGCGGCTTCGTTTCGATGAACGGTTACGCCGATCGCGAGGGCGTGCGGGCCCTGTCGCCGGTGATGGATATCAGCACCGCTATGATGGCGAGCAATGCGATCCTGGGCGCGCTGCTCGCTCGCGAGCGCAGTGGCCTCGGCCAGGCCATCGAAGTATCATTGTTCGAGAATGCCGTCCTGATGACCGGGTACGCGACCATGCAGTCGCTTTTCAACAATGCCGATCCGAAGCGGAGCGGCAATACCAGTCCCGACACCTGTCCATCCGGTGTGTTCATGGCCAGCGATTGCTCGTTCTATATCAATTGCGGCAACGACAAGATCTTCCAGCGCTTGATGGCGCAAGTGCTTGAGCGCGAGGATCTTGCCGCGGCCGAGATCTACGCCACGGGTCCTGACCGGATCCGCCGGCGCGAGGAGTTGTTCGCGATCCTCGGCGAGGCGTTCGCCCAGCAGCCATGGTCGCACTGGCAGTCACGAATGCGGGCAGCCGGCGTGCCCTGCGGCCAGGTGCGCAGTGTCGGCGAGGCGATCCGCTCGCCGGAGGCGCGCGAGCGCGGAATCGTCACCAGGATTCCGCACGAGACGATCGGCTGGGTGCCGAATGTGAACCTGCCGATCCGCTATTCGCGGACGCCGATCGTCGATCCTATCGCGGCACCGGCCGTCGGCCAGCATACCGAAGACGTTTTGCGTGAGTTGCTCGGCTATGACGACGCGCGCATCGCGCAACTCGCTACGGGCGGAGCTTTCGGCAGCCAGCCATCGCGAGAGGATACCAAGCCGTGACGGTGCGCGCGCGAGACGAACGGACGCTACGGGGCCGGGTGGCGGTCGTCGGGATCGGCGAGACCGAATACTATCGTCATGGCGCATCTCCCGATCCGGAGTTCAAGCTGGCGCTGAAAGCCATTCTGGCGGCTTGCGCGGATGCCGGGCTCGATCCGCGCGACATCGACGGGTTCTCCTCCTACAGCGACGACCGCAGCGAGGCGTCGCGGCTGGCTGCGGCGCTCGGCACGCGCCAACTGCGCACCGCGACGATGCAATGGGGCGGTGGCGGCGGCGGCTGCTGCGCGGCGGTTGCCAATGCGGCGGCCGCGATCGTCGCGGGCCTTGCCGACTGCGTCGTGGTGTTCCGCTCTCTGGCGCAGGGCCAGTACGGCCGCTTCGGGCAGGCGGCGGGCATCGACACCGTTTCGGGCGAACGATCCTATCTGATGCCTTACGGCGTGCTGGCGCCGCCACAGCGGTTTGCGATGCGGGTCCAGCGCTACATGCACGAGCATGGCGTTCGGCAGAAGGCGTTGCGTGCGATTGCGCTCGCCTCGTACCATCACGCGCAGGCCAATCCGCGCGCGGTGATGCATGGCAAGCCGCTGGAGGCCGACAAGTACGACGCCTCGCGCTGGATCGTGGAGCCGTTTCATCTGTTCGATTGCTGCATGGAGAATGACGGCGCCGCAGCCTTGCTGCTGGTTCCGGCGGAGCGCGCCGGCGACTTCCGGCACAAGGGCGCCTACGTGCTTGGCGCAGCCTCCGGGTCCGGACATCGCGCGGCGGCGACGGCGCACAATTCGCCGCTTTACGCCACCGCGAGCTTCGAGACCGTCGCGCCAGATCTCTATCGCATGGCCGGGGTCGGGCCATCCGATGTCGGCGTGGTGCAGGCGTATGAGAATTTCACCGGTGGCGTCGTGATGGCGCTGGCGGAGCACGGCTTCTTCAAGCCGAACGAGGCCAATGATTTTCTGACCTTCGACAATCTGATCGCGCCGTCGGGGCGGCTTCCGCTCAACACCAGCGGCGGCAATCTCGCCGAATGCTACATGCACGGCTTCGAGCTGGTCCTGGAAGCGGTTCGCCAAGTGCGCGGCGCATCGTCGAACCAGGCCCGCCGCAACGACGTCGCGATGGTCATCGGAGGTCCGATGGTCTCTCCCGCGAGCAACCTCATCCTCGGTTCGGATGCCACTCTATGAGCAATGATGCCAACGCGCGCTATCTTCCGGCCGGCCTGCCGATCCCGGTGGCCGAGCCCGACGGACTTTCCGCGCCGTATTGGGAGGGACTGCGTCAGGGCAGGCTTCTGGTGCAACGCTGCCGCCATTGCGACACGTGGCAGTTCGGGCCGGAATGGATCTGCCATCATTGCCACGCCTTCGATCCGGAATGGACCGAGGTCGAGCCGCATGGCCGGATCTTCAGCTGGGAACGGGCGTGGCATCCTTCTCACGTCGCATTGAAGGGGCACGGTCCCTACATCGCGGTGCTCGTCGAGCTGCCGCATGCCGGGGGTATACGCATGGTCGGCAATCTGCTTGGCGATCCCGAGCAGGCGGTTGCGATCGGCGCCGATGTCGACGGGGTCTTCGAGCATCACGGCGAGTCGAACCCACCTTACTCTCTGCTGCAATGGCGTCGGCGGTAGGTTTCCCCGGAGTGACTATCCATCCCTGCGCTTGATGCGGGCAGTGGAGCGCGCGACTACCGGAGATAGATGCTCTGCGGACCTTTGCACCTGCAGTCTGCCTCTGTTGAGCGCGGCTTGCCCGGTTTCGCGTCAACGTCGCTGACAGGATGAGCTGCGAGGGTCCTTGTCTCGCGGCAGATGACATGCAATCTTCCGCTCCCGGCAAAGCTGTTCGAGAGCAACAAGAACAATAATCCCTCTCGTCCCTCCTATTCTGTCGAGGGCCTGATCATGTCGAACCTTATCCAAACAACATCCGCTCCGTGGCGGATAGGCGTGCTGTTCTCGCGAACCGGCTTCATGTCGGTGATCGAGGAAACCCAATATCAGGGCACGCAACTTGCGATCGAGGAGATTAACGAGGCCGGCGGGGTGTGCGGCCGCGAGCTGGTTCCCGTCGCCTATGACCCCGGCTCGGATTCGGCCGCCTATGGCCACTACGCCAAACGGTTGATGGTGGAGGATCAGGTTACGACTATGTTCGGCTGCTACACCTCGTCGAGCCGCAAGGCGGTGCTGCCGGTCGTCGAACGGCTGAACGGCCTGCTTTGGTACCCGACGCTTTACGAGGGGTTCGAGGCGTCGCCGAACGTCATCTACACCGGCGCCTCGCCGAATCAGAACAGCCTCGCGCTGTGCCGCTATCTGATGGATACGTTCGGAACACGATTCTATTTCGTGGGGTCGGACTATATCTATCCGCGCGAGTCCAACCGGGTGATGCGGGAGCTGCTCAAGAGCAATGGCGGCTCGGTCGTCGGCGAGCGTTACGTCAATGTCTATGCGCGCTGGCAGGACTTCGTGCCGATCATCCAGGACATCAAGCGTGTCCGGCCCGACGTGATCTTCTCGACGGTCGTGGGCGAGGGCACCATGTTCCTCTATCAGGCCTATGCCAATGTCGGGCTCGATCCAAAGCAGACGCCGATCGCCAGCCTGACCACGACGGAAGCCGAAATCGCCGCCATGGGCTTCGACGTCGGCGAGGGCCACGTGACCGCGGCATCCTACTTCCAGGGCGTCGAGGGCAGCGCCAACAACGCGTTCGTGCAACGCTTCAAGAAGCGGTTCGGCGCCGATATCTCCACGAACATGTGTGCCGAGGCGTCCTATTTCCAGCTGCATCTGTTCGCGAAGGCGCTCGAGCAGGTCAATTCGCTCGACACCGAGGTGCTGCGTTCCATGGTGTTCGGCACCAGCTTTGATGCACCGCAAGGTGCGGTCACCGTCAACCCGATGTCGGGCCATACCGACCTGTGGACCCGGATCGGGCGGGCCAACCGCAAGGGACAATTCGACGTCGTCAGCCAATCAAAGGAAGCGGTGCATGCGGATCCGTTCCTGATCGGATATGGTCGTGCAACGCAAACAGGAAGCGTCCAATGAACGAAATGTCGCGTAAGCCGTCATCGAGCCGAGACGTCGGCGGGCGCAAGACCATGGTTCAAGAGCTTGCCGATCTGTCGGCGGTCGTGGTCGCGCCGGTCGACGATCAGATCGGCATGCTGATGCGCGAATTGCAACGATTCAGGATGCGGGTGCGGCAGGTCTGGCCGATGCCGGAGAGCGTGCCTGCCGACGCCGACGTGGTGTACTGCGAATATTCTTCGGATCTGGCACGGCGGCTGCCGTGGATTCCCGGCGATGCGCGTTCGGCGCTGGTCGTGATCCTGCCGGCGACGGAACCGGTTCACGCCGACGCGCTGTGCCATGCGACGCCCAACGCCGTTCTGCCGCGGCCGTTCACGCCGAATGCGGTGCTGTCGAGCCTCGTGCTGGCGCGCAGCCAGTTCGGCTATGAACGGCGGCTGCGCAGCAAGATCGAGAAGCTCGACGACAATCTGCGCTCGATGCGCACGGTGGAACGCGCCAAGGCCATCCTGATGGCGACGCGGCAGATGCCGGAAACCGAAGCCTATGGCTTCATCAGACGACAGGCGATGGATCGTCGCGTGTCGGCAAGCGCAGTCGCCGCGGCGATTGTTGACTCGTTCGAACTGCTTGGCTACGATCATCAACAGTAAGCCCCAATAGCGGGGCCGGCGGCGACAGCGCCGCCTACGACACAACCGGCAACAAAGCCCTCCCAATGCTCGCGTCAGCGCGCATCGGGAGGGCTTTTTGTTTTTTCAGTCCTGAAGGGAGCTTAAGGATGAGCATTTCACGGCGGACTTTGCTGAGGAATACCGCGGCGCTTGGCGCATTTGCCGGCGCCGGACTGCCGCATATCTGGGTCAAGAACGCAGACCTCGCTTACGCCGCGGGCAGCGAGATCTAGGTGGGCGTGCTGTTCTCGCTGACCGGAACGACCGCGATCATCGAGGAATCGCTGAACAAGGCGACACTGCTCGCGATCGAGGAAATCAACGCAGCCGGCGGCATCAAGGGCAGCAAGATCGTTCCGATCGTCGAGGATCCCGCTTCGGATCCGGCCACCTTCTCGGAGAAGGCGCGCAAGCTCGTCGTCGGCGACAAATGCGTCAGCGTGTTCGGCTCCTACACCTCGGCGAGCCGCAAGGCGGTGCTTCCGGTGTTCGAGCGGCAGAACAATCTCTATTGGTATCCGACGCTCTACGAAGGCCGCGAGTGCTCGAAGAACGTGATCTACACCGGCGCGGTGCCGAACCAGCAGCAGGACGAGTTCGTGCCCTGGCTGGTCAAGAAATTCGGCAAGAAGTTCTATCTGATCGGCTCGAACTACATCTATCCGAAGGAAGAGAACAACTACTGCAAGAAGCTGCTCGAGAAGCTCGGCGGCGAGGTCGTGGCGGAAGAATATGTGCCGCTCGGCCATTCCGAATTCTCGTCGGTGATCAACAAGATTCGCTCGACCCAACCGAACGTGATCTTCTCCACCGTGGTCGGCGATTCCGTGGTCGCGCTGCATCGGCAGTACAAGGCTGCCGGCCTCGATCCCGAGAAGATGCCGATGGCGAGCCTCACGACCTCCGAGAACGAGGTCGCGGCGATGGGCGGTGAGGCCGCTGCCGGTCACTTCACCTCGGCGCCGTACTTCATGGTGCACAAATCGCCGGAGAACGAGAAGTTCGTCGAGGCCTACAAGAAGCGCTGGGGTGCCGACAAGGTCACGCATTTCGTCTCGGAGGCCTGCTACTTCCAGACCTATCTGTTCAAGCAGGCGGTGGAGAAGCTCGCCACCAGCGACATCACGCCGCCGAACATCCGCGACGCGGTCAAGGGTCAGAGCATGATCGCGCCGCAGGGCAAGGTTCAGATCGAGCCGGAGAACCTGCACACCTGGCTGTGGCCCAAGATCGCCCAGGCGAAGTCGAACGGCCAGTTCGAGATCCTGGTCGAAGCCAAGGATTGGCTGAAGCCGGTGCCTTACGCGGCCTATCCCGGGCAGTCCTGCACCGAGAAGGGTCTGGTCGAGAAGAGCTGACGACGGGGGCTGACGAAGGCCGTCGGCGTGCGGCGCCGGCGGCCAGCTTCCTGCAATGTCGCCTCTCGCGCAGATGCGTGCGAGCGGCAGGGCGCATCAAACGAACACTGAAGAGCGGATCCCGACGTGGACCAATTCATTGAACAAATCGTCACGGGCCTCAGCATCGGGTCGATCCTGCTGCTGGTCGCGCTCGGCTTGTCGATCATCTACGGCTCGATGGGCATCATCAATCTCGCCCATGGCGAGTTCGTGATGCTCGGCGCCTATGCTGCCTGGGTGTTCCACACCTATCTCGGGCTCGGCCTGCTGGCGAGCCTTGTTCCGATCTTCCTCGTGGTCGCCGCGTTCGGCTGGATCATCGAACGTTATGTCCTGAGCCTGCTCAACAACCGGCCGCTGGATACGATCCTCGCGACCTGGGGCGTCGGCATCATGCTGCAGCAGGCGGTGCGGCTGTCGGTCGGCAGCGAGCTGCGCTACGTCCAGCTGCCGCCGGCGCTGTCCGATAGCATGGACGTGTTCGGCATCCCGGTCTCGTCGTATCGGGTGTTCTTGTTCGTGGTGTCGATCGCGCTGTTCGGCGCGACCTGGTTGCTGATGAACCGGACGCCGGTGGGGATGAAGCTGCGCGCGATCATCCAGGATCGCTCGGTCGCTGCCTCGTTCGGCATCAACGCCAAGCGGGTCTATGCGCTGACATTCGCTTACGGTGCGGGTCTGGCGGGGCTGGCCGGCGCGCTGGTGTCGCCGCTGAAGAGCGTCTCGCCGGACATGGGCACCGGCTATGTGGTCGATGCCTTCATGGTGGTCGTGCTCGGCGGCGTGCAGAGCCTCGCCGGCACCGTGGCGAGCGCCTTCATCCTCGGCGAACTCTCCGGCGGCATCGCCTTCCTGCAGAACGACACGGTGGCCAAGGCGATCGTGCTGCTCGCCATCGTCGTCCTCATCCGTTTCCGCCCCGAAGGGCTTTTCACCGCACGCGTGCGGGCCTGAAAGACAGATCGCTCATTCATGCCGTCGAATGCTTCTACCTCCAGCGGATTGCAGCGCCTGATCGCGCAGCTTGCACCGATACTGATCGTCTGTGCGATCGTGTTCGCGCTCCCGGTGTTGCTCAACAACGATTTCCTGCTCAACAAGGTCGCGCGCTATCTGGTGCTCGGCATCCTCACGATATCGCTGGGGCTGTCCTGGGGATTTGGCGGCATTCTGAACCTCGGCCAGGCGATGAGCTTCGGGCTCGGCTCCTATGCCATGGCGATGACGCTGAAGCTCAAGACCGTTCCGGTGCACACCGGAGCAAGTGGCCTGCCGGACTTCATGGTCTGGAACAATGTCGCGCATCTGCCGTGGTTCTGGGAGCCGTTCCGCTCGCTGTCCTTTGCCATCGCCGCGGGCCTGATCGTGCCGGCGCTGGTCGCGGCGGCGCTCGGCTGGTTCATGTTCCGCGGGCGTGTCACCGGCGTCTATGTCTCGATCATCACGCTCGCCACCATGGTGGTGATCAATCTCGTGATCATCGACCAGCAGAGCTACACCGGCGGCTTCAACGGCATCACCGATCTCGCCCAGCTCGAGATCTTCGGCGTCGCCTTCGACGCCTATGGCCGCGCCACCTATTATCTCGTCGCCGGTTGCGTGCTGCTCAGCCTGCTGGTCGCCTTTGCCTTCACCAAGTCCAAGGCCGGCCTGATCGTGCAGGCGATCCGCGACCATGAGAGCCGGGTGCGTTATTTCGGCTACGACGTCGCGCTTTACCAGATCTTCGTGTTCGCGCTGTCGGCGGCGATCGCCGGCCTCGCCGGCATGCTCTACACTGTGGTGATGGAGTTTGCCTCGCCGACCTTCCTCGGCGTGCAGCTGTCGCTCTCGGTCGTGGTGTGGTGCGCCGTCGGCGGCCGGCAAAGCCTGGTCGGGGCTTTCCTCGGTGCCGTGCTGGTGGCGGGCATGCAGGGCGCGCTGTCGGAGTCGGCGGCCTTCCTCGAAACCTGGACGCTGGTGATGGGCGCGCTGTTCGTGCTCGTCGTGCTGTTCCTGCCGAAGGGGCTCGCTGGCCTGGCGCAGGTCATCCTGCGCTGGATCGTGCAGCGCCGCCAGGCTGCCAGTAGCCGCGTTGCGCAAGGCGTCGGCCAGACGGAGGGCAGCACATGAGCTCGCATCTCGACCTCCGCGAGGTCTCGGTCTCCTTCAACGGCTTCAAGGCGCTCAACGCGCTCAACATGAGCGTGCGCAAGGGCGAACTGCGCTGCCTGATCGGGCCGAATGGCGCCGGCAAGACCACGGCGCTCGACATCATCTGCGGCAAGGTCAAGCCGAGCAGCGGCACCGTCAATTTTGACGGCACCGCGCTGCAGGATCTGGAGGAGTACGAGATCGCCCGCGCCGGGGTCGGCCGCAAGTTCCAGGTGCCGAGCGTGTTCCGCGAGCTCTCGGTGAGCGAGAACCTCGAAGTGGCGCGGGCGCGCCGCACCTCCGTGCTCGGCAATCTGCGTTGGAATATCGGCAACGCCGGGCGCGAGGACATCGAACGCCTGGCCGAACTGGTCGGGCTCACCGAACAGCTCGACCGGCCGGCCGCCTATCTGTCGCACGGCCAGACCCAGTGGCTGGAGATCGGCATGCTGGTCGCCCAGGACGCCGAGCTGATCCTGATGGATGAGCCGACCGCCGGCATGACCGCGCAGGAGACCCGCAAGACCGCCGAATTGTTCGCGCGGCTGAAGGGCAAGCACACGCTGATCGTGGTCGAGCACGACATGGGTTTTGTGAAGGCGATCGGCGACATCATCTCGGTGATGCATATGGGCCAGATGCTGGCGGAAGGCACCGCGGCGGAAGTCGAGGCGCATCCGGAAGTCCGCCGCGCCTATCTCGGATCGGGAGGTATCAGCCATGCTTGAGCTGACCGACGTCGACGCCTTCTACGGCAACAGCCGCGCCCTGCAAGGCATCAACCTGATGGTCGGCAACGGCGAATTCCTTTCGGTGCTCGGCCGCAACGGCGTCGGCAAGACCACGCTGATGCGCAGCATCCTCGGGCTGATGGACCGGGTCACCGGGCGGCTGTCGCTCGACGGCGCCGACATCTCGCCGTTGCGGACCTATCAACGTGCCAAGGCCGGCATCGCCTATGTGCCGCAGGGCCGCGGCATCCTGCCGAAGTTCACCGTGCGGGAGAACCTGACGCTCGGCACCTTCGCCGCCAAATCGGCCAACGGCATCGAGGAATGGGTGCTCGAGCTGTTTCCGGTGCTCAAGGATTTTCTCAACCGCTACGGCGGAAATCTCTCCGGCGGCCAGCAGCAGCAGCTCGCGATCGCGCGTGCGCTGCTGGCCCAACCCAAGGTCATCCTGCTGGACGAGCCGACCGAGGGCATCCAGCCGAACATCGTCGAGCAGATCGAGGACGTGATCACGCGCCTCAACCGCGAGCGCGGCATCACGGTCGTGCTGGTCGAACAGAATGTCGCGTTCGCGCGGCGTGCGTCTCACCGCTTCGCGCTGCTCGAAAAGGGACGCGTCGTTGCCAAGGGCGCAATCGGTGAACTCACCGATGATCTCATCCAGCTGCACATGGCCGTGTAGCGGGACTTATCGTTCAAGAAAGGGAGTTGAGACATGTTGCATGGAGACATATCGAGCAGCAAGGACACGGTCGGCGTCGCCGTGGTCAACTACAAGATGCCGCGCCTGCACACCAAGGCCGAGGTGCTGGAGAACGCGCGCAACATCGCCAAGATGGTCGAGGGCATGAAGCTCGGCCTGCCGGGCATGGACCTCGTGATCTTCCCGGAATACTCGACCCACGGCATCATGTACGACTCCAAGGAGATGTACGAGACGGCCTCGTCGGTGCCGGGCGAGGAGACCCGCATCTTCGCCGACGCCTGCCGCAAGGCCAAGGTCTGGGGCGTGTTCTCGTTGACCGGCGAGCGGCACGAGGAGCATCCCAACAAGGCGCCGTACAACACCCTGATCCTGATGAACGACAAGGGCGAGATCGTCCAGAAGTATCGCAAGATCATGCCCTGGGTGCCGATCGAGGGCTGGTATCCCGGCGACTGCACCTACGTCTCGGAAGGGCCGAAGGGGCTGAAGATCAGCCTGATCATCTGCGACGACGGCAATTATCCGGAGATCTGGCGTGACTGCGCGATGCGCGGCGCCGAGCTGATCGTGCGCTGCCAGGGCTACATGTATCCGGCCAAGGAGCAGCAGATCCAGATCTCGAAGTCGATGGCCTGGGCCAACAATTGCTACGTCGCGGTCGCCAACGCCTCCGGCTTCGACGGCGTCTATTCCTATTTCGGCCACTCCGCGCTGATCGGCTTCGACGGCCGCACGCTCGGCGAATGCGGCACCGAGGAGAACGGCATCCAGTACGCCCAGCTGTCGGTGTCGCTGATCCGCGACGCCCGCCGCAACATGCAGTCGCAGAACCATCTCTTCAAGCTGATGCACCGCGGCTACACCGGCCTGATCAACTCGGGTGAGGGCGACCGCGGCCACGCGGTGTGTCCGTACACGTTCTACAAGAACTGGATCACGGACCCCGAGGGAACGCGGGAAATGGTCGAGGCCATGACGCGCCCGACCGTCGGAACCGACGAATGTCCGATCGAGGGCATCCCGAACCAGAAAGTCGCGCATCGCTAGGCGACATCGACGATCGGCGCCGGCGCGAGCGATCGCGCCGGTGTGGTTCGAGGCAATGGCGGGCATTTTTACATTGGGGAAACAGGGGTGACATCATGAGCGGTCAATCGAATAGCGGAGTGGTTCAGCAAGCCGAGGGACAGATCGACGATCTTCTCGGCCATGAATTCGAGCACGAGCCGGTGCCGATGAGCGCGCGGCGCAGCGCCTTCTCGGTCACCATGGTGTGGCTTGGCTTTCCCATGATCATCACCGGCGCGATGACCGGATCGCTGCTTGTGCTCGGCATGGGCTTCAAGAATGCGTTGGTGGCGATGATCATCGGCAATCTGATCATGTTCGCGTATGTCGGCGCGCTCGGCCTGATCGGCACACGGCGCGGCATGAACTTCGCGCTGATCGCGAGCATCGTGTTCGGAAAGAAGGGCTATGTGCTGGCGTCGGGTCTGCTGTCGACCCTGCTGCTCGGCTGGTATGCGGTGCAGACCGGCATCACCGGTGCATTGATCTCCTCGACCTACGGCCTCAACTATGTCGCGATGACCATCGTCGCCGGCGTGCTCTATATCGGGATCACCTTCGTCGGGGTGAAGGGATTGCACTATATTGGGCTGGCATCGGTGCCGCTGTTTGTCGTCCTCGGGCTCTGGGTCGCGGCCGATGCTGCGTCGACCACGACGTCGGCCGCAATTTTTAGCTATGCCGGCAACAATGGCGCGGCAAGCATGTCGATGGGCGTCGGCCTCACGGTGGTGCTGGCGCTGTTCATCGATGCCGGAACGGTGACCGCGGACTTCAACCGCTGGGCGCCGAGCCCGCGGGCGTCGTTGTTCGCGACGTTCAGCGCATTTCCGTTCGCCAATCTGGTGGCGATGCTGGTCGGCGGCGTGATGACCGCGGCGCTTGCGGTGCCGAACGCCAATCCGTTCGGCGTCGACAACATGTTCGGCTTCATGAATGGCAAGCAGCTGACCTGGCTCAGCATTCTCGCCTTCATCTTCCTCTACACCAATCTCGGCTCGGTCTGCTCGCACTGCCTCTACAACGCGGCCACCGGCTGGTCGCGCATCCTCGGCACCAATATGCGGCTGATGGCCGTGATCCTCGGCGCCATCGGCATCGTGGTCGCCGCCGGCAACGTCTGGGCGTTCTTCATCCAGTGGCTGTCACTGCTCGGCATCATCGTGCCGCCGATCGGCGCGATCATCCTGGTCGATCAATATTTGTTGCGTGCCGATGCGCGCGCGGATGTGGACTGGCGGGCGAAGCCGTTCATTGCCTGGGGCATCGGGTCGCTGTGCGCCTTTGCGGTTGAAAATCTGATGCCGGGGTTGTCCACTGCGATCTCTGCCGCGCTGGTCGCCGGCGTCGTGTATGGGGCGATCGCGCGGGTGGAGTCTCCGGCCGAAAAGGTAGCGCGCCCCGCGTAAGCGCGAGCTCAATCAAACAAGAAGGATGCAGCAATGAGCGTCGACTATCAGATCCATGATCTCGGCAATTTGACCTTGCAGCGCGGCGCGACCATCCGCGACTGCAAGCTTGCCTACAAGACGTTTGGCCAGCTCAATGCGGCCAAGGACAATGTGATCGTCTATCCGACCTGGTACTCCGGCCAGCACTACGACAATGAATGGCTGATCGGGCCGGGCATGGCGCTCGATCCCGCGAAATACTTCATCATCATTCCGAACATGCTGGGCAACGGCCTGTCGTCGTCGCCGAGCAACACGCCGGAGCCCTATAACGGACCGCGCTTTCCGCAGGTGACGGCCTACGACAATGTGCGTGCCCAGCACCGGCTGGTGACCGAGAAGTTCGGCATCAAGCACATCCGTCTGGTGGTCGGCTGGTCGATGGGGGCGCTGCAGACGTTCCATTGGGGCGCGCTCTATCCCGACATGATGGATCTGCTGGCGCCGTTCTGCGGCTCGGCGAAATGCTCGCGGCACAACTACGTGTTCCTCGAAGGCGTCAAGGCCGCGCTCACGGCGGACGCCGCGTGGAAGGAGGGCTGGTACACCGACAAGCCCGCCCGCGGCCTGCGCGCCGCCGCGCGGGTCTATGCCGGCTGGGGCTTCTCGCAGGCGTTCTATCGCGAGCAGCTCGACATCAAGACGATGGGCTATTCGTCGCTGGAGGATTTCCTGGTCGCGTTCTGGGAGGGCTTCTTCCTGCCGAAGGATCCGAACAATCTGCTCACCATGCTGTGGACCTGGCAGAACGGCGATATCAGCGCCAACGAGATCTACAACGGCGACTTCAAGGCGGCGCTGAGGGCGATCAAGGCCAAGGCCTATGTCATGCCGGGGCAGACCGATCTCTACTTCCCGCCTGAAGACAGCGAGAACGAGGTCGCGAACATGCCGAACGCCAAGTTCGTCCCGGTGCCGTCGATCTGGGGCCACTTCGCGGGCGGGCCGGGGACCAATCCGGTCGATGTCGGCTTCATCGACACCAAGCTCAAGGAACTGCTCGCATCGTGATGTCCGGTTGCGAACGGCTGCCTGCGCGATCATGGGAGGCGTGAGCTTGTCCAATCCCGCCTTGCTGCTCGACCAGTACCGCATCCGCGAGGAGCCGTATTACCGGCCCCTCAAGGACGAGGTCGAACTGTTCGGTGCGGCCTATGCGAGCCGCATGCCGGTGATGCTGAAAGGCCCCACCGGCTGCGGCAAGACCCGCTTCATCGAGTATATGGCGTGGCGGCTCGGCCGCCCGCTGATCACGGTCGCCTGTCATGAAGACATGACGGCGGCGGATCTCGTCGGACGCTGGCTGCTCGATGCGGAGGGGACGGTGTGGAGCGACGGTCCGCTGACCACGGCCGTGCGCCTTGGCGCGATCTGCTATCTCGACGAGATCGTCGAGGCGCGCCAGGACACCACGGTCGTGATCCATCCCCTCACCGACGATCGACGCGTGCTGCCGCTGGAGAAGCGCGGCGAACTGATCCACGCCCATTCCGACTTCCAGCTCGTGATCTCCTACAATCCGGGCTACCAGAGCGCGATCAAGGATCTCAAGGAATCCACCAAGCAGCGCTTCGCGGCGCTGGATTTCGGCTATCCCGACCGGCCGGCGGAGACCGAGGTGGTGGCGCGTGAGGCCGGCATCGAGCCTGATCTCGCCGACCTTCTGGTGAAGATCGCCCAGCACAGCCGCAACCTGAAGGGCCAGGGTCTCGACGAAGGCGCTTCGACCCGCATGCTGGTCAATGCCGGCCGCCTGATCGGGTGCGGCATCAGCCTCGAGAAGGCGTGCGAGACCACGATCGTCGTGCCCTTGACCGATGACGTCGACACCAGGAACACGTTGCGCGACGTGATCTCGGCCTGCGCGTGAATGGAAGCTCGCAAGGTGGCGGTCGCGCAAATCAGTTCGCTCGATAGTTTCCGATCCGAGCGGCGGCTTGCGGCGCTGCTGCGCGGCCACGATGAGCTCGGCGCGGCCGTGCAGACCGCGCGGCTCGCATTGACCCGAACAGGCCGGCTCGATCATCTCTCGGCCTGGGACGAGGCCGTGCTCCATCTGTTCGAGGCCAATCTCGGCCAGGCCGCGCTGCTGGGTTTTCTGCGTCTGTCCGAGCAATGGCCGGCAGGGCGATCGATCGACGATCTGATCGCGATCGGGCGCACCACCGGCGATATCGGCCGCAGCGCCGGAAGCCGCGTTGCCCATGCGCTGCTGACCGAGATGTCCAAGATGCTGCCGCGGCTCGCGGATGCCGGAGACCTCGCCGCCGCTCTTGCTGCACTTGGCGAGCTTGCAGAGGCGGGTCCGGAGTCGGTGGCTCTTGCGATCGGTCGGCTGGAGCAAGTGCTGGCGCATGCCGGCGGCGCGGACTTTGCAGCCTGGGTTTCCGCCGGCTTGCGCGCGAGCGGCGGCCGCGCATCGCGCCGCCGCGCTTATTTCGCGCTCGACGATCCGCTCTCAGTGCGGCTGTTCGCGGTCGGCCGGACCAGCGATGATTTTGCCCGGCTGGAGAAGCGCCTTGCCGCGACCACGCTTGCGCTGTGGAACAGAAAGCCGCATTTCCGCAAGCTTGCCATTGCACCGACCCCGGTCCCGCGGCGCACCTCGCTCGCCGCCGGCTTCATCGGCCTGCCGGAGACCTTTGCCGGTTTTGCGGGCGAGGGGGCG
>CALRXG020000004.1:0-38360 GCA_943372075.1 Bordetella parapertussis | reverse complement strand
CCGGAGGCGGCGGCGGAGACGACAGACCGCCGCCCGCGATCGGCGCCGCACCATTGCTCGGGAACGGCGACGGCGCCCCGCCAACCCGTGCCGCCGACGCACCATTGACCGGCGGGAACGCAGGATCGGTTGCGGTCGCGGTATTCGTCCTGGCCGGACGCGCGCCATTGACCGGCGGAAACGCAGGGTCGTTGACGGTGCCCGTCTGTCCGGGCAGCGGGGCCGGAAAAGCGCTCTGGGCCATGGCCTGGCCCATCGACAGGGCGGTCGCGGCAACGGTCAGCACGATCAGGCGGCGGATCATCGAGGGTGTTTCTCCGGCAAAAGGTCCAGGCAACCCCAGCGCAACAAAACGAAGCAACCAATTTGGGGGCGTTTTACGATTCCTGCGATGCCTTAACAACCCGTGGATTTAGGCGACAGCGCGGCGTACGGCCACACCGGCCACATTAAATTGTTCCCCGATTTGAAGCCTTTAGGCTACGAACGGCGGGAAAATGGACGATTAGACATGCCTGAACTCGATTTCCGCAGCCCGCGCCTTTTCGTCGATGCTCCGCTCGGCGCAGATACAACCGTTCCGCTCGACCGCGACCAGAGCAATTATCTCGGCAACGTGCTGCGGCTTGGCGCCGGGGACAGCGTGCTGGTGTTCAATGGCCGCGACGGCGAGTGGCAGGCCGCGATTTCCGGCCGCAAGCGCGCGGACACGCTGACGATCTTGGCGCAAACCCGTTCCCAGGACCGCCTGCCCGACGTCGCTTACGTGTTCGCGCCGCTGAAGCATGCGCGGCTCGACTACATGGTGCAGAAGGCGGTCGAGATGGGCGCGGCCCGGCTGGTGCCGGTGATGACGCGCTTCACCCAGGTGTCGCGGGTCAACAGCGAGCGGATGCGGGCCAATGTGGTCGAGGCCGCCGAGCAATGCGGCATCATCTCGCTGGCTGCGGTCGTCGAGCCGGTGCCGCTGGAACGCTTTCTCGCCGGGCGCGACCAGGCGCGGCTGCTGGTGTTCTGCGATGAGGCCGCCGAGGTCGCGAACCCGGTGCAGGCGCTGCAGGCCGCGAGGGGCGCCAATGCCGGTATCGACGTCCTGATCGGTCCCGAGGGCGGGTTCGCCGAGGAGGAGCGCGCGCTGCTGCTGCGCCAGCCCTCGATCCTGCGCCTCGCGCTCGGTCCGCGCATCCTGCGCGCCGACACCGCCGCCGTCGCCGCGCTGGCGCTGGTGCAGGCGGCGCTGGGGGATTGGGGAGCTGCGTAGCCCGGCATTTGTGGAACATCTGCCCTAGCCAAGCCGTCGCAAAATCGTTAACGAACCCAATCATTAAGCCACTTGGTCGATCTTTGGCTGATCTTTGGCCGATCCCTGTCGAAAGCCCGGGACGGCCATGCTAAGGGCTCCGCCAGCACCACTTAAGGAACCGGCCCTGGAACGCGATTTCGGGGCGAACTGGACGTCGAGATGACCGAAGCTGCCGCACCACGATCCGCCGCCGGATCCGCCGATTGGGCGGATGCGCTGCTGGCCTCGTTCGCGCAGGCCGGCTACGTCAGGTCCGAGCCCGCCATCCTGCAGCCGGCCGAGCCGTTCCTCGACCTCTCCGGCGAGGACATCCGCAAGAGCCTCTACCTGACGACCGACCCAGGCGGCGAAGAGCTCTGCCTGCGCCCGGACCTCACGATCCCGGTGGCGCGCGACTACCTCGCCTCGCCCCGCGCCGGCCAGCCGGCCGGCTTCAGCTATCTCGGCCCGGTGTTCCGCTATCGCGGCGGCCAGCCGAGCCAGTTCCTGCAGGCCGGCATCGAATCGTTCGGGCGGCAGGACCGCGCCGCGGCCGACGCCGAGATGCTGGCGCTGGCGCTGGAAGCCACCACGGCGTTCGGGCTGAAGGATGTCGAGATCCGCACCGGCGACGTCGCGCTGTTCAACGCGCTGATCGACGCGCTTGAGCTCTACCCGGTGTGGCGACGCCGGCTGATCAAGGATTTCAACCGCAAGGTTTCGCTGACCGACGACATCGAGCAGCTGACGCTCTCGACCGCGCCAGGCCGCAACGAGTATCAGGGCGTGCTCGCGGCGCTGGCCGGCTCCGATCGCAAGGCGGCGCTGGCGCTGGTCACCGATCTGATGTCGATCGCCGGCACCACCAATGTCGGTGGCCGCACGGTGGCCGAGATCGCCGACCGCTTCCTCGAGCAGTCGACCCTGAAGGGCGGCGCGCTGCCGCGCGATGCCGTCACGACCATCAAGCGCTTCCTCGCCATATCCGGTGATCCCGACGACGCGGTCGCGCAACTGCGCGCGCTCGCCGGCGACGCCAGGCTCGACCTCACCGCCGCGATCGACCAGTTCGAGAGCCGGGTCGGCTTCATGGCCGCACGCGGCATCGACACCGGAAAGACCCGGTTCTCGACCGCGTTCGGCCGCGGCCTCGACTATTACACCGGCTTCGAGTTCGAGTTGCACGCCATGGGCAACGGCGCCGAGCCGCTGATCGCGGGCGGCCGCTATGACGGCCTGATGTCGCAGCTCGGATCGGCCAACCCGATCCCCTCGGTCGGCTTCTCGGTGTGGATCGAGGCGATGACCCGGCATGGCAAGGCCACCACCAACGGAGGCGCCCGATGAGCACGCCCTTCGTCGTCGCCGTTCCCTCCAAGGGGCGCCTGCAGGAAAATGCTGAAAGCTTCTTCGCCCGCGCCGGGCTGACGCTGTCGAAGGCCGGCGGCGCGCGCGATTATCGCGGCACCATCGCCGGCGTCGACAATGTCGAGATCGCCTATCTCTCGGCGAGCGAGATCGCGGCCAATCTGGCGCGCGGCACCGTGCATCTCGGCGTCACCGGCGAGGATCTGGTGCGCGAGAGCATCACCGATGCCGACAAGCGCGTGCTGATGATCGAGGGCCTCGGCTTCGGCTATGCCAATGTCGTGGTGGCGGTGCCGCAGGCCTGGATCGACGTCCGTACCATGGCCGATCTCGACGACGTCGCCTCGGGCTTCCGCGAGCAGCACAATCACCGCATGCGGGTCGCGACCAAATACATCAACCTGACCCGCGGCTTCTTCGCCAGGCACGGCGTCGGCGACTACCGGATCGTCGAGAGCGCCGGCGCCACCGAAGGCGCGCCCGCGGCCGGCACCGCCGAATTGATCGTCGACATCACGACCACAGGCGCGACGCTCGCCGCCAACGGCCTCAAGGTGCTCGATGACGGCGTGATGCTGCGCAGCCAGGCCAACCTTGTCGCATCGCGGGATGCCGACTGGTCGACCGGCGCCCGCGAGACGGCGCGCGTGATCCTCGACCACATCGCCGCCCGCGCCCGCGCCAACAAATATCGCGAGGTCCGCACCCGCTTTGCCGGCTGCAACGATGCGCTGCTCTCCGAGGCGCACAACCGTTTCGGCGTGGTCGCTCCGTTCGGCAGCCCGACCTCCTCGGGCATGCTCACGCTGCACTGCCCGCCCGGCAAGCTCTACGCGCTCGGCAGCTTCCTGCGCGAGCACGGCGCCGAGACCGTGTCGGTGGTATCGCTGGACTATGTGTTCGACCGGGAGAACCCGCTGTTCGCCAGGCTCGAGGCATTCCTGCGACAATGAGTCGGCCCCGCCGTTCATCTTGGCGACAGCCGGCCGTCGGTACCATATTGTGTCCAAGGGACATGTTGTTTTGAGGCGTCGTCTGCACGCGAACGGAACTCCACTTCGCTTGAGATCGCGCTCGTTTTCTGGAACCTGACCGATGATGCTGGGCTCTGACGTTTCCAGCCTGACCACCACCGCCAAGACCGCCGCCGCGCAAGGTCTGTCGATCGTCGTGCCCGTCTACAACGAGGCCGCCGGGCTTGCGGCACTGCACCAGCGGCTGATCGACCTCGCGAAGTCGCTGCGCGCCCGCTACGGCCTGCCCTGCGAAGTGGTCTATGTCGACGACGGCAGCGCCGACCACACGCTGGCGATCGCGCGCGGCCTGCCCGCCGATGGGCTCGACCTGCAGGTGGTGTCGCTGTCGCGCAATTTCGGCAAGGAGGCGGCGCTGATGGCCGGCCTCGACCACGCCCGCCGCGGCGCCGTGCTGTTCATGGATGGCGACGGCCAGCATCCGCCGACCCTGGTCGAGCAGCTGGTCGCGCACTGGATCGATGACGGCTACGACGTGGTCTACACCGCGAAGGCGCATCGCGACAATGAATCGGCGTTGCGTCGGCTGTCGGTGCGCAGCTTCTACGCGCTGATCAATTGGGGCGCGCGGCAGAAGATCCCGGAGGATGCCGGCGACTTCCGCCTGCTGTCGCCGCGCGCGGCAACCGCCTTGCGGCAATTGCCGGAGCGCAACCGCTTCTTCAAGGGGCTGGCGAGCTGGATCGGCTTCAGGCAGATCCGCGTCGACTATGAGCCGGCGCCGCGCGCGCATGGCGTCACCACTTTCAATGCGGGCCGGCTGATCGGCCTGTCGATCGAGGGCCTGACCTCGTTCTCGGTGGCGCCGCTGCGCTTCGCCAGCCTGCTCGGCGCGCTGCTCGCGGGCGTGGCCTTCCTGTTCGGCCTCTCGATCCTCTGGGAGGTCTGGACCACCGGCAAGCAGGTGCCCGGCTATCCGTCGCTGATGATCGGCGTGATGACGATCGGCGGCGTGCAGCTGATCATGATCGGCATCGTCGGCGAATATATCGGCAAGATCCTCTCCGAGCTGAAGGCACGGCCGATCTACTTCGTCGCCGAGCACACCGAGAAGCACGCCGACGGCGGCGCGGCGCAAGCGGCCTCCGAGCGGACCGCCGCCGAATGAGCGATCCCGCAGCGCTGCGACGGATCTGGCTGTGTGCCGATGATTATGGCCTGAGCGACGGCGTCAACCGCGCGATCCGCGATCTGATCGAGCGCGGCCGGCTCAATGCGACCTCGGTGATGACCGTGACGCCGGCAATCGGCCGCGACGCCGCCGCCGCGCTCACCGCATCGGTGGCGAAGAGCCCGCGCTGCGCGATCGGGCTGCATGTGACGCTGACCGCGCCGTTCCGGCCGCTGACGATGCATTTCCGCCCGCTCGACGGCGACATGTTCCTGCCGTTCCCGCGGCTGTTGCGCGCCGGGCTGATGCACCGGCTCGATCCCGAACTGGTTCATGCCGAGGTGCTGGCGCAGCTCGCCACGTTCCATGATCTGTTCGGGCGCGCGCCGGATTTCGTCGACGGCCATCAGCACGCGCAATTGTTCCCGCAGGTCCGCGACGGCTTCCTGCGCGCCGTGAAGGAGCGCGCGCCCGACGCCTGGGTGCGGCAGTGCGGGCGTGACGGTCCGCTGGCACGCATCACCGGTCCGAAGACGCTGGTGCTGAGTGTGCTGAGCACCCAGTTCCGCGCCAAGGCGAGCCGCGCCGGCCTGCGCTTCAACCCGGCCTTCGCCGGCGCCTATGATTTCACGCGCACCAGCGACTTCGCCGCACTGATGCAAGGCTTCCTCGAGGGCCTGCCCGAAGACGGCCTCGTGATGTGCCATCCGGGCTTCGTCGACGACACGCTGAAAAGCCTCGACCCGCTGACCACGCAGCGCGAGATAGAGCATGCCTATCTGGCGAGCGATGATTTCGCCGCGCTGCTCGACCTGAATAAAGTTACATTGGCCTGATAAGGTTCACGGAAAATCGCCGGTCGGATTGTCGCATACATAAATTTAATTCAGCCCCCCACTCCTTGCGCCACAAAGCCCGTCCTACATCAGCCGCGCGCCGATTCGATCGACGCGATGGAGAACGCCATGACACCGCAAGAACGCCAACTGATCGACGATCTCTTCGACCGGCTCGCCAAGCTGGAGAATGCCCCGCGCGACAGCGAGGCCATGTCCGCGATCATGCAGGGCCTGCGCAACGCGCCGAATGCGGTCTACGCGCTGGTGCAGACCGCGCTGGTGCAGGACGAGGCGCTGAAGCGCGCCCATGACCGGATCCAGGAGTTGGAGGCCGCGGCCGGCCAGCCGCAGGGAGCGCAGCAGCAAGGCGGCGGTTTCCTCGATTCGATGCGCGACGCGATCTTCGGCCAGGGCCAGGGTCAGCCGCACGGCTCGGTGCCGCCGGTGCGCGCGCCTGATATCGGCGGTAGCCGCCCGGTGTGGAATTCGGGCCAGGCGATCCAGCAGGCCGGCGGCTACGGCCAGCCGCCGCAGCAGTATGGCCAGCCCCAGTACGGTCAACCCTATGGCGGCGCGCAGCCCCCGGCATTCGGCGGCGCTCCCGGTGGTGGCGGTGGCTCGTTCCTCGGCACCGCGGCGGCGGCCGCGGCCGGCGTGGTCGGCGGCGGGCTGTTGCTCTCCAGCATCCGCGGCATGATGGGCGGCGGCGGCCACCAGTCGCTGGCTGACGCCGGTGGCCTCGGCGGCGGCTCGCGGCCGTGGGGCGGCGACCAGTCGTCGAGCGATCTCGCGCGCGATGCCGGCGTCAACGACATCGGCTCGAACCGCGACAGCGGCTCGCGCGCCGGCTTGTTCGATCAGGCGTCGAACAACAACAATGACGACAATTACAACACCGATCACGATTCCGACGGCTTCGACAATGATGACGACGGCTTCGACGGTGGCGGAGACGACGACAGCAATTACGCGTAAAAGCATGCGCGTCGCCAGCAACAGAAACGGCCGCTCTGATCGAGCGGCCGTTTTTGTTTCACCCGTTCGGCGTGATCACATCACGACGACCTTGGCGCCGACATTGACGCGGCCGTAGAGGTCGATGACGTCCTCGTTGCGCATCCGGATGCAACCGGACGAGACGTTGGTGCCGATCGTCCATGGCTCGTTGGAGCCGTGGATCCGGTAAAGCGAGGAGCCGAGATACATCGCGCGCGCGCCGAGCGGATTCTCCGGGCCGCCTTCCATGTGCCGCGGCAGGTCGGGACGGCGCGCCAGCATTTCCGGCGGCGGCGTCCAGGCCGGCCATTCCTTCTTGGCCGAGATCGTCTTGACGCCGGCCCAGGTGAAGCCGGGCCGTCCGACGCCGATGCCGTAGCGCAGCGCGCGGCCGTCGCCCTGCACCAGATAGAGGAACTTGTTCGGCGTATCGACCACGATGGTGCCGGCGCTTTCCCTGCCGGAATAGTCGACCAGCTGCTTTTCGTATTTCGGATCGAACGGACGCTGCGTCGGATCGCCCGCCGCCTCTTCCTGCTGGCGGATCATCTGCTGCTGCGGATCCATCGGCGGCAGCTGGCGATTGCCGTAATATGCAGGCTGCTGCTGATAGGAAGGCTGCGGCGAATAACCCTGTGACGACGGCGCGTCGCCGAACAGGAATTCGATGAAGCCGCCGCCCATGTTGCCGCGCTGCGGCTGTGCGTAGGCGGTGCGCATCGGCGGCTGCGGCGCGCCCTGGTTGGCGTAGATCACGCCGGGTTCGGCGGGCGATACCGCATCGATCGCCAGGGCGTGGTGGGGAACGGCAATAAGCGAAGACGCGCCGGCGAGCAGCGCAAGCGTGGTTTTCCTGAACATCGACGTACTCTGTACTGGTTTCGTCGTGACTGTTGCGTGGACGGAGCGCGACATCGCCCCGTTGCACGTGGTCAATAAGCAATGAAAACCGCATCGGTTTGGTAAACGGATCGGCCGTTTCGATTCACCACGTCGGCATTGGCGCGCGGTTTTGCCGGACAGCGTTTATTTTGCGTGAACACCGCAGCGTCATGGTTAATCGCAGGTAGCGCGACGGTTGCACGCCATCAGCGCAAACTGTTCCGTGTGAACCTGACGTTAAATCGCCTCTGGCTAGAACGGACCTCAGCGAAGGGGCGGGAATGAAATCATGTCAGTGAAGCGTAAGCGTTTTCGTGTCGAGCAGGCGATGGGGGAAGTGATGATGCCGGAGCCGGAGATCACGGTCGGCGTCGACATCGGTCCAATGCATCGCGAGATCATGTCCGAGCTGCGCTCGATTCGCGCCCAGATGGCCGCAGCGCCCGCGCAACGCACCGCCGACAGTGTCGATGCCATCGTCGCCCGCGAAGTCGCCGAGGCGCACGCGCTGCTCGAGACCTACCGCGCCCAGGTCGAACAGTGCGAGAAACTCAAGGTCGAACTCGACCTGATCCACGACGCGATCAGCCGCACCAAGCGCGAGATCGCCGTGCTGCACGGCAAGAGCTTCAACGGCGAGGAGATGGCCAAGGTCAATGGCGAGCTCGGCGCCGTGGTCGGCGGCACCGAACAGGCCACCCAGCAGATCCTCGAGGCGGTTGAGGCGATCGACCAGGCCGCAACCGCGCTCGCCAACAACGTCACCCCCGACCAGCAGCGGCGGCTCACCGAGGAGATCCAGGAGCGCGTGGTCTCGATCTTCGAGGCCTGCAACTTCCAGGACCTCACCGGCCAGCGCATCAGCAAGGTGATGCAGACGATGAAGTTCATCGAACAGCACATCAACGAGATGATGGACATCTGGGGCGGCGTCGACGCCATCAAGTCGCACGTCCCCGCGATCGTCGACACCCGCGAGGGCGACGCCCGCCTGCTCAACGGCCCGAAGCTCGACGGCGACGCCGGCCACGCCTCGCAGGACGACATCGACGCGATGTTCAATTGAGATAACGTCCGAGACAGACCAAAACGCCGGCCTGCGGGCCGGCGTTTTTGTTTGTGCAGAAGTCTCGCCTCGTCATTGCGAGCGAAGCGAAGCAATCCGTTGCACCGCAGACGCGGGTCGATGGATTGCTTCGTCGCTTCGCTCCTCGCAATGACGGCCAGCCTTCCCTTCTCCCCTTGTGGGAGAAGGTGGCATGGGCGGCCTTCCAGCCGCCGTCCTTAGAACGCCGATGCTTCGCATCGGCTATGGCGCCGGATGAGGGTTCTATCCGCGAGCTCGGGCTCAAAGAGGGTCACTCGTGGAGAGATACCCTCACCCGAATTGCATCTAGCGATGCAATTCGACCACTCCCACAAGGGGAGAGGCGTCCTGCCGATGCGGCTCCAGGATGAACGGAAGGACCAGCCTCGCTCTTACGCCCGCGGCGCGCAGCGGACGTAGACCATGTTGCCGTAGCGGGTGGCGGCGTCCTTGTCGACGAAGCGGGTGATCATGACACGGCCGTCGAACGAGATGATCTCGCGGTCCTGCTCGCCGGGGGTCGGTCCGGGCGGGCCGATATAGTTCTTGCCTCCAGGGGAACCCTTGAGGCGCAGTTCCTGCGGGGTGGCCTGGTCGGCCAGATGCATGATGACGCCGCCGTTCTGGCCGGCGCCGATCACGTAGGGTTGCTTGCACTGGCCGCGGGCGGCGGCCTCGGTGCGGGCACGGTCGGCGGGATTCTGGAACGAGGCGAGACCCCAGCGGCCGACGATCTCGTCGGCGCGGATGCTCGCGGGCATCTCCGGAGCCACGCCGGGTTCAGTCGGGGCCGGCTCGGTGTTCGAGGACAATGACGGCAGACTCATGCTGCCGCACGCCCCCAAGAGTGTCGTCAGCGCCGAGACAGCCGCGAACCGTGCGACCAATCGCGCGTTGAGTGACCTTATCATATGCATCCCCCGACAATATCCCGGCAGCACCCGTCCTGCAGCCAAGCGTAAAACTTAAGGCGGAGCAATGACGTCTGACAAAATTACGTCATCGCTACGATTTGGTTTCTGGTCCACCATCCTATATTGGCCTCACCAAGGCCTTAACTAGATTTGGGCCTTAACCCCGTTTGCTTGACAGGAAACCCGGCAGGCCATATTTCCCGGCGCACAATTAGCACTCTTGTACCACGATTGCTAAATGCGCCAGGCGTTCCGCCTGGCGCCGACCGGACCGGCATCCAACACCAGTCTCGATGAACCGGACCTGAAACCGAGCTTCCAAGAGGGAACGTCATGGCTAAATCCACCTTCCGCCCCCTGCATGACCGCGTCGTGGTCAAGCGTATCGATGCCGAGGAGAAGTCCAAGGGCGGCATCATCATTCCGGACTCGGCCAAGGAAAAGCCCTCCCAGGGCGAGATCGTCGCCGTCGGCCCGGGTGGCCGCGATGAGGCCGGCAAGCTGATCCCGATCGACCTCAAGGTCGGCGACCGCGTGCTGTTCGGCAAATGGTCGGGCACCGAGGTCAAGCTCGACAACCAGGAGCTCCTGATCATGAAGGAGTCCGACATCATGGGCGTGTTGGCGTAACGCCACGGACTCCGGGGGCCGCCGCGGCCTCCTCTGTCATGCCCGGGCTCGACCCGGGCATCCATCAATCTGCGGAAGCATCTTAACGCGAAGGCGATGGATCGCCGGGTCAAGCCCGGCGATGACGAGCATCGACAACGATTCACAGACACATTCCAGGAGTTCAAATCAATGGCTGCCAAGGACGTAAAATTCGCCGGAGACGCCCGCGACCGCATGCTGCGCGGCGTCGACGTGCTCGCCAACGCCGTGAAGGTGACGCTCGGCCCGAAGGGCCGCAACGTCGTCATCGAGAAGAGCTTCGGCGCGCCCCGCATCACCAAGGACGGCGTCACCGTCGCCAAGGAGATCGAGCTCGACGACAAGTTCGAGAACATGGGCGCGCAGATGCTGCGCGAGGTCGCTTCCAAGACCAACGACACCGCCGGTGACGGCACCACCACCGCGACCGTGCTGGCCCAGGCCATCGTCCGCGAGGGTGCCAAGTCGGTCGCCGCCGGCATGAACCCGATGGACCTCAAGCGCGGCATCGACACCGCGGTTGCCGCCGTGATCAAGGACATCGAGAAGCGCGCCAAGCCGGTCGCCTCCTCGTCGGAAGTCGCCCAGGTCGGCACCATCTCGGCCAATGGCGACGCCGCGATCGGCAAGATGATCGCCCAGGCGATGCAGAAGGTCGGCAATGAAGGCGTGATCACGGTCGAGGAGAACAAGTCGCTCGAGACCGAGGTCGACATCGTCGAGGGCATGAAGTTCGATCGCGGCTATCTCTCGCCCTACTTCATCACCAACGCCGAGAAGATGACCGCCGAGCTGGAGGATGCCTACATCCTGCTGCACGAGAAGAAGCTGTCCGGCCTGCAGGCGATGCTGCCGGTGCTGGAAGCCGTGGTGCAGTCGGGCCGTCCGCTCCTGATCCTCGCCGAGGACGTCGAAGGCGAGGCGCTGGCGACGCTGGTGGTCAACCGCCTGCGCGGCGGCCTCAAGGTCGCCGCCGTCAAGGCACCGGGCTTCGGCGATCGCCGCAAGGCGATGCTGGAAGACATCGCGATCCTGACCGGCGGTCAGCTGATCTCCGACGACCTCGGCATGAAGCTCGAGAACGTCACGGTCAACATGCTCGGCCGCGCCGGCAAGATCGTGATCGACAAGGAGAACACCACGATCGTCAAGGGCGCCGGCAAGAAGAAGGACATCGACGCCCGCGTTGGCCAGATCAAGGCGCAGATCGAGGAGACCACCTCGGACTACGACCGTGAGAAGCTGCAGGAGCGCCTTGCCAAGCTCGCCGGCGGCGTTGCCGTGATCAAGGTCGGCGGTGCGACCGAGATCGAGGTCAAGGAGAAGAAGGACCGTGTCGAGGACGCGCTGAACGCGACCCGCGCCGCGGTGCAGGAAGGCATCGTGCCGGGCGGCGGCGTCGCCCTGCTGCGCGCCAAGAAGGCGGTCGGCCGCCTCACCAACCCGAATGCCGACGTCCAGGCCGGCATCAACATCGTGCTCAAGGCGCTCGAAGCTCCGGTCCGCCAGATCTCGGAGAACGCCGGTGTCGAGGGCTCGATCGTGGTCGGCAAGATCCTCGAGAACAAGTCGGAGACCTTCGGCTTCGACGCCCAGACCGAGGACTATGTCGACATGGTCGACAAGGGCATCATCGACCCCGCCAAGGTGGTGCGCACCGCCTTGCAGGACGCCTCCTCGGTTGCCGGCCTGCTGGTGACCACCGAGGCCATGGTCGCCGAAGTGCCGAAGGACGCGGCGCCGGCGATGCCGGGCGGCGGCGGCATGGGTGGAATGGGCGGCATGGGCGGCTTCTGAGCCCCCGCCACATCCGCATCGAGATCGAAGGCCGCCTCCGGGCGGCCTTCTTTTTTGCGATTTGATCACGATCGAGAGGTAAGGACCGTCTGATGTCCCGCGACGCCAAGTCACTGACGACAACGCTGACGTCGTTCTACGCGATCGGCGCGTTGCTCGCGTTGGGCGCCTATGCCTTGGGCAGCATCGATGATTTCGCAGTCGTCGTGACGTTCTGGTTCAAGCAAACGCTGACGTTCATCGCCCTCGCCGCAGCCTATGGCTTTTATTGCGTCGTTGCCGGTTCGATCGGGCATCGTCCAAAAGCGCCGCTGCGATTTCTGGACATAGCCTTTCTCGCTGCGGTCGCCACGCTCGGCGTCGGCATGCTGGTGCATAGCTGAGCGATTGACGCGACCTCCAGCTTCGCTCTTTCATTTGCCCGCGGGCCGCGATGCTTGCCACTATTGTCATTGCGAGGAGCGATAGCGACGAAGCAATCCATTTCTCCGCTTGCGGCCGGATGAATTGCGTCGCTCGCAATGACGAGGATGGACACGACAGGGGGAGTACGAATTCAGGCGACGCACACGCCCGGCACCGCGACTTTCTGGAACAGATGCGGCGACGCCACCGCCGAGCCTGGATAAGCCGACAGCTTGGCCCTGAACTCGGGGTTCGCAAACGCTGCGCGGAAGGCGGCGGTGGATTCCCACACGGCGTAGTTCAGGTAGGCCGGGCTGTCGCCGATCGCGCGGTGCAGCTGGGTCGAGATGAAGCCGGGCTGCCGCTTCATGATGGCGGCGTCGTCCTGCCAGGCCTTCAGGAAGCTGTCCTCATCGTCCGCATCGAGGATGAAGAGGTTGACCAGCACGACGTTGGTGGCGTCGACCGCGAGCTGGCGATCGATCGGGAATGCGGGGTCCAGGGGGCGCATCTGCGGCATGGTTTGCTCCGTCCATATGGTGTTATCATGTCATTTCGTTATGATGGATACATGTAGATATTGACATTATGATGTCAATATACTCTTATGGTGACAAATGCCGCAGCAGACCAAGCGAACCCAGGCCGGCGAAGCCCTGAGCAGCCTGATTCCCGACCTGTTCAGGCTGAACAGCCTGCTGTTCACCTCAGGCGATCGGCTGGTCGCGGGGCTCGGTCTGACCAGCGCACGCTGGCTGATCCTCGGTGCCATCGTCGCCGCCGCGCGCCCGCAACCGGTGGCCTGGCTGGCGCGCGACCTCGGCGCCGCCCGACAGAATGTGCAGCGGATCGTCAACGACCTCGAACGCGACGGGCTGGTTACATTCGAGGCCAATCCGCATCACCGCCGCGCCCATCTCGTGGTGCTGACCGGCAAGGGGCAGCAGGCCTTCGACACCGCGATGCGCCTGCAACTGCCCTGGGTGAACGGCCTCGCCGACGGGCTGTCGATCAAGGACATCGAAACCGTGAGCCGGATCGTGAGCGCGCTGCGCAGCCGGCTGGAGAATGGCGAGGAACCCGACGCGCGCGCGTGACGCGAATCCGCCTCCGTTCGTCATGGAAGCGACATCGTCCGGCGGACGGCCACGCCCGGTCGCGACAGTGCCGATCGTCAGGTCGCTCGAAATTGATAGCCGCCGTTAGGCGGCCTTCTTTTTTGGCCAATGACACGGAGGTTTGCTAGTTACGACGGAACAGATTCTGCCCTTCGAGGACTTATCGTATGCGCGCGCTCCCGCTCCTGCTGCTCGGACTTGCCGTCGTCTCGGCGCCTGCTGTTGCCCAGATCAAGCTGCAATCGAAGGCGGCGCCGTCCAATGGACCCGAGACGCGCTATTTCACCTCGATCGACGGCCTGATGGACGGCAACGCCGACGTCGTCCTGAAGGAAACCCGCCAGGGCAAGACCGTGACCGCGGCGGTGCTCGACCTGTGTTATCCCACCGGAAGGAACTCGGACCGCAAGGACCGCTTCGTCGCCAATCTCGCCGTCAATGGCCAGACCCTCTCCGGCACCGCGCAGAGCGTGGTCGACAAGCAGCCGGTCACCGTCAAGCTGAATCGCAAGCAGAGCGGTGACGGCTTCGAGTTCCGCGGCCAGATCACGATCGGCCAGACCGTGACCGAGGTGGCCTCATCGGACAATTCCGATCTCAGCGAGAAGGAATTCCAGGACAACCAGGGCACCGACGACGGCATCACGCCGCAGCCGAAGGATTTCACCGACGTCTCGCCGGAATCGATCGGCGTGCGGGTGAAGCTGGATGCGGTGGCGGATTTCCTCAAGAGCCTGCGCGGCGAGGCGGTCGAGATCGGCACCTCAAGCTTGGCAGTGACCTGCGATGCGATGCGCGCCGGCGAGCAGACCATCAACCTCACGGCCGATCCCGAACACGCAAGCGCGCTGCTCGCCAAGGCGAAAGCAGCGCCCGGCGTAACCGCAGCCGGCTGGACCAGCGGCGTGGTCGAGATGGATCGCACCATCCGCTTTGCCGCCGCCGACTGGCGCGACGGCGACAGGATCAACAAGGACAAGCTCGCGTCGGCGATATCAGGCGTACTGGCGAAGACGCTTGCGGCAAAGCCGGCCTCGGCGATCTGGAACGCCAACACCGGCAAGCTCAAGCTGGTGCTGAAGCGGCCGAGCCCGGTGTTTCCGTCGCTCGGCCTCACCCAGAATTACGAAGTTACCGCCCTCGTCTCGCCCGACAAGCCCGGCAGCTCGGACCGGCTGATGCTGTGGGTCTCGAGCCCCACCGTCTCGACATCGGACGACAGCGCCGGCGCCAAGCTCAATCTTTCCGACGATTCGAGCAGCGACGAGGAAGGCAGCGAGACCAAGGACGACAACGGCGCGATCGACGCGCTGCTCAAGGAGTTCAAGGGCCAGCGCTGGGACGCCGATAAATCGGTGTGGCGCTGAGGCGCGTCGCGCTCATTCAGGCCGCCCTCGTCTTCAGCGGCACCACGTTGTCGCGCGTCGGCTCAGGATCCGGGCCGGATTGAAGCATCCCGTCGCGTCCGACGAACAGCTCAGCACTTCGCCCGGTCGCAACGCGATCGAGCAGTGCCCGCAGCTCGGGATGAAGTCCGTCGCCGCGCCGCGCGGCGATCGCATCGAAGTGTCGCATGATGTTCTCCTGTGGTGTCGCGAAGATGTTTTCGCGTTCGCGCGCTGCGAACCACCCGCTTCCCGTTTCCATCGCGACGTCCGCAAAGCCGTGCTAAGCGCCATATCGAAACAGGAGAATCCTGCCTGACGGCACGCCCCACGCCCGATCTGGAATCGGGTGTCCGGCGCACCTCTGTGAATGTTGACTGCGCGCATCGACACAACGCCGGCCGCGATACCGGCAATGCGCAAAGGAGACGAGCAGATGTCAGAGGACAACAAGAACGTGGTCGGCCGATGGTTCAAGGAATTTTGGGGCAATCCCTGGAATCCGCGCATCATCAACGAGCTCGCAACCGCCGACATCGTCGTGCATTACCCGATGCATGAACCGAAGCGCGGCCGCGCCGCCGTCACGAAGTTCATGACCGAGTTTCGCGAAGCGTTTCCCGATCTCAATTTCTGGGGCGTCGGCGATCTGGTCGCGGAAGGCGATCTGGTCGTCGGCCGCTGGGAAGGCGGCGGCATCCATACCGGACCTGCATTCAGCGACTTCCGCCTCGGCTCGCTTCCCGCGGCCTCGGGTCGCCAGATGAGGTTCACCGGCACCACCGTGCTGCGCGTGCGGGAGGGACGGATCGCCGAGGAGCTCGGACAAGAGGACGCGATCACCGCCATGCTGCAGCTCGGCCTGATCCGCCTGCCCGAACACGCCGGCCCCGCGGCACGGCCGGGCGGCGAGTTGCCTGCCGGCTGGAACAACATGTCGGGATATCCGGAGGGACCGCGCTGAGCACGGCCGGACCCCACGGCTTGATCGATCATCGCATCACAACTCCCGAACGCGCTTGCTTGCGCGTTCGGGTAGCGCAATCGACCGGCCAGGCGAACTTGAAGGTCTCTAAGACGTGCCTTCGCGGGACGGATTCCAATATCATTGCGCCTGCATCGCACCACGCGATGCAGGCGCAACTGCTCGGCAGCAGTTCTGGCTCACGCCTGGAAGATCAGGCACGTCGTGGTGCCGTGGGCGAGCAGCCGGCCCTTGTCATCGGTCACCCTGCCCTCCGCGGTGCCGATACGGCGCCCGCAATTGAGCACGTGGCCCTCGGCCCGGATCGGACCGGTCTCCGGCGTGATCGGCCGCACCAGCGAGATCTTGAACTCGAGCGTGGTCTGGCTGGTGCCGGCGTCAAGCATCGACTGCACCGCAAGGCCCATGCAGCTGTCGAGCAGCGTCGCGGTGAGACCGCCATGCACGGTGCCCGCCGGATTGAGATGCGCGTCGGTCGGCAGCAGCGTGACGACGACGCGGCCGCGTTCGGCCTCGGCGACGTCGTAGCCCAGGGTACGCGCGATGGTGTTGAGCGGCAGCGCGCCGGAGGCCAATCCCTGGACGAATTCGAGGCCGCTCATTTGTTGCTTCTGTTCCGCGCTGACGGTGCCGTAGCCCTTGGCCATTGCTGCTCTCCGTTGAGGTTCATTGCATCGTGAGGCCCGCCCTCCGCCGCAACGAGGCGGGCGAGCGGCCGTAAAGCTTTGCGAAGGCGGCGTTCATGCGCCTGGTGCTGGAGAAGCCGGCGCGTTGCGCCACCAGCGCGAGCGGAAGATCGCCGCCGTCGATCAGCCGCTTGGCGCGCTGCACGCGCCGCGAGAGTGCGACCTGGAGCGGCGAGGCATCGAGATGCTCGGCGAACAACCGCGACAGATGCCGCGCGCCGACGCCGAGCCGATCGGCAAGCGCGGCGACGTTGCCGCGATCGAGCGCACCTTGCTCGATCAGCGCCAGCGCGCGTTCAACGGTCGTCCTGGTGCCCTTCCATGCCGGGCAGAACGGCGCCGCCTCGGGACGGCAGCGCAGGCAGGGCCGGAAGCCGGCGCGCTCGGCCGACGCCGCGCTGCCATAGAACCGCACATTGCGGGCGAGCGGCGTGCGCGCCCGGCACACCGGTCGGCAATACACGCCCGTGGTCTTGACCGCGACGAACACGACACCGTCCCAGGCCGGGTCGCGTCGCTGAAAGGCGGCATATTGTGCAGCGAAGTCGAGCATGCGACCGCTATAGCCGCGCCCCGTTGCGGCGGCGACCCGGTTTGCGGAGACGACGTCCGGAAACGACCGCTGCGGGTTTCGAGCTCAGAGACGCTTGGTCATGAACAGGCTGAGCGGATCGGGTGCGTAGTCAGCGAACGGCGGGCATTCCCGGTAGCCGGCGGCACGATAGAGCCCGATCGCTTCCGGCTGCCGGATGCCGGTCTCCAGGCTGATGCGCGTGATCCGCCGGCTACGCGCCGCGTCTTCCAGCGCTTCGAGCAAGCGGCGGCCAAGCCCCCGTCCGCGCGCGTCGGCGCGCACGAACATCCGCTTCATCTCCGCTTGATCAGGCGCGATCGACCGGAACGCGATCGACCCAAGCGCCTCGCCGTCGACGCGCGCGACCAGCAACACCGTGCCGGGAGCGGCAAGCTCGGCGACGCCGACGAGGTGATTGCTGTCGGGCGGATACAGCGCCTCCAGATAGGCATCCGACAGCGCGATCAACTGCCGGACGTCCGGCTGCCTCGGGTCTTCGGCAGCGATGCTGATCTCGGGCTTGCGGATCTCGGACACGGCCAGGCGCCGGCTGGAGGGATTGTCGCCGCAACTGTCGGCCGGCGCCGCTTCCCCGTCAATCTACGGATGCGTGCGACCAAAAGGCTTCGTGCTGCCGTAGTTCGGTCACCGAAAATTAAGGCTCGATTCAGTTTCGAGGATCATCATTGCCTCACCGAACACAGGTCACGCCATGCAAGACCGCGAGCCGATCAGTGCTGCGAGCATCTGGCCAACAGATGTGACGGAGGGTCATTCGCCGGCGCAGACGGCGGACCTCTGGGACGTCTCGGGCGAGAATCACGACGCCGCCCTGCTGCTGCGGGAGCCGTTCGCCGATCGCATCGGCACCGCGCTGCTGGCAGCCACCGCACTCGCGGCGAGCTTCGTGCTCGGCTGGACCGGCGGCGCCAACTGGCACGACTTCGCAAGCCCGGCGCCGATCCCGGTGGCCCAGAAGGAAGCGCCCACCCCGCATATCGCGGAGGCTTCGCCAAGCCGAAAGAGCGAAGGCCCGCGCCGGACCGCGTCCAATGCCGAGCCATCGGTCACCGGCAGCATTCCCAAGCCGGTCGCCAATCCGCGCCCGCAAGTGCTCGGCGCCGCGCCGACGACGCTCGGCGCGCAAGCCGCCGCGCTCGGCTCGAAGCCGCAGCTTGCAGCCGGACCGGAGACGCGGCCAAGCACCATCCCCGGATGGTCGGTGGTCGAAGTCCGCGACGGCACCGCCGTGCTGGAGGGACCGGACGGCGTCAAGATGGCCGCGCGCGGCGACCTGGTGCCAGGATTGGGACGGGTCGATTCCATCGTGCGCTGGGGCAACCGCTGGATCGTCGCCACCGCGAGCGGATTGATCGCGACGCCCTGAGCGGGCGAAACGCCCCTAGTTGCTGTTGATCACGAAACGCAGCTGCTTGCTGCCGACGAACGTGACCTGATCGCCTTGCCGCCGCCAGCTCGTCATGTCGCCGAGTGCCGCGAGCAGATCCTTGTCGGCCTGCGCCCGGTCCGGCGTGCAATTGCGGTTCTCCATCGCGCCGGGAACGAACACGATGGTGTTGCCGGCAACCGAGAACTGGCCCTTGCCGCCGTCGCACCACAGCTCGAGGATCACCTCGCCATTGTCGCCGACCTCGATCGAGGGAATCCGTTTCGAGCCCGGCATGCGCGCGGCGTCGAGCGTCATCACGAAGCCGAACGGGAATTCGTCCTGGGCCTTGGCCGGAACAGCGGCAAGCGCCGCGCCAACGAGCGCCAGCGTGGCCACGCCGCCGTTCAAGATCCGCTTCATCGAGCTCATGCCATTCATTCCCAGCAATTGCGACGCCGCCCTTGTATGGGACGAGGCCGCGATTGGCCAGCTTGGCGGAGCGGCAAAAGACGCTCGAAAAACACAATCCCCGCGGGCTCACACCCGCGGGGATCGTCATTTGGGCGACGCCTCGCCGGGTTATTTCAGCACCATCTCCGTGAACGGATAGACATAGGCCTGCAACGTCACGAACAGGCCGACCAAGCACGCCAGCACGATCGAGTGCAGGAACACGTAGCGCAGGATCGAGCCCTCGTGGCCGTACCAGTTGGTCGCGGTCGAGGCGACCACGATCGATTGCGCGTCGATCATCTTGCCCATCACGCCGCCGGAGGAGTTCGCCGCCGCCATCAGGATCGGCGACAGGCCGAGCTGCTCGGAGGTGATCTTCTGCAAATTGCCGAACAGCACGTTCGACGCGGTATCCGATCCGGTCAGCGCGACGCCCAGCCAGCCGAGCAAGGTGCCGAAGAAGGGATAGAGTACGCCGGTCGCCGCGAAAGCAAGACCGAGCGTGGCATCGACGCCGGACAGCCGGGTCAGCGTGCCGATCGCCAGCATCGCCGAGATCGTGATCAGCGAGATTGCGCAGAGGCGGATGGTGCGGCCATATTCGGCGATCAGCTTGAACGGCGAGAAGCCCATCAGGAGACCCGAGATGATCGCCGCGATCAGCATGCCGGTGCCGGTGAACGACAGCCAGGTGAACGCGAACACCGCGCCTTCCGCCGTCGGCTTGGCGGCCACCGGCGGCACCTTCAAGATCAGCTTGTCGAGTTCGGGGACCGGATAGTTCCAGACGAAGTTTGCGTTGGCCCAGGTCTTGAAAGCGCCGTTGCCCCAGATCAGCATCAGGATGCAGACGATGATCCACGGCAAGAGCGCGCTCCACAATTCGCTCTGGGTCAGCGGCGTCTTGTCGAGCGGCGGCGCGGCCTGCATCGTCGCCGCCGATTCATCGCGGCCGCGCAGCTTGGGCGACAGCCAGAGCTGTTGCGGCTGCCAGACCTTCAGGAACAGGATCAGGGCGCCCATCGAGATCAACGAGGCGCCGATGTCGACGATCCACGGATTGATGTAGTTCGAGATCACATATTGCGGGATCGCGAACGACACGCCGGTGACCAGGATCGCCGGCCACACTTCCTTCATGCCGCGCCAGCCCGCGAACGCCCACACCACCCAGAACGGCACGATCAGCGAGAACAGCGGCAATTGCCGGCCGACCATCGCGCCGAGGATGTAGGGATCGAGCCCGGTGACCGAGGCGAGGCCCTGGATCGGCGTGCCCAGCGCGCCGAACGCGACCGGCGCGGTGTTGGCGATCAGCGACAGGCCGGAGGCCGCAAGCGGTGAGAAGCCGAGCCCGATCAGCACCGCGCCGGTGATCGCGACCGGCGTGCCGAAGCCCGAGGCGCCCTCGAAGAAGGCGCCGAACGAGAACGCGATCAGCAACAGCTGCAATCGGCGATCCTCGGTGACGCCGCCGACCGCGCGCTTCAGGAGCTCGAACTTCCCGCACCTCACCGTGACCTGGTAGAGGAAGATGACGTTGAGCACGATCCAGCCGATCGGGAAGAACCCGGTCACGATGCCGAGGATCGATGCCCGGATCGACATGCTGGCCGGCATCGTGAAGATGAAGATCGTGATCAGGTTGGTGACGATCACGGCGATGATCGCCGCGATATGCGCCTTCACCTTGCCGCTGGCGATCAGGACCAGCAGCGTGACCACGGGAATGGCGGCAGCCAGCGTCGACAGCCCCGCATTGCCCAATGGATTGTAGATTTGATTCCAGGTGTTCATCTCGGGTCCTCCCCATGCTTCTTATGCAGCGCGCCGGCCTCGGTGCAGGCAAGCACGCTGGTGCGATCGCGGGAGTCCGTCGTGAGAAGTCTGTAGCCCCGGCTCGCGAATGAACGATCGGTAAGGATCGCTCACATCCTCGCGAAAAAACGAAGGTCCCCCGCCCCTCGCCGTTGTCCTCATGCTAGGGTTGACTCGATCGCCGGGACAAGCCAACGCTTGCATGCCAGTTCTACGACTTTAGTCGAGAACCCCTTAGATTGTCCCGATTCTTAAGGCCGTTGCTGGCCATTCCCCGGAGACGATAATCTGTGAACAACATCCGCTCGACGCTCGCGACGGTGTGGCGCATCGCCTCGCCCTATTTCAATTCCGAGGACAAGTGGGCCGGCCGTATCCTGCTTGCCACGCTGATTGCGATGGAATTGGTATCCGTCGGGCTCGACGTGCTGATCAATCAGTGGCGCAATCGCTTCTACACCGCGATGCAGGACAAGGATTGGAGCACGTTCAAGCGCGAATTGCTGGTGTTCACCCTGATCGCGACAGCGTCGGTGGTGCTTCAGATCTATCAGCTCTATCTGAACCAGTGGCTGCAGATCCGCTGGCGCAACTGGATGACCGGCAAATATCTCCGCGAATGGATGCGTGGCGGCAACCACTACCGCATGCAACTTGCCGGCGACGCCGCCGATAATCCTGACCAGCGCATCACCGACGACGTCAAGCTGTTCGTTGGCCAGACGCTGGGGATCAGCATCGGGCTGTTGAACGCGGTCGTCTCGCTCGCATCCTTCGTGGTGATCCTGTGGGGATTGTCGGCGATCCTGCCGCTGCTGCTGTTCGGCGTCGACGTTTCGATTCCGGGCTATCTGGTTTGGGCCGCAGTCATCTACGCGGTGATCGGAACGGCGCTGACGCAGTGGATCGGCTCGCCGCTGGTGAATCTCAGCTTCGACCAGCAGCGGCTGGAAGCCGACTTCCGCTTCAACCTGGTGCGGGTCCGCGAAAACTCCGAGCAGATTGCGCTGCTCAAGGGCGAGCCGGCCGAACGTGAACGGCTGTCGGCGCGTTTCAGTCGGGTGATCGGCAACTGGTACGACATCATGCGACGAACCAAGCGGCTGACCGCCTTCACGGGAAGCTATGCGCAGGCGTCGGTGGTGTTTCCGTTCGCGCTCGCAGGGCCGGCCTATTTCGCCAGCAAGACGGTGCAGCTCGGCGCCCTGATCCAGATCGTCGAGGCATTCGGCAAGGTCCAGGACTCGCTTTCGTTCTTCGTCTCGGCCTACCGGACCCTGGCCGAATGGCGCGCCACGATTGCCCGTCTCGACGGCTTCGAGCATTCGATCGGGAGCGCCGAGAAGCTTGCGAACGATCCCACCGCAATTCATGAAAAGCCCGCGGCCGGCAGCGAGATCACCCTGCCGCAGCTCCTGGTCAAGCTGCCGAACGGCACGCCGCTGGTCGCGGCTGAGCGCTTCTCCTTCCGTCCCGGCGAGCGGACGCTGGTGACCGGCCCCTCCGGCGCCGGCAAGTCGACGCTGTTCCGCGCCGTGGCCGGCATCTGGCCGTTCGGCAGCGGCGCGGTCGAGATCCCCGCCGATGCCAGGCTGATGATGCTGCCGCAACGTCCCTATCTGCCGATCGGGTCGCTGCATAGTGCCATCGTCTATCCGGGCGAGGCCGCGCAATTCGACGCGGCACGGGTCCGCGATGTCCTCGTCGCCGTCGGCCTGCCGCAGCTCGCAGCGCGGCTCGAGGAAGGGGCGCACTGGAACCGGATGCTGTCGCTCGGCGAGCAGCAGCGGCTCGGCATCGCCCGTGCGCTGCTGCATGCACCGCAATTCCTGTTCCTCGACGAGGCGACGGCTTCGCTCGACGAACCGTCGGAAGCCGCGCTGTACAGATTGATCGCCGAGAAGCTGCCCGACACCACGGTGGTGTCGATCGGCCACCGCTCTACCCTCGAAGCCTTCCATCAGCGCAATGTCGCGCTGGTCCGCGACGGCGATCGCTTCACCCTGCGCGATAGAGTCGAGGCTCCCGCGTCATAGGCGAGCGGAGTGAGGGCCATAGGCGCGGTTCACCCCTCCCTTGCGAGAGGTCGATTTGCGCAGCAAATCGCGTGAGGGGGTCACGGTCTATCGAGAGAGCAAGACCCCTCACCCGGCGCTTCGCGCCGACCTCTCCCCGGCGGGGAGAGGTGAAATCTAAGCCGCGGCATTGGCCGACGAAAACAAGGCCGCACAAAACAAAAAGGGGCGGCAGATTGCTCTGCCGCCCCTCGATCCCCGGAAGAGGAAATTACTTCAGGTTGGACATCGCGGTCAGGTCGACCGAGAGCTTGGCGATGCCAGCCGCGCCGCACCAGTTGGAGCCAGTGCCGCCCGGATTGATCGGGGTGACGTTGGTGGTTCCGCCGGCGGTGAAGTCGCTGGTGAAGGCGCTGCAATTGCCCTTCGACAGGTCGGTGTCGGAATAGCGCAGGTCGAGCGTGAACACCTTGTAGGTGAAGCCGATGCCGATATTCCAGGTGTTGTAGTCGGCGTACTTGATGCCGTTCGGGAACGCCGGGACGCCGTAGAAGCTGTCCGAGGTGCCGAGCCACTGCCGGCCGAACTCACCCGACACATACATGCCGACGCCGCTCGAACCGAACACGGTGCTGGGCGCGGTGTACTTGCCGATGATCGACGAGTAGTTGCCCCAGGCGCCGGTGTTGAGGAAGTTCGGCGAGTAGTACTCGTTGATGGTGAACGCCCAGCTGTCGTTGATGGTCCAGGTCGCCTTGCCGTAGACTTCGAAGAACGAGACGTCCTTCTTCATCACGTTGCCGTTCAGCAGGAAGTTGGCGGCGCAGTCGGCGCCGAGCGGCTTGCCCGCAGTGTCGGTCGCAGCGCCGTAGTAGCAGGTTCCGCCCGGATACAGGTAACCCCAGACACCGATGTCGAAGGCGAAGGCGCCGAAGGTCGGGCGGATACCGCCGTAGACGTCGACTTCGGCGGCGGCACGGTTGGCGAAGGAGATGCTCTCGGTCGAGGTACCGATATAGAGCTGCAGGTCCTTGTTGACGTTGTAGCGCGGCTCGAAATAGGCGGTGACCGACGGATTGTGGTTCGACTGGGTGACGCCGCGGAAGACGTAGTCGCTGACGATGCCTGCGCCGAAGGCGATGTCCCAGGGATCGAACGGAGCCGGCGGCGGCGCCTTGACGGCCTTCACCGCCATGTCAGCTGCCATTGCCGAGCTCGAAATCATTGCTAGCGCCGTTGCTAACAAAGCCAGTTTCTTCATGACGATCCCCATCTACTGTCCAGACAGCCCTGCTCCGGTGCCCCCCAGGGCGCGCGATAACGGACTGCAACTAAATCGCGTGTGACCAATCTGAAACGCACCCCCATTTTGGAGAAGGCGAAAAGACATGCATCTGCCGCCTTTTTGGGCGTTCTGGCAGTCTCGCCACACGTTGGTTGATGGGTGTTGCATTTGCACCACAAGTCTGACGGCTCCCGTCCCGGTTGAGCACGACGCCAGCCGGAAGCCGGCGACCGTTCGACAGGCCGCCGGCGGTGTCGTCGCGAATCGCCTCCCCCGCAAAACCACGGAGAGCCGTCGATACGGAAAAAGCCGCAGCGGCGACCGCTGCGGCTTCGATCAGGTGAACACTGGGTCCAGGTTCGGCTAGTGGTGCTCGCCCTCGGAGGTGCCCCAGCTCGGCGCCGGTTCGTGGCTCGGTGTTGCCCAACTCGCGGCCGGCTGCGGCGCGGGCTCGGGCGCCGCAGGTGCTGCGGCCGGCGCGGCAGCCTTCCTCGGCGCACTCTTCCTGGCGGCTTTCTTTGCAGCCTTCTTGGGCGCGGCTTGCTTCGGGGCAGCCTTCTTTGCAGTCTTCTTGGCGGACTTCTTTGCAGCCTTCTTGGCCGATTTTTTCGCCGGTTTCTTCGCTGATTTCTTGGCTGATTTCTTGGCGGCCTTCTTGGCCGACTTCTTCGCGGATTTCTTCTTCGCCGCTACCGCCTTCTTGGCCTTTTTGGCCTTCTTGCTTTTCTTCGCTTTCTTCGACTTCGCCATCGTGGTCCTCCTGTTGCCGCTGATACGAGTCCACCGGGCGTATTGAAGTGATCGCTTGCCGGACGTTGGCTGCGCCTCGGGGAGAGGCGGCTTCCACTTCGCTTGTCGGGCATGATGGCCGCGCGATCGCTTCGCGTCTGTGGCAAGGAAGCGCCGAACCTTCACATTGCTTCAGACACATTGCGTCAGACAAGCTGCGTCAGACACGTTGCGTCAGGGCAAGGCTGAGGTCCGGATCATGCTCGAATGGCAGTCGATCAATTCAATCCTGGCCGGGGGCCTCCTGTCGCCCAATCGAGAAGCTCAATCGTGTGCACCACAGGAACTGACGTGCCGCCGGCAATCTGAACCATGCAGCCAATATTGCCCGCAGCGATCATGTCCGGTTTGACAAGCGCAATATTGGCGACCTTGCGATCGCGCAATCTGCTCGCAATGTCGGGCTGGAGAATGTTGTAGGTCCCCGCCGAACCGCAACACAAATGGCTCTCCGGTACATCTTTCACCACGAATCCATTCTTGGAAAGCAATTCTTTCGGAAGTTGAGTGATTTTCTGTCCATGCTGCAACGAACAAGCAGAGTGATAGGCGACGGTGATGTCGCCCTTCTGCGTTGAAGGCGCGAGCTCGAGGGTGGAGAGATACTCGGTGATATCCTTTGCCAGCGCCGAGATTCGCTTGGCCGGCTCCGCGAATGCTTTGTCCTCGCGCAGCAGGTAGCCGTAGTCTTTGACAACCGTCCCACAGCCCGAGGTCGTCACCAGAATGGCGTCAAGGCCATTCTGCTCCGCTTCCCTTTGCCACACTCCGATGTTGGCCCGGGCACGCGCCAGTGCGTCACCGTCCTGGCCCATATGATGGGTCAGCGCGCCGCAGCATTGCTCGTCCTTGACCAGCACCACCTCGACGCCGTGCCGGGTCAGCACGTTGATCGCGGCCTGATTGATCCGTGGCGCCAGCACCTGCTGAGCACAGCCTTGCAGCAGCGCGACCCGGCCGCGCCGCCGGCCGATCGGCGCAAACACGGTTCCCGCGGCTGGTCCGGGCTGCGGCAGGGCGCGCGGCGCGAGCGCCAGCATTGCCTTGATCCGCCGCAGCAGGCCCGGGCTCGACGCACCGACCGACGGCGTCGGCAGCAGGGCCGCGAACGGGCGGGCGAGCCCGGCCAGGATCATGCTGATCCGGAACAGGCCCGGACGCGGCAGCACATAGGACAGCACCGACCGCAGCAGCCGCTCGGTCAGCGGCCGCTCGTAGTCCCGCTCGATCCTGACCCGGGCCTGGTCGACGAGGTGCATGTAATTCACCCCCGACGGACAGGTGGTCATGCAGGCAAGGCACGATAGGCAGCGGTCGATATGCTTGACCACGTCCGCCGTCGGCGGCTTGTCCTTTTCCAGCATCTCCTTGATCAGGTAGATGCGGCCGCGCGGGCTATCGAGCTCGTCGCCGAGCAGCACATAGGTCGGGCAGGTCGCGGTGCAGAAGCCGCAATGCACGCAGGCGCGCAGGATCTTGTCGGCTTCCTTGATGTCGGGATCGGCGAGTTGCGCCAGGGAAAACTCGGTCTTCATGCACCCTCGCCTCTAACGCCCGATGAGATGAGGTAGGAACGTCATCGCGCTTCAGCTCCTTGTTTGGGCATGATCTCCGCGCAAACGCGTTCCGCATTTGTCGCGAGGGAAAACCGCTTCGCACTTTTCCGGATCATGTCTTGCTTGGACATGATCTCTCCGAAAAACCGCTTCGCACTTTTCCGGATCATGTCTTGGTCATCCGGCCGCGGTTGAGCACCGACCGTGGATCAAAGCTCGCCCGCACCCGCTCGCCGAGCGCGGCAAGTCCGGCCGCCTGCGGCTGGAACACGTCGACCGTGCGGCGCACATCCTCGCTGGCCCGCAGCAGGGTGGCGTGTCCGCCGATCGCTTCGACCTGGCCACGGACCACCGCAGCATGCGCATCGGCGTCGGGCGGCACCGCGGCCCAGATCAGTCCGCCGCCCCAGTCGTAGATCAATTCGCCGCCGGTGGCGCGCGCCAGCGCCTCGCCGAGCGCGCCGCCGGTGGCCGGCGGGCAAACGATGCGCCACACCGGCCAGGCCCCGAGCGCGCCGTTGGCGGCGAACGGCGTCACGTCGCGCAGCGCGCTCCAGAGCGCAGCCGAGGCATCGTCAGCTAGGCTATCGACCGTTCCAAAGGATGACAGCGTCTGGCTCAGCGAGGCGGCCCGGTGTGCTGCCGACGCCGAAATCCCCTCGAGCCGCACCAGCGTGACGGATTGACCGGAGGCAGCCAGGCCGGCCAGCGCGCCGGTTCCGGACCGCAGCACTGATCCGGGCAGGTGCGCCGCGCCCGAGACGTCGAAAGGCGAGCCGAGCGCCGCGGTCATCGCCTTGGTGGCGGTGACGTCATCAAGCCCGCGCAGCAGCAGCGTGCGCTCGGCCTCCGGCTTCGGCATGACCTTGAGCGTCACCTCGGTCATGACCGCAAGCGTGCCCCAGGAACCCGTGAGCAGCTTGCAGAGATCGTAGCCGGTGACGTTCTTCACCACCCGCCCGCCGGTCTTGAAGCTGTCGCCGAACCCGGACACCGCATGGGCCCCGAGCAGGTGATCGCGGGCTCCGCCGGCCTTGATGCGGCGGGGGCCGGCAAGGCCCGCGCCGATCATGCCGCCGATCGTGCCGGCCCCGGCGCCGCCGAGCAGCACCGAAATGTCCATCGGCTCGAAGGCGAATTGCTGGTTCTTGGCGTCGATCAGGGACTGCACGTCGGCGAGCGGTGCGCCGGCCTGCACGGTGATGATCAACTCGTTCGGCTCATAGGAGGTGACGGCGTTCAGCACCGAGACGTCCAGCACCGCATTGGTCGCCATCGGATGGCCGATGGCGCGCTTCGATCCATGACCGATGATTTCAAGCGGCTGCTCGCTGGCGACCGCCGCGCGCACTACCTCTTCGACATCCTTGATGTCTCTGACTTTGAGCGTTTCCACCCGCAAGGCGGTATCGAAATTTGGCTCCGAAATCAAATGCGCGCGCCGAACAGATCTCTGAATGCGGCAAGTCCGGCCTCGGTGATCTCGACGGAGCGGCCCTGCGGCCGGCGCCGGATCCAGTCCCGCTGCAATGCGAGGTCGGCGATCGCGGCGCCTGCCCGCCCGGCCAGATGCGGACGCCGCTCGCTCCAGTCGAGGCAGGGCCGGCACAGCACCCGCCGGCTCCGCGCCGGCGCACGCAGGTCGATGCCGAGATCACGGAGCAATGCGCGGCCTGAGGCGGTCAGCTCGCCGGCCTCCTGGTCCAGCTCGAGATGGCCATGTTCCTGCATCGCCTCCGTGACCGCGACGCCGAGCTCGCCGGCGAGATGGTCGTAGCAGGTCCGGGCCCGGCGCATCTCCGCATCGATCCGCGGCGGCGGGCGGGACCGATGCGGATCGATCGCCGCAACCGTCATCATGCCCTCGAGCATCTGCGCAACCAGCGGGGTGGCGAGCCGGTAGAAGCGGCGCGGGCCCCGCCGCTCGACCTTGAGCAGCGCGCGCTCGACCAGCCGGGCAAGATGCCAGCTCGCGGTCTGCGGTGTCACGCCGGCGACCCGTGCCAGCTCGCTTGCGGTCTGCGCGCGCCCGTCCATCAGCCGCGACAGGATGCCGGCCCGCCCGGGATCGGCGATCAGGGCGGCCAGCTCGGTAAGCTCAGGTGCGATGGTCTGCATGGCCGGCTCCGTCATCGGTCGAAATCATCCCCTTGTCGCACGCCGCGCTGCCGTGACGCTTCGATCATGATCGAAATGTTCACGACATCGACACTTCGATCGCCGCCTAACCGAGCGCGCCGGACGATCCACTATCTCTCGCCTCGCGGTTCGGCCGGCACGTCGCTCGGCAGCAATCATCTGGAGGCGATCATGGAAGGTTCGGAAGTCACGACCACGACGATGATGCTCACCCGACGATCGGCCATCGGCTCGCTCGCGGCGATCATGACGATCGCCGGCGTCTCGCCCTGGGCCGGATCGCAAGCTCGATCGGAGCAAAGCAACGGAGGACGACACATGAAGCACTATGCGATGAGCACGAGAACCATCAGCGACGCGATCAACACGGCAGGCCTTCTGGTCGTGGCGCAATGGGAAGCCAAGGAAGGACAGGCCGACAAGGTCGCGCAGATTCTCGACGGCTTCCTGCCCGAGGCGCAGAAGGATCCCGGCACCAAGCTGTTCCTGATCGGCCGCGGCAAGGACAATCCGGCGCAGTTCCTGTTCTACGAATTGTTCCAGGACGAAGCGGCGTTCAAGGCGCATGCGGAGAGCGCCTACTTCAAGACCTATATCGCGGAGCAGGCGCTGCCGCTGCTGGCCAAGCGTGAAAGGACGCAGTACACGCTGCTCTGACCCATGGCGCGCGGGGAGGATTGCCTTCCCGCGCGCTCGGTCAGATCGAAGCGCTGCTGTTACCGAGGTTAGCGCGCAGTTCACTGCGCTCGGGCGAACCTCGCCAGAAGCCCATGATCGAAAGCCGCGACAGCGCCGCAGCCTCGAGCGCCTCGACCCGGCCCCGAAGCCGCAGCGCATGTTTCTCGACCAGATGCCAGGACGCCATCGCGACGCCAAAAGAGAGCGGCAGGCTGACCAGCAGGTTCAGATACCAGTGCTGCAACGGGCCGAACGCGGCCACGCACTGCTGGATGACGAAGCCATAGAGATAGAGCCCGTAGGAATAGTCGCCCGACGAGACGATCCAGCTCCGCCGCGGGTTCATCAGGCCAAGATAGCACGCGACATAGGCGGCCGGCACCGGAGCCAGCGCATCGCCGCGCCCGGTCGCCATGCCGGCGGCACACAGCACCAGCGCGAACAGGCAGACGGTCCGGTTGTACGGCACCTTGTCGCGCCAGAGATAGAAACCGACGCCGGCAAGGAATGCGAACACCAGCAGATGCGGGCGAAGCTGGATCGGCACCACGTCCCAGCGATAGACGTCGTAGCCGATCAGCCCGATCTGGGCGATCACCATGAACGCGAGATACGCCACCCTGTTGAAGGCGATCGCGGTCACCGCGAGCAGCGCCAGGATGACGTAGCACCACAGCTCATACGGCACGGTCCAGAGCTGGCAATTCACCAGGCTCGGCAGCGGATTGTTGAGGAACACGCCCGGCAGCTCGTACTGGATGTCGCCGACGATATTGAGGAAATAGGCGTGGAATTTCGGGTCGGCGAGATATTGCGCCAATGGCAATTCGGTGAATAGCGAACCGATGATGATCGCCGACAGCGTCGTCTCGACCGCGAGCGCGGGACCGATCCGGAGCAGGCGCAGGCCGAGGAAGGAAATCAGGCTCTTGCACCGGAGCAGGCTCGCCGTCACCAGGAAGCCGCTGAGGGCAAAGAACAGTGCGAGGATCATCGCGACGCCGATGCGAAGCGTGCTCTGGACCTGCAGCGCCTGGCCGAGTCCGAGCGTCACGTTCAGGCTGTGCAAGCCGATGATCGTCGTCGCCAGCACGATCCGCATGTAGTCGAAACCCGCGGGCCGATTGCGCGCAATCGCCAGCTGATCGGCAAGGCTCGGCATCGATGTGTTGGCGAAGGCGTTCATCCCGGCAAAATACCGAGCAACAGTTGAAGGCGGTGTAAACGGTGCAAGCGACAATTGCGGTGACACGCCGCGGCGTCCGGATCACCTGCCATGGCAAGCACTGGTTAAGGTTATCGGATCGGAAGGATGATCCCTCGCATTGTAGCGATCGACGGCCGTGCCGATCGATACGCGTCCCTAGAATCGCGGGATATCCGGAAACGCCAGCTTGCCGGCGTGGACGTGGACGCGGCCAAGCTCGGCGCAGCGGTGCAGGGTCGGAAACACCTTGCCGGGGTTGAGCAGGCCCTGGGCGTCGAAGGCGCATTTCAGGCGCTGCTGCTGGTTGAGGTCGATCTCGGTGAACATCTCCGGCATCAGATCGCGCTTCTCGATGCCGACGCCATGTTCGCCGGTCAGCACGCCGCCGAGCTCGACGCAACAGCGCAGGATGTCGGCGCCGAACGCCTCAGCCTTCTCGATCTCGCCCGGCTTGTTGGCATCGTAGAGGATCAGGGGATGCAGATTGCCGTCGCCGGCGTGGAACACGTTGGCGACGCCGAGGCCGTATTTCTCGGAGAGCTCGCGGATCCGCGCCAGCGCCTTCGGCAACGCGCCGCGCGGGATGGTGCCGTCCATGCAGAGATAGTCCGGCGAGATGCGCCCGACCGCGGGGAACGCGGCCTTGCGGCCGGCCCAGAACAAATTGCGCTCGGCCTCCGAGGTCGAGATCAGGCACGAGGTCGAACCGCACCCCTGCGCGATCGCCTCGACCCGCTTGATCAATTCATCGACCTCGACCTGCGGACCGTCGAGCTCGATGATCAGCAGCGCCTCGACGTCGAGCGGATAGCCGGCATGGACGAAGGCTTCCGCGGCGTGGATCGCGGGCTTGTCCATCATCTCCATACCGCCTGGAATGATGCCGGCGCCGATGATCGCAGCGACGCATTCGCCGGCGGCCTCGACCTCGGCGAAGCCGACCATCAGCGCCCGCGCCGTCTCCGGCTTTTGCAGGATGCGCACCGTGATCTCGGTGATGACGCCGAGCAGCCCTTCCGAGCCGGTGATGATGCCCATCAAATCGTAGCCGGCATTCTCGGTCGACTTGCCGCCGATCCGCAGGATCTCGCCGCTCATCAGCACGATCTCGCAGCCCAGCACGTTGTTGGTGGTCATGCCGTATTTCAGGCAGTGCACGCCGCCGGAATTCTCCGCGACATTGCCGCCGATCGAGCAGGCGATCTGCGACGACGGATCGGGCGCGTAGTAGAAGCCGGCATGGGCGACCGCCTGGCTGATCGCCAGGTTGGTGACGCCGGGCTCGGTGACCACGACGCGGTTGTCGAAGTCGATCTCGCGAATCCGCTTGAACTTGCCCAGACCCAACAGCACGCCGTCGGCGAGCGGCAGCGCGCCGCCGGACAGCGATGTGCCGGAGCCGCGCGGCACCACCTTGATGCCCTGCCCCTGGCAATATTTCAGGACCTTTGAGACCTGCTCGGTGGTGTCGGGCAGCACCACGACCATCGGCGGCTGCCGATAGGCGGTCAGGCCGTCGGATTCATAGGCCAGCATCTCGGCGGCGCTGTCGATCACGCCCTCACCCGGAACGATGGCGCGCAAGGCGGCCACGATCTCAGCGCGGCGCGCAAGCACGGCCTGGTCGGCCGCCGGCATCATGATGGACATCGCTATTCCCTCGAAGGTCTCCGCCCTTGGCCGATTTGTTACGACAAATCAATCAGGTCTGCACCTGTTTCGGTGAACCGGCCGAAGGTCGGATTGTCCCGCGCCGCAATGGCGAGTTCTCTCTGAGACAAGCAGGCGGCCGTGAAACCTGTCAAAGTTTCGTGGCTTGTCCTGTCCAAGCCGGACATGCCACAAAAGATCACTACCTCCCGGGACGAAACGAAGAGAACCCCATGAACCTAAAGACCTTGAGCGCGCTGGCGGTCGTCACATCGCTGGCCACTGCATCCTCCGCGCTGGCGCAGGATGCCGCCGCCGGCAAGACCTCGTTCAACAAATGCCTCGCCTGCCACGCGATCGGCGAAGGCGCCAAGAACAAGGTCGGCCCCGAGCTCAACGGCCTCGACGGCCGCCACTCCGGTTCCGCGCCGGACTACAATTATTCCGATGCCAACAAGAATTCCGGCATCACCTGGAACAAGGACCAGTTCCTCGAATACATCAAGGATCCGAAGGCCAAGATCCCCGGCACCAAGATGGCGTTCGCCGGCATCAAGAACGAGACCGAGGCCCAGAATGTTTGGGCCTACATTTCGTCTTTCGACAAGGACGGCAAGCAGAAGCAGTAATCGGCGGCATCGATCAACGTCCGCCCTGGCGAAATGCCCGGGCGGATGTTGCGATCAGCGCGGCAGGAGGTTGGTCTTGGCGAGGTCGACCACCTCGTCGCCACGGCCGCTCATCACGGCGCGCAGCACCCACAGGCTGAAGCCCTTGACCTGCTCCAGCGTAATGGTCGGCGGCATCGACAATTCCTGCGTCGCGGTGACGACGTCGAGCACCGCCGGGCCGTCATGCGCGAAGACGTTGCGGATCGCGCCCTCGAGCTCGCCGGGATCCTCCACCCTGACGCCGTGAATCCCCATGGCGCGGGCCATCGCCGCGAAATCCGGATTCTTCAGGTCGACCCCGGTCTCGATGAAGCCGGCCGCCTTCATCTCCAGCGCGACGAAGCCGAGCACGCTGTTGTTGAAGATCACGACCTTCACCGGCAGCGCGGCCTGAGTCAGCGTGATCAGATCGCCCATCAGCATGGCGAAGCCGCCGTCGCCGGACATCGACACCACCTGCCGCGCTGGCTGCGCCGCCTGCGCGCCGATCGCATGCGCCATCGCATTGGCCATCGAGCCGTGCACCCAGGAGCCGACCAGCCGGCGGCGGCCGTTCATCTTCAGGTAGCGCGCGGCCCAGATCGTCGGCGTGCCGACGTCGGCGGTGAACACCGCGTCCTCGCTGGCCTGCTCGCTGAGCAGGCGCGCCAGATATTGCGGATGGATCGGCTTTTGCCCCGGCTTGCCTCGGGCGAGATCGTCGAGGCCGGCACGGGCGTCTTTGTAATGCGCGAGGCTGGCGTCGAGAAACTTGCGGTCGGTCTTCGGGTTCAGCTTCGGCAGCAGCGCCGCGATGGTTTCGCCGACGTCGCCGACGACGCCGAGATCGAGCTTGCAGCGGCGGCCGAGATTTTCCGGGCGGAGATCGACCTGGGCGATGCTGATGCCGGTCGGGAAGAACTGCTTGTAGGGGAAATCGGTGCCCAGCATCAGCAATACGTCGCAGCCGTGCATCGCGGCGTAGCCGGAGGAGAAGCCGATGAAACCGGTCATGCCGACATCGTAAGGATTGTCGTATTCGACATATTCCTTGCCGCCGAGCGCGTGCACGATCGGGCTCTTCAGCGTCTCGGCAAGCTTGAGCAGGCCGTCATGCGCGCCGGCGCAGCCGCGGCCGCAGAACAGCGTGACGCGCTTGGCGCCATTGAGCAGCGCGGCCAGCGCGTTCAGTTGGGCATCGGCCGGACGCACCACCGGCACCGGCGGCAGCAGACCGGCATTGGGCGCGATGTCGCGCTTCGGCGCCGGCTTCATCGCGACATCGCCGGGCAGCACCAGCACGGCGACGCCGCGCTTGCCGACCGCGGCGCGGATCGCGTTCTCCAGCATATAAGGCAGCTGCGTCGGATCGGACACCAGTTCGCAATAATGGCTGCATTCGCGGAACAGGTCCTGCGGGTGGGTCTCCTGGAAGTAGCCGCCGCCGATCTCGGCGGAGGGGATCTGCGCCGCCAGCGCCAGCACCGGCGTGCGGCTGCGATGCGCGTCGAACAGGCCGTTGATGAGGTGGAGATTGCCCGGCCCGCAGGAGCCCGCACAGACCGCGAGATCGCCGGTAATCTGGGATTCGGCGGCCGCGGCGAACGCCGCCACCTCCTCGTGGCGCACATGCAGCCAGTCGATGGTGCCGCGCTTGCGCAACGCCTCGGTGAGGCCGTTGAGGCTGTCGCCGACGACGCCATAGATGCGTTTCACGCCGGCCTGGGCAAGGGTTTCAGCGATGAGGTCGGCTATGTTGTCGATCCGCATGAGAGGCGTCCTTTGATGTCCGAAGCCACGCGGCCCGCATGATGTTCGCCGCCACGCGGCGGCGCAAGCCTCGCCGGATCACATTCGCGCGGCAGACGACCGGCAGCTATTGTGCCGTCTCCACGTGGCGCGTCATCTGGCCGGCCATCGCCTCGATCTCGGACGCCACGCGATCGGGCGCGGCGTACTGCACCATGTGGCCGACGTCAGGCAGCACGACGAGCTTGGCATTCGGCACTGCCGCGGCCAGCGGCCGCGAATGGATGCCGGTCGAGACCGTCTTGTCGACGTCGCCCGAGATGATGGTGATCGGGGCCTTGATCTCCGCGTAACGCGGAGCCTGCTCGATCACGGCGGCTTTCAGCGTGACGAGGTCGCGCGCATTGGCAATGAATTCGCGCGGGCGCAGCAACAGCAATGTGGCGCTGTCGCGAACGAAATCGGCCGGCATCGGCTGTGGCGCGAACACGCCGCGCGCGCCTGAATTGGCAACGAGAGTGCCGAGCGGCAGCGTGATCGTGTGCGCGAGCAACGGCCCGATCAGCGGCGTCGAGATCACGTCATTGTAGCGGCCGGCACCACCGCGCCAGGGATAGGCGACCGGTGCGAGCAGCACGAGGCCGGCGACGCGATCCGGATAATCCAGCGCCATGCGCAGGGCGAGCGCGCCAGCCCAGGAATGCGCCACCACGATCGCGCTGTCGACCCCGATCTTGCTCAGCGCCTCCATGATCATCCGGCCCTGGATCGCGGGCGTGGAATCTCCCGCGCGCTCGCGCGTGCTCCAGCCATGGCCGGGCCGGTCGACCAGGATCACCTGACGCGTCTTGGCAATGCGCTCGCCGAGCGGCTGCATCGCGCGCAGATTGGAGCTTGCCCCGTGCAGCATCACGATCGGCGGCCCCGCGGCATTGCGCGGGCCGAGCTCGACGACATGCAGCCGCGCGCCCGACACATCCACCATACGCCCTTGGGGCGGAAAGGCGCGCTGGATCAGCTGGACGCCGAGCTGTGTCGCCAGCGCCAGCCCGGCCACCGCCAGCATGACGATCAAAGCGAGCATCAAGACGATCCGGATGATCCTGCGCACCGCAAAGCTACGGCGGAGGTAAGAGCTGGTTTCGATGCTATCCCGCTTCGGCTCTGCTCGTCCAATCGCTACGAGACGGGCTTCCCCCGGCGCCGGGGCGGACGCGGCGGCGGCGGTGGTGCCGCGGGTTGCAACGTCACGATCACCGGATTGGGCTTGTGATCGAGCGCCGCACCGGTTGCGGCATCGACGCCCATGCCGACCACGCCGCCCAGCAACAGATTTCCGGCAAAGCCCGCCCCGCCGGATCCGCTGATATCCTTGGTCAGCGGAATGATCTGCGATTGATAGCCTTCCTTGCTGATCGTCACGACGATGTCGGCGTTGCGCTTGGCCTGGATTGCGCACGGCGTGACGCAAGCGGTCGGAATCTCCAATCCTGCGATGTCGGCAGTCGCGCCCGACGGCGTCGATGCAATTGAGATGGTTTCGGTTGTGCCGCGCGTCACCGACGCGCAGCCGCCCAATGCGACGCAAAGCGCCGCAGCAACAATCAATTTCATTAAATTGTCTTCCCCCAGCCAGTTGCCTTGTGTCGCAACTTGTGGGCGACGGCAATCAACCTTTAGCCTAATGGTAGGGGTCAGCCGGGCCTTGCGCGGCCCGGTCGGCGGGGGCGTCGGCCGGTTGCCTATCGGGTTCGCGCTTGAGCACCGAGTTGTCCACAATGCGCCCAGCCTGTGGATAGCGGGTTCATACCTGCGTCATTAGTAATTTCATAGATTGTCGGTGGCAATTTCGCCATCAGGCGCGAGGCTTCATCGCAACCGGGACGCCACCGGAATACTGCCGGGCTTGTGCACAAGATTCACAGGAACCCGCGTCCGCACGACGAGTTCAACGGGAAGTAATCGGAGGAGTATCATGATTTCCGACCCAAGCGATGCGGCCATCGACCAGATCGTGGCAAGCTGCAATGGCGACCTGCGCGGCGCCCTGAAGGCGTTGTTGCTCGTGAATGAGCACCTGGAGGCGGAGCTTCAGCAATTCTATGCTGCAATCGCCCAGGACAGCGCGTCCCGCGGCAAGTTCCTGCACTAGCCTCCTGCGCGGACCGTATCGCGGGCAGGCTTCGGCTCGCGAGCAACGTGCCCATTTCGCGGCCACCGACCGCGAGCGCGATCAATCGCACGAAATCATCAGATGTCGCGGCCTTCGACCTTTTCGGTCAGCTGCTTGACGATCTGCGGCACCTTCTCGAGGTAGGGATCGACAGCGAGCGCCTTGCGGAAGGCGTCAAGCGCGCGCTTGTCGTCGCCCATGTCCTGCATGATCATGCCGACGCCTGCCAGCGCGCCGAAATGGCGGGGCTCACGGGCCAGCACCTGTTGCAGGTCGCCCAGTGAACGGACGTAGTCGCTTTTCAGATAATAGATCGTCGCCCGCCGGTTCCAGGCCTCGACATAGTCGGGCCGGAGCTTGATCACGGCGTCCAGCAGCTTCAGCGCAACATCGACGTTCTGGGCGTCGATCGCGGCCTTGGCACGCGCCATCAACAGCGCCGCGGTATCGCTCGGGGTCTGCAGCCACAGCGCCCAGATCCGCGCCTCGACATGGCGGGCACTGTCCTCGTCGGGCGCCGCCTTCAGCGCGCCGAACAGGAAATCCAGCCCGCGGGTGCGGTCGGCCGGAACGGTCGGCAGCTTGGTCGGGGCTTCAGGCAGTTTCTTCTGGGCCTTGGGCGGCGGAACCACCCGCGGATCGCCCTGCGCGAAGGCTGCGACAGGCAAATTCAAAGCAAGTCCGGCCAGCAGCGCGGCGATCAGGATCGCCAGCCGGCGGTTGGGTGGGCTTACGAAGTTTGATCCCATCACCGAAGTCTAGACGCACAAAGCCGCACTGCAAAGCAGCGCGGCCTCAAAGACCTGTGAAGGATTGCAATCAGCCGGCGATCCGCGTGGGATCGGCCTCTCGGATCAACCCTGGCGCGCCTTGAAGCGACGCTGGACCTTGTTGATCACGTAAACGCGGCCCTTGCGACGGACCAGACGGTTGTTGCGATGGCGGCCGCGCAGCGACTTCAGCGAGTTACGGACCTTCATGGGACAATCCTGTTACTTCGAAAGGCCCGTGTTGGAGGCCGTACCTGATCAATGCCGAAAGGTGGCAAAATGGGATTTATCCCGACAAGCGGCCTGCCGCCCGGGACGGGCCGGTTTCTAAGCCATCGGACCGTCAAATGTCAACCGAGACGGGCTGCTTTTCGGCCATACCCTGACCTGGAACCCGTGCAGATCGCCCCACCACGCCGTTGAGATTGCTTCGGAAACGGCGGCTCCGCCGTAGCCCCGCCGAGAGCTCATCTGTACGCCGCAGCCCGGCGATTGCTCCCTGGCCAGCGAATCGTGGCTGCCCGGCTTGAGCCCGTCACACCAGACGACTTTCGCCAACGAAGTCAGCCCGGACCGCGTCAGCGTCGCTCCAGAGCGCTTGCGAAGATCGTTATATAGTATAATTATTTTCCATCACCAACAAACACGCCGCCGGGGAAGCCGAATGCCCAAGCTCAAACTGCCAGACATCGAGAAAGTCGTCGCGATCGACATCCACACCCACGCCGAGGAGCCCTGCGGCATGCACGGCGACGACGGCTATGACGACTTCCAGGCGCAGATGGCGGACTACTTCAAGTCGCCGCACAAGCATCCGCCGACGGTGCCGGAGACCGCAGCCTATTACCGCGCGAAGAACATCGCCGCGGTGATCTTCCCGGTCGATGCCGAACGCGAGACCGGCTTCCGCCGCTACAACAACAT
>CALRXG020000003.1:0-43207 GCA_943372075.1 Bordetella parapertussis | reverse complement strand
CGGCACGTGTCGTATATGAGATATCCGCGTTCCGCGCTTCAACATCGAAGACGCGAAGTGCCGCTTCGGCCCGTTCGCAGGCCTGCGCATGCTCGACCTCGTAGAGCGAGGCGACAGCCGCGCCCCCTTCAGCCACGAACGGGATGCTGGCCGTCTCATAGCCGATTGCGATCGCGTCGAGATGCGCACCGGTGCTCAGCGCGAGCGAGATCGATCCGTCCACTGCGGGGCGCGGCGACAGATCGGTGGGAATGTGGACCAGGATATTCCTGAACATGGGCCGTGCTCCTTGGTTGGCGGAAGAGACGGCACATCGAAGCACGGGTCGGCGCGGGACAATTTGATCTGCCTCATACGCGCTTCGTCGCGCTCGTTTGAGCGAGATCAATCCGCCGGACGCAAACTTCGCGCAATTGTCCTGCCGGGACAGGAGCAACAGACATGGCGCGCGTCGCATTGGTAACGGGTGGGACTCGAGGAATCGGCGCAGCGATCTCGCGCGCTCTCGCCGGGGCAGGATATCAGGTGGCAGCAAGCTACGCCGGAAATACCGAGGCTGCCCGCCTGTTTCACGAACAGACCGGAATCGGAACATTCCAGTGGGATGTCGCGAGTTTCGAAGCCTGCACGGCCGGTGTGCGCAAGGTGGAAGCTTCGCTCGGACCGATCGACATCCTGGTCAACAATGCCGGCATCGTGCGCGACGCCACGCTGCACCGGATGACCAAGCAGCAATGGGACGCAGTGATCCGCACCGATCTCGATTGCCTGTTCAATATGTGCCGGCCGCTCATCGAGGGTATGCGGGCGCGTAAGTTCGGACGCATCATCAATATCTCGTCCATCAACGGGCAAAAGGGACAGATCGGCCAGACGAACTATGCCGCGGCGAAAGCCGCTGAACTCGGCTTCACGCGGGCGCTCGCGCTCGAGAGCGCGAGGTCGGGGATCACGGTCAATGCAATCTGCCCGGGCTACATCAACACCGAGATGCTGGCCGCTGTCCCGGCGGATGTCATGCGGAATTCCATACTGCCGCAGATCCCGGCCGGGCGATTGGGCGAGCCGCAAGACATCGCCCGTGCCGTGGTCTTCCTCGCCGCCGACGAAGCCGGATTCATCACTGGATCGACGCTTTCGATCAACGGCGGCCAGCACATGAGCTGAAGGAGACGCCAATGCTTGCAACTGACGTGATGCGCAGTTCGTTCGCGACAATCAAGCCGACGGCCAGCGTGCTCGATGCGGTCCAGCTGCTGCTCGAGACCGATCAGCGCGGCCTGCCCGTCATCAACGACGCCGGCGACCTCGTCGGCATGATTTCGGAGGGCGATTTCCTTCACCGCGATGAGCTCGGCATCAGCCCTCCGTCCGGAAACTGGCTGGAGTCGCTGCTCGGGATCGCGGAAAACACGCCGGAGCGTGAGCGCATGCGCTCGTTGCGCGTCGACACGCTCATGAGCTCCGCGCCGATCACCGTCGATGAGGACGCCTCGATCGAGGACGTTGTCGTGCAGATGGACGCCCACGACGTGTCCCAGGTTCCGGTGATCTGCGCCGGAGCCGTCGTCGGCATCGTCAGCCGCAGGGAATTGCTTGCGGCGTTGGCGCTGCGACTGAGAGAGAACGCAAAAGCAGCGAGCACCGGAGACCATTCATGAACGAGATGACAGCCCAGCCGCATGCACATGCCGTCGTCTGGATCGACCACCTTGTTGCGAAGATATTCGGCGTCGGTCTGACAGGTGTCAGTGCTGCCACCGTCCATGCCGACCTGCCATCACACCATCTTCATCACAAGGCGAATACGATCGGCGATGGTCGGGTTCTGGCCGACCCGACATTCCTCCCCAGGATTGGAGCGGCTCTCAACGATTGCACCGAGTTGCTGGTGATCGGACCAGGTACCGAGAAGACTGAACTGGTGCACTATCTGCGGGCCGAGCGCCCGGGCCTCAATCTGAATGTCGAAGCGAGCGATCATCCGACCGACCACGAGATCGTGGCGCTGGGGCGAAAACGGTTTCGCCTCGACTGACCGGTCGACGTTCGGCGTCGGAACGGAATGAAGCGCACTCTTCCGGTGCGGGCAAGGAGTGAGCGATGACAGTCAATGCGGTTCTCGATCCATCCACATCCCCCGCCAATGACGATTCGGTGGCTGCCGGAACACGTGATTCCGTGCCGTCTGAGAGTGTGTCCCTGCCTCGCGCCGATTCGATCGACCATCTGGCCCATGCGGCGCTAGCGCAGTTGACGGGTGGGCTTTCACCCGCTGGCCTCGCGCTTGCTTTCGCGGACTGGCAGTTGCATCTCGCCGCATCGCCCGGCAAGCGGCTCGAGCTTGCCTTGAAGGCGCTGGGCGACGGCTCGCGCTTCGCCCGCATGATATCGACGCCGCATGCTGCCTGGCAGCCATGGTTCATGGTCAAGCCTCAACCGGGCGATCACCGGTTTTCAGGCCCGGACTGGACGTTGCCGGGCTTCAACGTCCTGGCCCAGGCGTTCTTGCTTGGCGAGCAGTGGTGGCATCTGGCGGCGAGCGGCCCGCATGGCGTCTCGAAGGGAAATGCGGCGATCGTGGATTTCGCAATCCGCCAATGCCTCGACATTGTCGCGCCATCGAACTTTGCGTTCAGCAATCCCGACGTTCTTCGTCGGATGATGGATTCGGGCGGCGGCAACTTCGTATCTGGCTGGCTCAACTGGCTGGACGATTGCAGGAAAGCCTTCGGAGCGAGGTCATCCGGGTCCGAACATTTCGTGGTCGGCAAGGATGTGGCCACGACCAAGGGTAAGGTCGTCTACCGGAACGAGCTGATCGAGCTCATCCAGTACGCGCCCGTGACTGCGGATGTCTGTCCGGAGCCGGTGCTGATCGTGCCTGCCTGGATCATGAAATACTACATTCTCGATCTATCCCCGCAAAATTCACTGGTGCGTTTCCTGGTCGAGCGCGGCTTCACTGTATTCGCGATTTCATGGCGAAACCCGGGACCGGCCGATCGCGATCTCAGTCTCGATGACTATCGCAAACTCGGAATTGAAGACGCGATCGAGGCGATCAATCGGCTCGTTCCGGGACGGGCGATCCACGCCGCCGGCTATTGCCTGGGCGGCACCTTGCTCGCGATCGCTGCGGCCCGCTTGCAGAAGGAGCGACCCGACTGTCTTCGATCGGTGACGCTGCTGGCAGCTCAGGTCGACTTCACCGAGGCCGGCGAGCTGACGCTCTTCATCAATGAGAGCCAGGTCGCCTTCCTCGAGGATATGATGTGGCAGCGCGGCGTGCTCGATGCGGCTCAGATGGCCGGGGCGTTTCAACTGCTTCGGTCGAACGACATGGTCTGGTCGCGCCTCGTGCACGACTACTTGATGGGCGAGCGGGCCGCTCCGAGCGACTTGATGTCCTGGAACGCCGACGCCACGCGCATGCCGTACCGGATGCATTCGGACTATCTGCGGAAGCTGTTTCTCGACAACGATCTCGCCGAGGGACGCTTCCTGGGGGATGGGCGGCCCGTCGCGCTATCCGACCTTCATGCTCCGATGTTCGTGGTCGGCACGGTTCGTGACCATGTGGCGCCGTGGCGGTCGGTTCACAAGATCCATCTGCTCGCGGACGCCGACATCACCTTCGCGCTGGCAAGTGGCGGCCACAATGCCGGCATAGTCGCCCCGCCTTCGGAGGAGGGACACACTTATCAGGTGCTGGAGAAGGAAAAGGGGCAGCCCTATGTCGGCCCCGAGGAGTGGCTGCAAAGGGCGGCGCATCGCGAGGGGTCTTGGTGGGTGGAGTGGGTTCGCTTCCTCACCGCGCAATCCAACGCCTGGGTGCCGGCGCAGCCGACGCTGCATACGCCCCAGGGCGGGCCGCCGCTCGATGACGCGCCCGGGCAGTATGTCCTGCAGCGCTGATCCGCCGCGACAAGCGACGGGCGGAGTTGATCCGTCGCAATTCCTCTTTGGCGTGAACCTCTAGGATGCCAGCGCGGCGAGCGGCGTCAAAGTCATCGGCTTCAGGCCCCGCCGGGCTCCAAGGAGGAAGTCATGGGTCCTATCCTTCGCGTTTTTCTCGGCCTCGCGGGGTTCTTCACCGCGTTGCTTGTTGCACGGGATTCCCTGAACTTTGACATCATGCAGATGTTCGTGGCGATCCTGCTCGCAATCGCCCTTCTGCTCGTTGGTGCTCTCTGGAGCCTGCGCCGGAAGGCCTGACGCCCCATTGCCGTCAAGGATGGCGGCCGGCGCTTCGGGCTGATGCAAAACTGGGAATCGTCGTGCGGCCGGCGCAATCGCGTCGGCCCTTTTCGTGTCGGCTTGGGTAGCTCACGGGGTGATCGCAACCTTGAGAACGCCGTCGCGCTGATTGGCGAACAGATCGTAAGCCTTCTCGATGTCCTCGAGCTTGAAACGGTGCGTCACGAGAGGCCGCAGGTCGACGCGGCCGGACGCGACCACGCTCATCAATCGTGTCATGCGCTCCTTACCTCCAGGGCAGAGCGACGTCACCAGAGTGTGATCGCCCAATCCCGCGGCGAATGCGTCGAGCGGGATCTTCAGGTCTGCGGAATAGACGCCGAGAGACGATAGCGTGCCGCCCGGCCGTAGCACGCGCAGTGCAGCCTCGAAAGTCTCCTGCCGGCCGAGCGCCTCGATCGCGACGTCGACGCCGCGACCGTCGGTCAAGCGCATGATCTCGTCCACGACGTTGAGTTTGGAAAAATCGACGATCTCATCGGCACCGAGCGTTCGCGACATCGCCTGACGCTCGGCCACGCTCTCGACGCCGATGATGCGGGTCGCGCCCATCAGCCGTGCTCCCGCCGTTGCGCACAGCCCGATCGGCCCTTGCGCGAAGACGGCGACAGTGTCGCCAATCCGGATCCCGCCGCGCTCCGCGCCGGAGAATCCGGTCGACATGATGTCGGGGCACATCAGCACCTGCTCGTCGGTCAGCTCATCCGGAACCGGCGCGAGATTCGTCATCGCATCTGGCACCAGAAGGTACTCGGCTTGTGACCCGTCGATGGTGTTGCCGAACTTCCAGCCGCCCATGGCCTTGAAGCCATGACGCGTGCCTGCTCCGTCCTGCGACATGCATCCACACAGGCAGGCCATGCTGTGGCCGGACGGCGTGATGGCGCCGGCGATCACGCGCTGCCCTTCTTCGAACCCGCTGACCGCGGAGCCGAGCTTTTCGATGATGCCGACGGGCTCGTGCCCGATGGTCAATCCGCGGGCGACCGGATACTCGCCCTTCAGAATATGGACGTCGGTTCCGCAGATCGTCGTCGTCGTGATCCGGATCAGCGCGTCCAGCGGTGATACGTCGGGTACTGGCTTGTCCTCGATGACGATCCGGCCCGGTTCGACGAAAACCGCTGCCTTCATTTTTGGTTGCCGCCAACGGCCGTTGGTACGCATTTCCTTTTCGTGCAAGTTCATGAAACTCTCGCTGTTTCGCGTGCCGCGGCGAAAATGATAGATGCAGTGCGGCATTGCTCGATTGACACGTGTCAAGAATGCCGGTCGTGGCAACCAAGCGGTGGGATTGATGCGGACTCAGGACGAGTCGACCAAGCAGGTTTGCGACGATCGAACAGCCGAAGGCCGGCTAGCAGCCGGCCTTCGGAGAGTGGATGAGCGATTGCTGAGAGCGCCTCTGAAAAGGAAACGTCTAACGTCCTTCGAGCTTTGGAGGGCGCTTGGTGACGTTCATCAGCATCAATGCCACCGCGGATGCGGCAGCAACAAATGCCGCGGTCCATCTGACCGTGGAGACCGCAAAAGCCGCGTCAAGCCGCCAGCCATGGGACACCGGCTCGGTCGTGGCAAGTGGCACCACGTCCGGGAAGTACCAGTTGCAGAACAGAGCGAGCATGACCGCGAGGATCGCACTACCGACAAAAATCAGGGTCAATCGTCGTTTCATGGAGGTCCTCCTGTTGGTGGGAGAATGTTGCCAGACCTGACGGCATCGACCAATTCAGGAGTTTCCCTTAGGTGATCCGCCGCTCGCGACGCCGTTCGCAAATGTGAGGTGCTACGCTCAAGTGTAACCGCCGGCGTGCCGGACGCGTCGACGACGCTCCAATCGTTGGCGCCGGTCTCGATATTCTCCTGAAGCAGGACCACGTCGGTGGTCGCATCCGAGGCGTCGTGTCGGCGTGATGCCACGCGGTCGAGCCGTATTCTGTGATCCGCGGTCAGGAAGATGCCGCGAAATTCGGCTCGCGCGTTGCGTGCGACGACGTCTGCGGCATCACGCTCGGCCCGGTGCAGGAATGCGGCGTCGAGTGTCACCGAGACGCCCTGGGCCAACGTTCGCGCGGCGTGCTCCAGCATAACCCGATAGACGCCATTGGAAGCCTTGGGGGTATATGTCGCTGCGGGCAACGCCGCGTGCTCACTCACGTTATGAATCCGCTTGCGAATGACGTCTGATCGAAGGACCAGGGCGCCAGGCGGCGGCCCGATCAGGGGAGCGATGTCACGGGCCAGGACACTCTTGCCGGTACCTGATTTTCCACCAATCGCGAGCAGGATCGGCCGCTCAGGTGCGATGAGTCGCAACGCGAGGTCGAAGTATCTGTTCGCGATCGTGGCAATCGTTCGATCGCACGGGTGTTGCCGCTGCTTAGTGAACAGCACGTTTGCGCGAATTGCCGCGCGAACCGAGAGGAACAGCGGCAGCAGGCAGAGCGCAGGCGACTGTTCGGACCAGGCGGCCTGCATGTAGCTGTTGAAGAGTCTGTTGGCGACAGCATCGCGCCCGAACGCGAGCAGATCCATCAGCGGGAACGTGAAATCGTACAGGACATCCGTTGTCGCGATATCCGGGTCAAACTCGATTGCGTCGAACAGGGCCGGCCTGCCGTCAATCAGCACGATGTTGCCGAGGTGCGCGTCGCCGTGGCAGCGTCGCACTTGCCCCGAAGCCGCACGGGCGCGCAGGAGCTCGCGATTCCGCGCCAATTCACGGTGACTTAGCTCGTGCAGCTTGGCGATTCGGTCGCGCGCGAGCCCTGGCGTGCTGCGAAATTGTGCCGTGTTGCGACCAACGATCACGGGTAGCGAGGCAAGCCAGTTTGATCCCTCGCTGATGGCGGCACCCCGATGAGATTCGAGCAGGACGGCGGCCAGATCGTCGCCGAGCTTAGGCTCAAGGGCACCAGATGCGAGGCGGTCGAGAGTCTTGCTTTCGTCGAAACGGGTCATTTCAACCGCCCATTCAACGATGGGGCCGGCGCCTCCGATCGCCAGGCCGTCCTGTTCGCGCGTGATCGGGACGACCCCACGATAGATTGACGGTGCATGGCGCTTGTTGACGGTGATCTCGTTTTCGCAAGCACGCCGCCGCTTCTCCAACGTCGAGAAGTCCAGATAGGGCAGCCTGACCGCGCGCTTGATCTTCAGGGCGCGTGACGGCTCGAGGAAGATGATCGAACAATGGGTGTCGATCCGGCGCACGGCCACGTTCGAGCGGCCCGATCCGGCCAGGAACGACAACACGGCGGCCTGGTCGACTTCGCCCGCGCTCGCATCGGTTGATGACGCCGGCGCCGTCATGGCTTGAGAACGGCCGCGCCGACGAGCCTGCCGTCACGCAGGCGCGAGAGCGCTTCATTTGCTTCATCGAGCGGGAAAACGGTGACGTGTGTTCGGACCCCGGCCTTCGCTGCGCTCTTGAGAAAGTCGGTGCCGTCCTGCCGGGTGAGATTGGCGACCGACACGATCTGTCGCTCGCCCCAGAGGATGCTGTAGGGAAAGCTTGGAATGTCCGACATGTGGATGCCGGCACAGACCACCCGTCCGCCCTTGCGCAGCGCGCGCAAGGCAAGCGGCACGAGGGGGCCGGCCGGCGCGTAGATGATTGCGGCATCGAGCTCCGCGGGCGGCCGATCCTCGGAGGCGCCGGCCCAGCATGCGCCGAGCGACAATGCCAAACGCTGAGCTTCGACGTCACCTGTGCGGGTGAAGGCGTAGACCTCCCGTTCTTGCCAGCGGGCCATCTGCGCTGCGATGTGTCCCGCCGCGCCGAAGCCGTAAATGCCGAGCTTGCGGCCGCGGCCGGCCATCACAAGCGAGCGCCAGCCGATCAGGCCTGCGCACAACAGGGGCGCAAGCTCGACATCCTCACCGTGCTCGCCGAGCGGAAAGCAGTAGCGCGCGTCCGCCACCAGGTGGGTCGCAAAGCCGCCGTCGCGCGTGTAGCCGGTGAAGAGGGGATTGTCGCAGAGGTTTTCCTTGCCTTCCCGGCAGTATGGACAGTGTCCGCAGGTTGAGCCGAGCCAGGGAACGCCGACACGCGTCCCGAGAAGCGCATCGTTTATGCCGTGACCCAAAGCGTCGATGCGGCCGACCACTTCATGACCGGGAACGATCGGATAGGTGATGTGGGGCAGCTCTCCATCGACCACGTGAAGATCGGTGCGGCAAACGCCGCAGGCGCCGATCTTGACGCGGACTTCGCCGGGGCCCGGAACAGGATCCGGCCGTTCGACATATTGCAGCCTTGCGCCGCGTGCGGGCAGGATCATCGCATGCATGGCGTAACTCGTTGAGGTTCGTGACCTCTCTTTGACCACGTGACGTTGATCCTGTTTTGATCCTGGTCAACGCCGATCGGCCGTTCCTGATTAGGTTGGCCCCGTGTCGCGGACATGCTGTTCGTCTGACCGCGAGGCGCCCACGGACAGCAGTCCACCCAAAGGGACCAGCCATGTACGAATTTCTCCAGGAAACCGTCATGAACAACATGACGAAATCGGTGCGAAGCGTTGCCCCCGAAATGACCGTAGGCGATCTGTACCGTCTGTTCGCAAATGACAATTATGACGCCTATCCGGTCTTGCGTGACGATATCGTCGTCGGGTTCGTCACCAAACTCGATGCGCTGAAGGTATTTACCTGCACCACAGATCACATACTGCCGCACTACGATGATCGTATGGGAACGACGGTCGACGAGATCATGTCGTGCGACGTGATTTCAGTCGAGCCGGACACCAATCTGCAGCGCGTTCTGCAGTTGATGGTCTCCCATCGTCTCAAGAGCTTGCCGGTGATCGACAAGTATCACCATTTGCTCGGTATCATTGCTCGCGAGGATATCATGCGAGCCTTGGCGCGCTGCACGCAGCGGCAAGCGCCTTCGCTCGTCCCCTGCGAGACTGTTCGATGTCTACGTTTGGTCTAGAGCGGGTCTTATCGCCTCGAAGCATCGCGGTGGTTGGTGGCAGTTCGCGTCCATCGTCGCTCGGCCTCGCGGTTCTTATGAACCTCAAGTCGAGCGGCTTTGCCGGTCAGATCGCCGTGGTCAATCCAAACTACGCCGTGGTTGACGGCGAGGAGACGGTTCCAGACCTGAAGTCGCTCCCCTTCGTTCCGGATATTCTCGTCGTCACGACCCCGGCGGCAGCGATTCCGAAGATCATTTCGGACGGCGCTGCGGTCGGCATCGCCGGTGCAGTGATCCTGTCGGCAGGCCTCGGCCATGGCGTGGGCTCGCTCGCCGAGACGGTCGCGCGAACCGCGCGCATGCACGGCGTGCGCCTGATCGGACCGAATTGCATCGGGGTAATGATACCCCGCGCCAAGCTCAATGCCAGCTTTGCTGCCGATCATCCGTCCGATGGCCGGGTGGCGCTGATCTCGCAATCCGGGGCTATCGCGGCGGCGATGATCGAGTGGGCGGCCGAACGGCGACTCGGCTTTTCGGGCATCGTGTCGATCGGCGATCAGCTCGATGTCGATGTTGCCGACCTGCTCGACTATTTTGCTCGGGACGACCATACCAACGCGATCCTGCTCTACATCGAGAGTATCCAGGATGCGCGCAAGTTCATGTCGGCGGCGCGCGCCGCGGCGCGGCTGAAGCCGGTGGTCGTGGTCAAATCGGGGCGGATGGCGGTGGGCGCCAAGGCCGCGGCCACCCATACCGGCGCGCTGGCCGGATCGGATGCCGTGTACGACGCAGCCTTTCGCCGCGCCGGCATGCTTCGCGTATATGACTTGCGTGAGCTGTTCGATTGTGCCGAGCTTCTCGGACGTGGCTTTGTCCCGCGCGGCAATCGCCTTGCGCTTCTGACCAATGGTGGCGGGATCGGGATCCTTGCGATCGACCGGCTCGCGGAGCTCGGTGGTGAGGCCGCCAGCCTGTCTGCAGACACGGTTGCGTCGCTCGACAAGGTGCTGCCGCCCGGCTGGTCGCGCGGCAATCCCGTCGACATTGCCGGCGATGCGGACGCCGCGCGTTACATAGCGGCACTCGACGCGCTGCTCGAGGACGCCAATGGCGACGCCATTCTGGTCATGAATGTGGAAACGGCCGTGGCGTCCGCCGAGAGCATCGCCGAAGCCGTCGCACGACGTGTCGGTGACCGCCGTGCCAAAAGCAGCGCGGTCGCCCCGTTGGTGCTTGCAGCGTGGGCCGGTACCGATAAGCGCACCAGTGCAACCTTCGAGGCTGCCGGCATCCCGCATTTTCCGACCGAGGATGACGCGGTTCGTGCCTTCATGTATCTGGTGCGGTACCGCGAAGCGTCTCTTGCGCTTGCTGCAACCCCGCCTAGCGTGACTTCGGCGTTCACGCCGAACACGGCGGCAGCGAAGCGCGTGATCGCGCAGGTTTTGTCGGAGGGACGTCAATGGCTCGATCCGGTCGAAATCGTCGCATTGTTCGAAGCGTATGATATTCCGATTGTGCCCACGGTCGCCGCCCGCGACGCGGACGACGCCGCAGACAAGGCTGAACCGTTCCTGGCAAAGGGGCTGGCGGTCGCCGTCAAACTGTTCTCCCGCGACATCACGCACAAGTCGGATATCGGTGGCGTCATCCTCGGTTTGCGCACGCGCGAAAGTGTCGTCGAGGCAGCGAGGACGGTGCTGGCGCGCGCCCGGAGCGCTCGCCCGGATGCCAGCCTGCAGGGGGTGACGATCCAGCCGATGATCGTGCGGCGTGCGGCTCGGGAACTGATCCTCGGCATTGCCGATGATCCGACCTTCGGCCCGGTGATCGTGTTCGGTCGCGGTGGCACCGCGGTCGAGGTGATCAACGACAAGGCGCTGGCGCTGCCGCCGCTCGATATGAACCTCGCCCGCGACCTGGTTGGGCGCACGCGGGTCTCGCGACTGCTTGCAGCCTATCGCGATGTGCCTGCGGTTCCTGCCGACGTCGTACCGCTTACGCTCGTCAAGCTGGCGCAGATGGCGGCCGATATCCCCGAGATTGCCGAACTCGATATCAACCCATTGCTGGCGGACGAAGCGGGCGTGCTGGCGCTTGACGCGCGCGTGGCGGTCCGCAAGCCGGTGCGGCTGTTTGCCGGTCAGACCCGGCTCGCCGTGCGGCCCTACCCATCGCAATGGGAAGGCGAGCTCAGCTTGCGAGATGGGTCACACGTCGCAGTCCGGCCGATGCGACCGGAAGACGAGCCCTTGTTCGATGCCTTTTTCAAGCACGTGACCATCGAGGACCTCAGGCTGCGTTTCTTCCATGCGGTAAAGAAGTTCTCTCATTCGTTCATTGCACGCCTGACCCAGCTCGACTATGCCCGCGCGATGGCGTTCGTCGCGCTGGATCCGCAGACCGGCGAGATGCTGGGCGCGGTCCAGCTTCACTCGGATTCACTCTATGAGACCGCCGAATACGCCGTCCTGGTGCAGTCCGACCTCAAGGGCAAAGGGCTCGGGTGGGCGCTGATGCAGCTGCTGATCCGCTATGCGAGGTCGGAAGGACTAAAGCAGCTGTCCGGTGAGGTGCTGACCGAGAACACGACCATGCTGAGCATGTGCCGTGAGCTCGGATTCTCTGCCGCGAGGGAACCGACCAATCAAAGGGTCGTCAATGTCGTCCTCGACCTCTCCCTTCCGGTGGCGGGTGCCGTAGGGACCGACATCCTGATCAGGCGTGGGCCGATCAAAGCGGAGTGACGGCGACGACCCGATAGGGATGCATGCCGTCTGCTTCGCGGACCGAGACATATTCACCGAGACTGAATCGCTCATTCCCAAAATGATGCCCGGTTTCGTCGGCGGCAGTACCAGCCACGTCATAGTGGAAGCGCCAGCTGCCGCTTGGACCACGCACGAGGTGGCCCAGCTGATCGTCTTCGGCGGGCCGCTGGCGAACGACGCGGCAGGCTTCGCGATGGGCCTTCCAGGTCTCGACATCGATCTGCGACGCGGCGTCGAGCGGAGCAACAATGACATAGCCGATCTCAGGCGCACCCTCGGGATGATCGTGTTCACGCGCGCGTCCCAGGCGGATCATCCTGAACGAGTGCGGCAGTGCTGTATTCTGCAGAGGCCTGAAGGCTGGACGGTTCATTGCAAATCTCCCTAACGGGCCCTTGCTGCCGGGCCAATCTGCCAGACCGTATTCCCGTGGCTCAACAAGCCGTTGATTTTCGTCAAGAACAGCCACGTGCCCTGAACCAATTGCGTTCGGTCAAACTTTGTCGGCTGCGGCTTCCTATACTTGGCTTTCCAAGTTGGAGTCGGCCTGTTGCTCAACTCACCGGTCTTGATAGCGAATGAGGAAGATCCGCGCGTGTTCGCGGCAGGCGGAGCCTGGAACGTTGCCAATGTCGAGGTGTTGGAACGGGTATGCGCGGGTGCGGCGAAAGCGGACATCGGATCGATCGATCTCAGCGGCGTCACTGCGCTCGACACCGTTGGGGCCTGGCTGCTCGAAAGACTGGCCCGCGGCGGCGCGACCAGAGCCGCACTGACCGGTGCGGACGGTGCGTATGGCGATCTGCTGGATGAGGTGCGAGGGCTAAACCGTTCGCAGCCCGCCGACCACAGATCGGTCAATCCTCTGCTGGAAAAGCTCGATCAGCTCGGCCGCGGAAGCAGGCGGCTTGTGACCGATGCGGCTGCGTTCCTGTACATGCTTGGCGCGCTCAGTGCGGCGCTGTTGGGCGTCGCCAGGCATCCGCGGTCGTTTCGACTGACGTCGACCGTCTATCAGCTCGGTCGGGTGGGATGGCAAGCGGTGCCGATCATGGCGCTGATCACGTTCCTGATCGGGGCCATCATCGCTCAGCAGGGGATCTTCCATTTCCGCCGTTTCGGCGCCGAGTCCTATGTCGTCGACATGGTCGGCATCCTGGTGCTGCGCGAAATTGGCGTGCTGATCGTCGCCATCATGGTGGCCGGACGATCGGGCAGCGCGTACACGGCCGAGATCGGTGCCATGAAGATGCGCGAGGAGATCGACGCGCTGAGCACCATGGGGCTCGACCCGATCGCGGTGCTGATCCTGCCGCGGGTACTGGCGCTCGTCGTGGCGCTGCCGATCCTTGCCTTTCTGGGCTCGCTCGCGGCCCTCTATGGCGGCGGACTTATCGCCTGGCTGTACGGCGGCATGAGTCCCGCCATCTTCATCGCACGCCTCCATGAGGCGGTTTCCGTCACGCATTTCGAGGTCGGCATCATCAAGGCGCCGTTCATGGCGCTGGTGATCGGACTCGTCGCGGCGGTGGAGGGATTGAGCGTCAAGGGCAGCGCGGAATCGCTGGGAGAGCAGACCACGGCGTCGGTCGTGAAATCGATCTTCCTGGTCATCGTGCTCGACGGACTGTTCGCGGTCTTCTTCGCCTCGATCGGGATGTAGTCATGGCTGGTTCGACTGCGATCCATATCCGCAATCTGGTGGTGGGCTTCGGCAACAAGACGGTCCTCAACCATCTCAACCTTGACGTAAGGGAAGGGGAGGTCCTCGGCCTCGTCGGCGCGTCGGGCGGCGGCAAATCCGTTCTGATGCGAACCCTGGTCGGCCTGCTGCCAAAACGTGGCGGGCAGGTCGACTTCGCGAATGTCAGGAAGGGCGAGCGCAGCTGGGGGATCCTGTTCCAGCAAGGGGCGCTTTTCTCTGCCTTGACGGCGCGACAGAATGTTCAGTTTCCTCTCCGTGAAAATGCGCACCTTTCGCCGCGGCTGCTCGATGAGATCGCGGATGCAAAGCTTGAGATGGTGGGGCTCTCCCGGGCCGATGGCGACAAGTTTCCTTCCGAGCTCTCTGGCGGTATGACCAAGCGGGTCGCGCTCGCCCGTGCGCTCGCGTTGGATCCTGCCCTGCTGTTTCTGGACGAGCCGACCTCCGGCCTCGATCCGATCGCGGCGGGCGAGTTCGACGCCTTGATTCGGACGCTGCACCGGACGCTGCGCTTCACCGTGTTCATGGTGACGCATGACCTCAACAGCCTGCAGGCGATTTGCGACCGGGTCGCCGCACTCGCCGACGGGCGGATCGTAGCGGTCGGGCCGCTGTCATCCGTGCTCCAGTCCGACCATCCCTGGGTCAAGGCTTACTTTCACGGTGCGCGGGCCCAGACGCTTGGCTTTGGCACCTAGGCAAGAGAGATCGATATGGAAATTCGCGCGCCCTACATTGTCGTTGGTGCATTCGTGTTGTCGGCCATCGTCGCCGTGTTCGGCTTCGTCTACTGGCTGAACAACGTCGGAGGTATCGGCAAGCGGGAGAGCTACCAGCTCGTCTTCACGGACCCGGTACCTGGACTGCTCGTGGGCGCAGGCGTGCTCTTCAACGGCATCCGCGTTGGCGAGGTGACTGCGCTCGAACTGGTACCGGAACGCCCTCGCGAGGTTCACGCCACGATCGCCGTTGCGGAGCGCACGCCGGTGCATAGCGACACGCGAGTCGGCGTGGATTTCCAGGGCCTGACCGGCGTCCCGGTGATCGCGCTCGAGGGAGGCGATGATCCCGCGGCGCCGCCGGCACGCGCGCCGCTGGTCGCAGAAAAGGACGCCGGGCGGAGCATGACGCAGGCTGCCCGCGATGCGCTGCGCCGGGTCGATGCCGTGTTGTCGGAAAATGCCGCGCCGCTGCACAGCACGATTGATAACCTCGGGGTCTTCGCCGAAGGCCTGGCACGCAACACCCCGAAGCTCGACGGCATCGTCGCCGGGCTGGAGCGCATGACGGGTGGAGCCCCGGCGCCCCGCAAGGTCGTGTACGATATTCATGCGGTTGAGGATTTCGGTCCGCAACGCGGTGGATTATTGCCTTCCCCGCTGGCGATGGTGGAGCCGACCGCGATCGCGCGCCTGCAAACGCAGCGCTTCCTGTTCACGCCCGACGAGGACGTCGCCGGCTTCACGGATGCGCAATGGAGCGACAGCTTGCCGGCGCTGCTACAGGCGCGCCTGCAGCAGAGCTTTGAAAACTATGATATTTCGCACGCGCCGTTACGTGCCGACAGCTCCGTTGAGGGCGTCCCGCGCCTGCTGATCGACCTGCGGCGCTTCGAGATCGCGCTCGGGCCGCAGCCAAAAGCGGTGATGGCCCTATCGGCGAAGATCGTGGGCTCCGATGGGCAGATCAAGGCAGCACAGGTGTTCGAGGAAAGCGTCCCCCTCACGGCTCTCTCGCCCGAGAGTGCCGCGACCGCCTTCGACAACGCCTTCGGCGCACTGGCGCGCAAGCTGGTCACGTGGACATCATCGGCGGCATGAGTGCCGCGCGCCGAAGCCGGGACGTCTGATCCGGCGCTGGACTAAGTACTTTCCCTTAAGTGATTAACGCACTCGGCTGCGCTACGCAGGCGCCAGCCCCGGTGCATCACGATGGCGATTGCCGGCGGCCGACAGCCGGGACGCTCCCGGCCCGATTGCGCCGAGGGGAGCAATGGCACAGAATGACCGGGACAGTCTGAGGCAAGTTCACGAGCAAATTCAACTGCGGGAGCAGATCGCGGATATCCTCGAAACCTTCTCCGTCGATGAGTTACGCGAACTCCTCGCCGAGATTGACCGCATCATGCAGGAATCCGGAACCTGAGTGAGCGGAAGCTTAGGGGCCAGCAACGAGCAACCGGCGGCAGTGCCGCGCGATACTCATCTCCTCGTTGGTCGGAACGACCAACACGTCCACCAGGCTATCCTGGGCTCTGATGCGCGCCGCCCCCGTCGCATTTGCCGCTGGATCGAGCCGGACGCCGAGCCAGGCAAGCCGGTCGCAGATTTGCTGCCTGATCTCGGCGGCGTGCTCGCCGATGCCGCCGGTGAATATCAGGCCGTCGAGGCCGGCCATCGTGTTCGCCATCACGGCGACTTCAGCGGCAACGCGGAATGTGAAGAGCTCGATGGCTTCGCGCGCGGCAGGCTCGCGGCTTGCCAGCAGGGTGCGCATGTCGGCAGACACCCCAGAGACGCCGAGCAGGCCCGAGCCTTCGTACAACAGATGCTGCACAGCATCGACCGACATCTTCTCCTCCTGCATCAGGTAGAGCAGAACCCCGGGGTCGATCGTTCCGCAGCGCGTCCCCATCACGAGGCCGTCGAGTGGAGTTAGACCCATTGTGGTGTCGACGCTCCTGCCGTGATGCAAGGCGCAAAGGCTGGCGCCGTTGCCGAGATGCGCGATCACCGTACGTGTCTGCGTCGGGGCGAGCGTTGCGAGGCGGCCTGCGACATATTCGAAGGAGAGTCCGTGGAATCCATAACGGCGGATGCCGCGCCCTTCAAGGCTCCGAGGAACGGCGAAGCGACTGGCAGGCGGGGTCAGGCCGTGATGAAAGGCGGTGTCAAAGCAGGCGATCTGCGTTAGTTCGGACCGCAGCGATTGCACTGCCCGGATCGGGGCGAGACAGCGTGGCTGATGCAGCGGCGCCAGCGGCGTCAGCGCGTCGAGCGCCGTAATCGCTGGTTCATCAAGCACGACGGGGCTGGAAAATTCCCGTCCGCCGTGGACGACACGATGGCCAACGGCGACGAGCTGGTCGGCTCCGAGATAATCATCGACCCAGCTGAAGATGTCGGCCAGCAGACCGTGGCCGGTCGTTTCGTCGCCGGAGCGGCGCTTCTCGAACAGCTGCTTGTCCGACACGTCGGTCACCACGATGCGCGGCGCCTTCTCCTGCTCGTCGAGCATGCCCTTGCACCTCAGCTCCGGGTCGGCCGCCCGGATGTCGAACAGGGCGAGTTTTATGCTGGAAGAACCGGCGTTGAGCACCAGGACGTTGTCCGACATCGGCGGCCTCCCTCGCGCCTGCTACGATGTGGCGCCGTCTGCGCGACCAGGCCAAACCCAGTCGCGGATTTCCGGCATGTCCTCGCCATGTTCGCGCACATAGCGTGCGTGCTCGATGAGCTTGTCGCGGAATTGTTGCTTGACGTGGGCGGCGGCAATGTCGAGGCCCGGCACCCGCTCGATCGCTTCGATCGCGAGATGGAAACGATCGAGCTGGTTCAAGACCACCATGTCGAACGGCGTCGTGGTGGTGCCTTCCTCGGCGAAGCCGCGCACATGCATGCCGGCATGGTTGGTGCGGTTGTAGGTCAGGCGATGGATCAGATAGGGGTAGCCGTGATAGGCGAAGATCACCGGCTTGTCCCGCGTGAACAGGCTGTCGAAGTCACGGTCGGACAGGCCGTGAGGGTGCTGCTCCTTTGGCTGCAGCGTCATCAGGTCGACGACATTGACCACGCGGATCCTGAGGTCAGGCAGTGCCTTGCGCAAGAGATCGACGGCGGCGAGCGTTTCCAGTGTCGGAACGTCGCCGGCGCAGGCCATCACCACGTCAGGCTCACCATTCGGCGCCTCGGTGCCGGCCCATTTCCAGATGCCGATGCCGGCCTCGCAATGGGTGATCGCTTCGCGCATCGGCAGCCATTGTGGCGACGGCTGCTTGCCGGCGACGATGACATTGATGCGGTCATAGGTGCGCAGGCAGTGATCGGCGACCCAGAGCAGGGTATTCGCATCGGGCGGGAAATAGACGCGCACGATGTCGGCCTTCTTGTTGGTGACGAGATCGACAAAGCCCGGATCCTGGTGGCTGAAACCGTTGTGATCCTGCCGCCAGACATGCGAGGTGAGGAGGTAGTTGAGCGAAGCGATCGGACGCCGCCATGGCAGCGCGCGCGACACCTTCAGCCATTTGGCGTGCTGGTTGAACATCGAATCGACGATCTGGATGAAGGCTTCGTAGCACGAGAAGAAGCCGTGACGCCCGGTGAGCAGATAGCCTTCGAGCGAGCCCTGGCAGAGGTGTTCGCTCAGTACTTCCATGACGCGGCCGTCATGAGCGAGGTGGACGTCGTAAGGCTCGATCGCTTCCATCCAGACCCTGTCGGTCGCCTCGAAGACCGCGTCGAGCCGGTTGGAGGCGGTTTCGTCCGGACCCATGAGACGAAAATTGCGTGCGCCCGCATTGAGGGTAACCACTTCGCGCAGGAACTTGCCGAATTCGCGGGTGGCTTCGGCGACGGCACCGCCGGGACGAGGGATGTCGACCGCATAGGCGCGGAAATCCGGCAGCTTGAGCTCGCGCTTGAGCAGACCGCCATTGGCGTGCGGATTGGCTCCCATCCGACGATCGCCCAGCGGCGCGAGCTGCTGCAACTCCGGAACAAGTCGTCCGTCGGCGTCGAACAATTGGTCCGGCTCGTAGCTCCTCATCCAATGTTCGAGCAGCTTCAGATGCTCAGGGATGCCTCGCGGGTTCGCGATCGGCACCTGGTGGGCGCGCCAGAATCCCTCGACCTTTAATCCGTCGACTTCCTTCGGCCCGGTCCAGCCTTTCGGGCTGCGCAGCACGATCATCGGCCATTTCGGGCGCTGGAATCCCGAATCCTCTTGGCGTGCGGTCTGCTGGATCGTGCGGATGCTCGCGAGTGCGCTGTCGAGCGCATCTGCCATCAACCGATGCATCGCATGCGGATCTTCGCCTTCGACAAACAACGGCGCGTAGCCATAGCCGACGAACAGGCTGCGGACTTCCTCGTCGGTCATCCGGCCCAGTACCGTGGGATTGGCAATCTTGTAACCGTTGAGGTGGAGAATCGGCAGCACCGCGCCGTCATGCGCTGGATTGAGGAACTTGTTGGAATGCCAGGACGCGGCGAGGGGACCGGTCTCGGCCTCGCCGTCGCCGACCACGCAAGCCACGATCAGGTCAGGATTGTCGAACGCCGCACCATAGGCATGGACCAGTGCATAGCCGAGTTCGCCACCCTCATGGATCGATCCTGGCGTTTCCGGTGCGGCGTGGCTCGGAATGCCGCCGGGGAAGGAAAACTGGCGGAACAGCTTTCGCAGGCCATCGGCGTCGCGCGTCAGCTCCGGATATATCTCCGTGTAAGTGCCTTCGAGATAGGTGTTGGCCACCATGCCGGGGCCGCCATGGCCGGGGCCGCAAACGTAGATGACGCTGAGATCGGAGCCGCGGATCACGCGGTTGAGATGAGCATAGATGAAGTTGAGCCCCGGAGTCGTGCCCCAATGCCCAAGCAGCCGGGGCTTGATGTGCTCCGGTTTCAGCGGTTCCCGCAGCAAGGGGTTCGCCAGCAGGTAGATCTGGCCGACCGAAAGATAGTTGGCAGCCCGCCAGTAGCGGTCGAGCAACTCGAGGTCATCCGCCTGTGCTTGTTGGTTTGGAGCTGTCGTCACTTGCATGTCGCTCTCCCGAAGGCTTCAGGGATGACCTCGAACGCCGTCCATCCGTTCCATCTTAGAGAGCCAATATGACCGTGATAGCTTGAGCCAGCGCAATGATGCGTGCCAATCCGGTCCACCGACGGCGTCACGCTAGACTGGAACCTGGCTATTTCAAGAGCACATCGCTGCGCGTCGAGTTCCCATGAGTTGCGCTGGCTGCGGATTGACCATGCTCAATGCATCGGCGCGCCGGATCGCGGATGCTGGCTCATGCTTCCTCGTCCCGAGAGTGTTGCCATGACAGACAGCATCAAGCTGACCATCGAGCGACCAGCGGCGCGCGGCAAAGACGCCGCTCGTACCCGTTGCGAGAGCTCCGCCGACCGACATTGGTTCCGGGATGCCTTGGAGGATGACGAGGTTCGTGAAGTTCTGGGGATACGCGCCACGTTCGCTCCTTGCGCGGAAGGAGGCGAAACCCGCACGAAAGCCGGCAAGTAGAGAAGCGCGTGGCCGGCGAACTCAACATCACTCGATCCCCGTAACCGCTGTTGCTCGCCGGCGCTCTCATGAGCTCGCGCGGTCGTCAGAAAAGAAGCCCGGCCGACACGGCCGGGCTTCGAGTATCGAGACAACCTCCGGGGAGGATGGGTCGCTCGTCCTAGTGGGGCTATTCCAGCATGTCACACGCCACCGCGATTTGAGCCAGCGCAATGCCTTCGTGAAAATGTGCCATTCTTCTCGGATTTGCTCAGACAGCACGGCTGTGCGTGGCCACTGACCGTCCCAGATGAGCGTCGAATGCGGACGCAACGCTGCGGACCAGGAATTCCGCGCCGTTGCTCACGAACACCCGGCCGTCGTCCATGGTGACCGCTCCGTCAGCGATCAGGCTCTCGAGCCGCCCTCGATCGACGATCGCGCTCTGCGGATCCCGGCCGTGCGAACGAGCGATTTCCGACAGGTCGACGGACATGTTGCACATGATCCGCTCGATGATATCGGCTCTGAAGCGGTCGTCCTCCGTGAATGCGTAGCCCTTGACCGTGGCGAGCTGATCGTCGGCGACGCGGGCCAGATAATCGCGCGTCGCAACGACGTTCTGCACGAAGCCATGTGGCATGCGACCGATGGCGCTGGCGCCGAGGCCGATCAGCGTTTCGGCGCTATCGTCCGTGTAGCCCTGGAAATTCCGGCGTAGCCGGCCATCCCGCTTTGCCACGGCAAGACTGTCCCCTGGAAGAGCAAAGTGATCGAAGCCGATGCGCACGTAGCCAGCGCCGACGAGGGCATCCGCAATCGCTTCCGATTGCCGGTGGCGGTCGGCGCTGCCCGGCAGCGTGCTTTCATCGATTGCGCGCTGATGCTTCTTGAACGACGGAACGTGTGCGTAGCCGAACACCGAGAAGCGGTCGGGACGGAGTTCGATGCATTTGGCGACCGTATCCAGGCACGAATCCACGGTCTGGAGCGGCAGCCCATAGAGGAGATCGAAGTTGAGCTTGCCGATGCCGACCCGCCGCAACCGTTCGACGCATGCTGCGGTCTGCTCGAAACCTTGTACGCGATTGATGGCGCGTTGGACATCGGGATCGAAGCTCTGCACGCCGAGGCTGGTGCGGTTGACGCCGCTGAAGCCGAGAGCCTCGGCCATCGGCTCCGTGAGGGTGCGCGGATCGATCTCGACGGCTATCTCGGCATCAGGCAGCACGAAGTAGGAGTAGCGCAATGCGCCGACGAGATCGGCGAAGGTCTCCGGCGCCATGATCGTCGGCGTTCCGCCGCCGAAGTGGATATGCGAGATTGGAAGACGCTGGCCGATGGCTTCGGCGACCAGGTGCGCCTCGGTGCGCAAGCCGGAAGCGTAGAGAGCAATTGGATCATCTCGTCTCGTCACGGCGGTGTGGCAGCCGCAGTACCAGCACATGGATCGACAGAAGGGCACGTGCAGATAGATCGACGACGGGCGCCGGGTGGAAATCGACTTGAGCCAACTCCGATAGTCGGTGACGCCGATCGTGGAGTGGAAATGCGGGGCGGTCGGATAGCTCGTGTAACGGGGAAGCCGATCCTGTCCGTATTGCCTTGCAAGATCCGAACGCATGCCCGCCCTCCTTTGCGACGGACCATGCAGGAACGTGCGCCTGAGAACGTTGCGCCAGGTCAATTTCCACTTGGGAGGAAGGGCCTGACGCCGCTTCGTCGCGCACGGGCCAACGCTCGCCGCAGCCAGCTTGAAGCGGTGCGCCCCATCTAGCGGACGCCTTCGCGTGAACCGTCGTCAGCGTCAGCTTGCGGATCGGCACTCATTTTGCTCGAGCCCGTCGGGCACGATGCCATACGTCCGGAGTATGGTGGTTCTCGTCTCCGGATGACCGGTCCGGACGATTGCGGCGGCACCGGCGTGACCGAAGGTCTTCCACAAGTGCTTGGCATGCTCTATCGCCGAACTCGGGTTGGCGCATTTGACCTGCTGACCGGGAACGAGCTCAAAGTCGGCCCGGTCGTATGGCACTGCAATGAACTGCATGATCTCTTCCATCGATCCCTCCTTCGGACCTCACGGTCCGGCAGTGGCGTGCGTTTCCTCATGTCGTCGTTCTTGGATGTCGTGGTCCTGGCGGGGCCGGGACGCCGTGCATCGGAACATGACACAGCCGCTGCTCGTTTGATCTGCCTCATTACATCGGGGCGTTCTTTTTGATCTGGATCAATGCGGGCTTGTGGCTTCCGGTCAAAAATCTGCGGTTCAAGGGAAGGGGCTGCGGAATGCATTCTTCCCCAGCGTTGGACTGGAGATGGCAATGGGAGAAATTGTACCCTTTCCAAGATCGAGCCGGCAGCCGCATCAGGAGAAACGGCCAGGAGTGGACACTCGCCATTCTGTCCGGGAGATCATACGGATGCTCGAGCGGCAGATTGTTCAGTTGGGCGAATTCGTCGCTGCCTGCCCGGCGGGACAAGCCCGAGCGATGCTGGAGCAGCAGCATGATCAACTGCTCAAGCAGCTTGCCGTCGCGCAGGAATATTGCCTGGCGATGGAGGTCGGCTCGACGTTGCTCCCGACCGGCGCCAATCACGGGCTGCCGCCGACCGACCATTTGTCGTCCGGCTGGTGACGGTCTGGATGCGGCCTTTCATTGTGGCCAATCAATAAATTATCGGTCTGTTGCTGAATTCCGATAGCGTTCTTTACGTGAACTAAGTAGCGCGGCTCAATAGTCCTCATCAGCTCGGACGGGCCTTGGCTGGTGACAAGAAAATGAAATTCAGACTCTCTTTGGCGCAGCGCATCTACGCGATTGTTGGACTGAGCTTTTGCGGCCTCACTGGCCTGGCCGTCGTCCAGACGAGCAATCTGGCAGACGCCTTGCGGGGCCAGCGGCAGAATGAGTTGAGGCATCTCACCGAATTGGCTCTGAGCATTGCGCAGGAGGAGCACGCCGCCGTCGCGGGCAAGGGAATTCCCGACGAAACTGCTCGCCGCAATGCGGCGGCCAGGATCGGCGCGCTACGATTCGGGAATGGGGACTATTTCTGGATAAACGATCTGGTGCCCAGGATGGTCAAGCATCCGATCAAGCCGGAGCTGGACGGCACGGATTTGCGTGAAATCAAGGATCCGACAGGCAAGCGGCTGTTCGTCGAATTTGCCGAAACCGTAAAACGGCAGCGCGAGGGGTTCGTCGACTATCAATGGCCAAAGCCGGGCTTCGATACGCCTCAACCGAAGCTGTCGTTTGTCACGGGTTTTCAGCCGTGGAATTGGGTGATCGGCACGGGCGTGTACATCGATGATCTTCAGGCCCAGCTCTGGGAGCGGGCCCGAAGCGTCATCATCGTCGCTGCGGCGATCGTGCTGTCCATTGGACTGATAACCTTGCTGCTCGCCCGGCGGGTATCCGCTTCTCTTGCCACGATGACGGGCGCTCTGAACCGCTTGAGTGGAGGGGATTTCGATATGAAACTCCCGGGGCTCGAGCGGCGCGATGAGCTGGGCGACATGGCCCGCTCGATCGAGCGATTCAGGATCAAGGCCGCCGAAAAGGTGCGCGACGAGGCGAAGCAAGACGAAGAGAGGCGGCGCGCCGCCGAGGAAGCCCGGGCGTCGGCGCTGCGGCAGATGGCCGAGAACGTCGAGAATGCCACCAAATCCGCAGTCGGCGAGGTTGCGTCCGGTACGGATCGGATGGCCAGAAACGCGTCGATGATGAAGGATACGGCACTTACGCTGGAGAAGAACAGCAGCAGTGTCGCGGCTGCGGCCGAAGAGGCTCTCACCAATGCCCAGACCGTCGCAAAAGCATCTTCGCAGCTCGCCGCATCGATTTCGCAGATTGCCGAACAGGTTGGGACATCTCGGTCGCTGACGCTGGAGGCTGTGACGGCATCGACGCAAGCTCAGACAACGATCGCCAAGCTGTCGGAAGCTGCCTCGAAAGTGGGGACCGTAACGAGCCTGATCAGTGAAATTGCCGGCCAGACGAACCTGTTGGCATTGAACGCGACGATCGAGGCCGCGCGTGCCGGAGTTGCCGGTCGTGGTTTCGCGGTGGTCGCGGCCGAAGTGAAGTCGCTCGCCGAACAGACGGCCAAGGCAACCAGCGAGATCGCTCAGCAGATCGGCGAGATCCAGGAGGCGACGCATGCCTCGGTTGCATCGATGGCCACCATTGGTGAGGTCATTCGCAGCGTCGAGTCCGTGTCGGCTGCGATCTCCGCTGCAGTCGAACAGCAGAACATGGTTACGGCCGATATTTCGCGGACGGTCGAAGAGACTTCGCACGCTGCCCGCGAGGTCGCATCCCAGATCGCCTCGGTCTCGGCGGAAGCGGTGGAAACCGGGCGACGGGCATCGGAAATACACGATGGATCGGCGGCGATAGCGGAGAATGTGAGCGACCTGCGCACGACCCTTATACGTGTCATCCGTACCTCGACGACGGACGTCGATCGCCGGGCTGCGTCGCGTGTCGTCTTCCGACGGGCCGGCACATTGGTGCGACGCGGCGAGACGAGACGCATCGAAGTCCGCGACGTGTCGCTGAGTGCCGTGTCGATCGAGTGCGAATTGCCTGACGCGACGATCGGCGAGTCCGTCGAACTGGCGATCGAAGGGCTTTCGTTCCGGCTTCGCGGTGTCGTCGCTCGTATGGATCACGGCTCGGTTTTGATCAGTCTCGATCTGACGCCCCAAGTCGAGCAGGAACTGACGGCGATACTCTCTGCCGAGCGGGCCCGCGCCGCCTAGCGGCAACACCTCCGTGCGCGAGGCTGCTTGCAAAGCCGCGCTTGCCTTGCAGAGATGATCTCTACAGCCCCGCTGCGATGGCGATTCGCATGAGTTCCGACATGCTGCGGACGTTGGTCTTGGCCATCAGGTTTGCGCGGTAGACCTCGACCGTCCGCGGGCTGATGCCGAGGTCGTGGGCGATCACCTTGTTGATCTTCCCCGCCAGCAATCCCTTCAGAACGTCGCGCTCACGTGGCGTAAGGTCGGCAAGACGGGTCTCGGCCTGACGCTTTGCGGTGTCGTCGGCCGGCTTGTCCGGCTGCGAGTCCAGAGCATCACGGATTGCGTGCAGGAGCACCTCGTCCTCGAACGGCTTTTCGATGAAGTCGACCGCTCCCGCCTTCATTGCCTCGACGGCGAGCGCGACGTCACCATGTCCTGTCATCAGAATCACGGGACATGTCGCCGCGTCGGCCTTGAGCCTGCGGACCAATTCAAGGCCGGTCATGCCGGGCATCCGGATATCGGACACCACGCAGTCGACCGGATGGCTACCGAAATGCCCGAGAAAATCGGCTGCCGTCTCGTATGTCGCTACGGCAAAGCCGTTGACGTCGAGCAGAAAGGCGAGCGAATCGCGCATCGCGGGGTTATCGTCGATAACAAGAATCGTGCGACGCGCAGTCATGCTTCTTCTCCGTCCTCCGCGAACGGGAGGGTGAACTGAAAAACCGTGCCTCCGCCGGCGTTCGGCAGGGCCACGATGCGTCCGCCGTGGGACTCGACGATCGTCCGGCAGATCGAGAGGCCGACGCCCATGCCATGTTCTTTAGTGGTGATGAAAGGCTGGAACAAGCGATCCGCAACATCGGGGCTGACACCGGGACCGGTGTCAGCGACGGTGAACGTGGCAACGCCGTCCGTCTTGGTAACGCCGACGGTGAGCTCGCGGCGCGGGCTGGAAGCCATCGCTTCGATCGCATTGCGAACCAGGTTCAGCACCACCTGCTGGATCTGAATCTTGTCGACGATGATCGACGGCATGTCCCGGTCGCTGCGGATCGCCACCCTGATACCTTGCTCCTTGGCGCCAAGCAGCGCCAGTGCGACAGCCTCCTCGAGCAGCGTGGCCGGACTTTCGAGGGAGTGCTGTGTTTCACCCTTGGCGACGAATTCGCGGAGTCGCTTGATGATATCACCGGCCCGGAGCGCTTGTTGCGCGGCCCGATCGAGCGCCTCACGAATTCGCGTGGCGTCCGGTATGTCCGGGACCAGCAGCGCCTTCGCACCGCGCATGTAGTTGGTGATGGCGGATAGTGGCTGGTTGATCTCATGAGCGATGGAGGACGCCATTTCGCCCATCGCGGTCAATCGCGAGACGTGAACGAGTTCGGACTGCAGTTCCTGAAGCCGTCGTTCCTGCGCACGGCGCTCGGTGAGGTCCCGGATAAAGCCGGTGAAGAAGCGCTCCCCGCGTACCTTGGCCTCGCCGACGGCAAGCTCCATCGGAAAAGTCGAGCCATCGCTCCGCTCTCCGACCACGATGCGGCCGATGCCGATGATGCGCCGTTCGCCGGTCGTGAGATAGCGCTCGAGATACCGGTCGTGCTCGCCGCGATAGGGCTGGGGCATCAAGCTCGACACGTTCTTTCCGACGACCTGGTCGGTCTTCCAGCCAAACAGGCGCTCGGCGGCCGCGCTGAAGGAACGGATGACGCCGTGGTCGTCGATCACGATCATCGCGTCCGGGACGGTATCCAGGATCGACTGCAGATGGGCCTGGCGATTTCGCGCCTGGTCGCTATCTCTCGACATCCGATCGCCCATGAAGCCGATGATCGGACCGAGGATCGCAAAGCATACGATGTCGATCAGATTCCCAGGTTCGGTGACCAGGCTTCTGCCGAGGAATTTGGCGCTGACGATGAGGCAGAGTACCGTCGTGAGAATCGCCGGGCCGCGGCCGCCGGCGAAGGCGGCGAACAGCACTGCGGGAACGTAGATGATTGTGAAGGTCCGGTCCTCGAAATAGTTGTCAAGGCCCGCGCGCACCGCGAAGACGAGCGCGCCCGCTGCCGCGGCAGTGCCATAGCGATACCAGATACGATCCGACATATTCCCCCGGGCAAAGCCCCTCAGATCGTTCCATGCTATAATGTTTGGGCGCCCGATGCCACCGGTCGCCCTTTTGGAGGGGCGACCTATTTGACCCAGGCGCGCCAATGCGTCGGCTGCACCAGGATGCGTTCGGCGGTCTCCGCTTTGACCCATCCGCCCAGGGTGCGGCGGCAGGGGAAGACGAGCTTGTGGATGGCGTTGCCCTCGATGACCGCGAGTTCGAGATCCCGATCGAAGGGGGCGATCGCCACCCCCTCCCACGTCTCGCCGACGCCTGCCTCCGGGCGATCCGGAGCATCACGTGCCGGCACGTCAGGCAGCTTTCCGGGGCGCCTCGTCGGCACCGTCGATCCGTCGCCCGAACAAGTTCAGCTCGATGGTCCCCAGCGAGCGCGCGGTCTCGATCGCGTATGTCGCATCCTGCGCGCTGCGTGCCGTGACGCCCTTGGCCCAATCCTGCAGGGCTGTGATCTTCTCTGCCACCGAGGCGGTGGAGTTGAACCTGCGGAACAGCTCCCAGACTTCATTTGACTCGATCTGAATCTGCTCGAACCAGTGCCGGTTTACCTCGATCAGCTTCTCTGAGAATTCCGATTGGACCGCCATCGCCCGTTTCGCACAGTTCTGGATGGCGTTGGCGACGGGGGGCGCTTCGCTAAGGTCTGTCATGTTCGAGATCCTTCGTTGAGAGAAGTCTTGTTTCCCACGCGGCCGACGGTTGCGTGTTGATATGCGTCAAGGCGACAGCCTTCGGTCTGCATCGGCGCCGACGATCTTGCCTAATCATGCCTGGAACCGATGATTGCACCCGTTCGCAGGTTGACGAAATGGACGCCGTCACACGCCACGCAGGAGATCGGATGCAGATCATCAGCCGCGGACTCGGGCGTCACCCCGGGCAGCAAGCCCTGAACTCGATCACCGGTATTGGGACACGAGAAGAGAATGGGGCGCCAAGTCCTTGAGTCTGCCATCTGCACGCTTCCGACGAAACGGAGAATCTCTAACGGCAGCGCCATGATCCACATTGATGCAGATCAAAGCTCCGGATCAGAGGTCTACCGGTACGAACGGTTCAGAACGGCCGGCGGCGATGAGGCGGCGGCGTGCCGGACCTGGCGGGCTGCTTGAGAGGGAGCTGCCCTGGCTGCAACGTCATGCGGGCGATGGCTGCGACAATGATCGCGAGGATCCCAATAGAGGCGAGCAGGTTCTGCAGCATGACGATCCTTTCCTGGCAGGACGCCAGTATCCCGGGTCAGCGAAGGCATCGCCTTGATCGCGATCAAAAACGGGTGTTGAGAAAGATCAAAACGAACAGATCGGTTTGATGCGAGCGTTCCGCCGAGCCTTGAAGGGAGCTTTGCAATGCGCGCACATCAGATCATGGCGAGACACGTCATCAGCGTCGGAACCGAAACGTCCATTCTCGATGCCGCCCGCTTGATGGTGGATCACCACATCAGCGGACTGCCGGTCGTCGATGCGGCCGGACGGTTGGTCGGCATCGTGTCGGAGAGCGACTTCCTGCGACGGAGCGAAATCGGTACGCAGCGTCGCCGCGCTCCCTGGCTTAGATTCCTCCTCGGCTCTGGGGAGGCGGCGGACGATTTCGTTCACGAGCGCGGGCGGAAAGTCGGAGAGATCATGTCGTATGATCCCGTCACCGTGGCCGAAGAAACGCCTCTGCCAGACCTGGTCGAACTCATGGAGAAGAAGCGTATCAAGCGGCTGCCGGTGCTGCGCGACGGTCAACTCGTGGGTATCGTTACACGCTCGGACCTGCTGCGGGCCGTGGCGTCCATCGCACACGAGATTCCCGACCCCACGGCAGATGACAAGCACATCCATGAGCGCATCGTGCGGGCGCTCGATTCGGAGAGTTGGTGTCCGCTCGGGTTGCAGGTCTCGGTACGCAAGGGCGTGGTGCACCTCCGTGGGGTGCTCATGGACGAGCGCGCGAGACAGGCTGCGATCGTTGCCACAGAGAACGTTGCTGGTGTCAAGGAAGTGCATGATCATCTGTGCTACGTCGACACCTATTCCGGCTTCTACATCCAGTCCGCGGAAGACGAGCGGGCGGCTGCCGCCAAGGCTGCGAGGAAGCTGGCAAGTTGATCGTTCGCCTCGAAAACGTGCTGATCGCACTTGCTGCGATCGCGACGATCGGCGCTGATACCCTGGGAGTCACCGCCACGCTGGTCACGATTTGCGTGATCACGGGCTTTGCGGTCGTGGTGTCGGCGTGGATCGTTGGCGGCGGCAACGCATCGACGCCGCGGTCGTAATCGCCGGTCGGGAATCCGGAATGAGCGTGATGCGTCCGGCCCCGTATCTGCGCGCCGCGGAGCAAGCCGTGCGTCGTGATGCGGCGTCATGGTCAGGGTTATCCCTGCTGCGCCCGTTCATCTTCGATCGTCCTGCGCAGCACGAAATCCACCTTGCGCGACGTTCCGTTGCGGCAGATCAAAGCGCGCACTTCTCCGACTGGCAGCATTGGCAACAGAGGAATCAACTCAGTTGAGAGGGTGTCATGCCGTCTTTCGATATTCGCTTCATCAAGACCGTTTGCGACGATACCGGCCACGAACATCGCGCCTGTCAGGCTGCCTTCAAGGTCGACGCCACGTCGCTCTCCGCCGCAGCGCAGCTCGCCGAGGCCGATTTCTGCAGGCAGAAGGGCGTTCGCGATTGGACGATCTTTGCCGACTCGATGGAGCTTCGCATGCCGTCGGCATCCGCTTCCGCCTGGAGCGGCTAGTCGCCGGGGCGACACGCCAGGCGCAGCGACGGCACGCTTGATCCACATCAATCAGCGCTCGCGACAAATCGTTAACGCTAGGTCAAACGGGGTACCAACATGGCCGATCGATCAGACAGCAATAACTCGCCTCAGTTCGAAAGTCTTCTGAACCGGCTGCGAGCGTTTCTCTCTCGCCGAAACGAATTCGATCTGATGACCGCGCGGGAGGTCGAAGAGATCGCTCACGAGCTGAATCTGCCTGCATCGGATCTGCGAACATTGGCGCGTGGCCGGGGTTCGCCTGAGTTGCTGAAGAAGCGCCTCGCGCATGCAGGCTTGTCGGAAGAAGCGCTCGCGTCGTCCAACTGCGATGTGCTGCGTGATCTGCAGCGGGTGTGCGGTCTGTGCCGCGAGACGACGCGCTGTGCCTCCGACATTGCGCGGGAAAGGCGTGCCAGTCCGGCCAGGTACTGTCCGAACGAATTGACTTTGAATGCGCTGAGCCGCGGCGTCGGCACCAGGCGGCATGACGCAGAAATTGATGTCGATCAAGCGGCTGGCTGCGAAATCGTGGTCTCGAAGACGGCATCGCACCCAGGGAAAGCCTCCACATGACCAGTCCATCTGCCGTTTCCAAGTCGATGACGATGGGCGAAGCCGGCTTGGCGTCGGGACTCGCAGTCTTTGCCTTCGTGTGCCTTCTCGGCGCCGCGATGGGGCATGATCAGGCGTTCAGTTTTCACGCGGCGCTTGCATGCATCGCCAGCCTGATCTCGGTGATCGTGATCGGCAACCGCTACTTTGATCGGCCGGCCGAACTGCCTCCGGCGGAGATCCTTGGACGACCCAACTACAACTTCGGACCGATCAAGTTTGCCTCGGCCATGGCAATGTTCTGGGGTATCGCGGGCTTTACCGTCGGTTTGGTCATCGCGATGCAGCTGGCATGGCCGGCGCTCAACTTTGATCTGCCTTGGACGACATTCGGTCGCCTGCGACCGCTGCATACGTCCGCGGTGATCTTCGCTTTCGGCGGCAACGTCCTGATCGCAACGTCGTTCTATGTCGTGCAGAAGACCTGCCGCACGCGTCTCGCAGGCGACCTTTCGCCCTGGTTCGTCGTGGTCGGCTACAACTTCTTCATCCTGATCGCGGGCACGGGCTATCTGCTCGGCGTCACGCAATCGAAGGAGTACGCCGAGCCGGAATGGTATGCCGATCTCTGGCTCACGATCGTCTGGGTGACGTATCTGCTCGTGTTCCTGATGACGCTGGTGAAGCGCAAGGAGCCGCATATCTTTGTCGCGAACTGGTTCTATCTGGCGTTCATCATCACGATCGCGGTGCTCCATCTCGGTAACAACCCCGCACTTCCGGTCTCCTTCCTCGGGTCGAAGTCATACATCGCCTGGGGCGGCGTGCAGGATGCGATGTTCCAGTGGTGGTACGGCCACAACGCGGTCGGCTTCTTCCTGACCGCCGGCTTCCTCGCGATCATGTACTACTTCATCCCGAAGCGGGCCGAGCGTCCGGTCTACTCCTACCGGCTCTCGATCATCCATTTCTGGGCGTTGATCTTCCTCTATATCTGGGCCGGCCCGCATCACCTGCACTACACGGCGTTGCCGGATTGGGCGCAGACCCTCGGGATGACCTTCTCGATCATGCTCTGGATGCCTTCATGGGGCGGCATGATCAACGGCCTGATGACGCTGTCGGGAGCCTGGGACAAGCTGCGGACCGATCCCGTGCTGCGCATGATGGTGGTGTCGGTCGCGTTCTACGGCATGTCGACCTTCGAGGGGCCGATGATGTCGATCAAGGTGGTCAATTCGCTGAGCCACTACACCGACTGGACGATCGGCCATGTGCATTCCGGTGCGTTGGGCTGGGTCGGCTTCGTATCCTTCGGTGCGCTCTATTGCCTGGTTCCCTGGCTATGGAATCGGCAGCTCTACAGCTTGAAGCTCGTCAACTGGCACTTCTGGATCTCGACGATCGGCATCGTGCTCTACATTTCCGCGATGTGGGTCTCGGGAATCCTGCAGGGCCTGATGTGGCGCGCCTATACGTCGCTCGGCTTCCTCGAATATTCCTTCATCGAGTCCGTCGAGGCCATGCATCCCTTCTACATCATCCGTGCCGCCGGCGGCGCGCTGTTCCTGGTCGGCGCGCTGATCATGGCCTTCAATCTCTGGATGACGGTCAACGCCGGGCAAGCCAGCGAAACCGAGGGCGCCGGCGCCCTCCAGCCTGCCGAATAGGTCACGCAATGTCTCTCTGGAATCGACACAAGATCTTTGAGAAGAACTCGATCATCCTGATCGTTGGCATTCTCGCCGTCATTGCCATTGGCGGGCTCGTCGAGATCGCGCCGCTGTTCTATCTGAAGAGCACGATCGAGGTGGTCGACGGCGTGCGGCCTTACACGCCGCTCGAGCTCGCCGGGCGCAATATCTATGTGCGCGAGGGCTGCTACCTTTGCCACTCGCAGATGATCCGCCCGCTGCGTGACGAGGTCGAGCGCTACGGCCACTATTCGCTGGCCGCGGAAAGCATGTACGACCACCCGTTCCAGTGGGGCTCCAAGCGAACCGGGCCAGATCTCGCACGCGTCGGCGGCAAGTATTCCGACGATTGGCACGTCACCCACCTGAACAATCCGCGGTCGATCGTGCCGCAATCGGTGATGCCCGGATACCCGGCGCTGGCGAATACGGAGATCGATCCGTCCGACATCGCGGCTCATCTGCGGACCAATCGCGCGGTCGGCGTGCCCTATACCGACGAGCAGATCGCCAACGCGGCCGCCGATCTGAAGGCGCAGACCGACCCCGACAGTCCGGGCTCCGATGCGTTCCAGAAGCGCTATCCAAAAGCCTTGGTGCGCAATTTCGACGGCAAGGCCGGCAATCCGACCGAGCTCGACGCGCTGATCGCCTATCTGCAGATGCTCGGCACGCTCGTCGACTTCAAGCTCTACAACGAAAAAGCCAATCTGCGCTGAGGTCACGAACATGAAAGCGATCATTCAAATCGAGAGTCTGGCGTCGAGCCTGATCAGCACGTTTTGGACGCCGGTTTTCGTCGGAATCTTCATCGCCATCGTCGGCTACGCGCTTTGGCCCCGTAACAAGACCCAATTCGACGCCGCGGCCCGCATGCCGCTGCGTGAGGACTGACCGATCATGAGCGAGCACGACGAGATTGACCGCGTTTCCGGCCGTACCACGACCGGCCATGAATGGGATGGCATCAAGGAGCTCAACACGCCGCTGCCGCGGTGGTGGGTCCTGACATTCTATGCGACGATCATCTGGGCGATCGGCTACTGGATCGTCTACCCGGCCTGGCCGCTGGTCTCGGGCTACACGACGGGGCTGTTCCAGTACTCGACCCGCGCGAGCGTTGCGACGGACCTTGCCGATCTGGAGAAGCTGCGCGGCGAGAAAATGGCGGTGCTCGGCAGCGCGCCGCTGGCCGACATCGAGAAGGATCCGGCCCTGTTGGCGCTGGCTCGCGCGCGCGGCAAGACCGTGTTTGCCGACAATTGTGCACCCTGCCATGGCAGTGGCGCCGCGGGGGCGAAGGGCTACCCGAATTTGAATGACGATGACTGGCTGTGGGGCGGCTCGCTCGACCAGATCATGCAGACGATCCAGTTCGGTGCGAGGTCCGGACACGCGAAGACGCACGACGGGCAGATGTTGGCATTCGGGCGCGACGGGGTGTTGAAGAAGGACGAGATCGTCACCGTCGCCAATTATGTTCGCTCGCTTTCCGGTCTCTCGACTGCGCCGACGTTCGACGCTGCCGCCGGAAAGAAGATATTCACCGAGAACTGCACGAGCTGCCATGGTGACAACGCCAAGGGCAACCAGGAACTCGGTGCGCCGAATTTGACCGACAAGATCTGGCTCTATGGTTCCGATGAGGCGACGCTGATCGAGACCATCACCAACGGGCGCGCCGGCGTCATGCCGGCGTGGGTCGGCCGGCTTGATCCCGTGACCGTCAAGGCGCTGGCGGTCTATGTGCACTCTCTGGGCGGCGGCAAATAGCCGCCCGCCCGATCCGGCGCCGTTGATCGAGGTCAATTCGCGCTCGACGCAGGAATGTAGGCTGCAATCGAAGCCGCATTCGAGCAGATCCATGAACAAGCCCGTGTCGCCTGATCAACTCACGACCGACGAGGAAGGCCCGCTCTACGCGCCCCGGAAGAAGGTCTATCCGCAGAGCGTCTCCGGGAGATTCCGCTCGATCAAATGGCGGCTCATGGCCGTCTGCCTCGGCGTCTACTACCTGTTGCCCTTTGTACGCTGGCATCGCGGTCTCGGCGCGCCGGACCAGGCCGTGCTGATCGATTTCCCGAACCGGCGGTTCTACTTCTTCTTCATCGAGCTTTGGCCGCAGGAGATCTACTACTTCACGGGCCTGTTGGTGCTGGCGGCGCTGACCTTGTTCCTGATGAACGCGCTCGGCGGCCGGATCTGGTGCGGCTATCTCTGCCCGCAGACGGTGTGGACCGATCTGTTCTACGCGGTCGAGCGTCTGGTCGAAGGCGACCGCCGCTCTCAGATGAAAGCCGATGCGGGTCCGATGACCGCAAAACGCGCCGGTCGCCGTGTGCTGAAGCATGCGATATGGCTGATGATCGCCTGGTGGACCGGCGGCGCCTGGGTGCTCTATTTCGCCGACGCGCCGACGCTGGTGCGGGATCTGGCGACCTTTCAAGCGCCTGCGATCGCTTACGTCTGGATCGGGATCCTGACCGCGTCGACCTATCTGCTTGCCGGCTACATGCGCGAACAGGTCTGCGTCTACATGTGCCCGTGGCCACGAATTCAGGCGGCGCTCACCGACGAATGGGCACTCAATGTCACCTACAAGTACGACCGCGGCGAACCGCGCTGCTCGGTGAAGAAGGCGTTCGATATCCGCTCGCTCGGCGAAAAGGCGGGCGATTGTATCGACTGCAACCAGTGCGTAGCCGTGTGTCCGACCGGGATCGACATCCGTGAGGGCGCGCAGCTCGGCTGCATCCAGTGCGGGCTATGCATCGATGCCTGCGATGCCGTGATGACCAAGGTCAGCCGCGCGACCGGCCTGATCGGCTACGACAACGACATCAATGTGCATCGTCGTATCTCCGGCAAGGAAGAGGTGTTCAAGCCGGTGCGTGCGCGAACCGTCGTGTACGCGAGCCTGATCACCGTGGTATGCGCCGTGATGCTCTACGCGTTGATGTCGCGGACGCTACTCGACGTCAACGTGCTGCATGACCGCAATCCGATCGCGGTGCGGCTCAGCGATGGGTCGGCACGCAACGGCTATACGTTGCGATTCCTCAACAAGCGCGGCTTCGATCGCGTGATCGCGATCGATGTCGACGGACCGGCTGATGCCAAGCTTCACGTCATCGGCGCGGATTCCGTGACACCGGACCGGCCGATGATTGTGCTCGGGCGCGACACCACCACCGAACTGCGTGTGCTGGTGACGGCGCCGTTTGACGAACAGGCGGAAAAGTCGATGCCGGTCACCTTCCGAATCACCGACATCGGCCTCGGAGAAGTCGCGTCCGCAACCGACCACTTCGTTCTTCCATAGTCTCGGAATTCCATCATGGCAGCCTCGAGTCCAGCAGCGCGACCCATCACCGGACGTTTCGTCCTGATCACGACGATCGCATTCTTCGCGGTCGTCATCACCGTAAACATCGTCATGATGCGGCTTGCCATTACGACGCTGCCCGGGACCGAGGTGGACAGCGCCTACAGCGCCAGTCTCGCCTATCAGAACGAGATCGCGGCAGCGCGGCAGCAGAACGAGCGTGGCTGGCAAATCCAGGCGCATATTGACCGGCAGCCGGACGGCGCCGCCGCGATCGCAATCGAGGCGCGCGACCACGCGGGTGCTCCACTGGCTGGACTGAACTTCCTCGCCCGTCTCGAGCGCCCTACCGATCGGCGAGCTGACCGGGCAATCGAGGTTACCGAAGCGGGCCTTGGAAGCTTTCACGGCCATGCTGAAGGCATCAGCGCAGGGCAGTGGGATCTCGTGATCGAGGGCGACGCCGAGGGGCGACGCATGTTCCTGTCGAAGAACCGCGTGGTCTTGAACTGAAGGTGCTCGGATGCAGGCGGAGATCGATTTTTCACACTATCTGAAGAGTGCGGGCTCCGGGCTCATCCATCTCGATCTCGCGGTCGAAGGCATCAGCTGTGCAGGTTGCATGGCGAAGATCGAGCGCAACCTGTCGACCATTCCGGACGTCACCTCGGCCCGCGTGAATCTGACCGATAGCCGCCTCGCACTGGAATGGAAGGCGGGTGCCGTCGATCCGGCGCTGTTCGTGAACAGGCTCGCGGAACTCGGCTACAAGGCCTATCCGTTCAAGCGGGATGACGCCGAAACGCTGGAAGCGCAGCGAGCCCAGAGCCTGTTGCGCCGGCTCGGCGTCGCCGCCTTTGCCGCAATGAACGTGATGATGCTGTCGATCCCGGTGTGGTCCGGCAACGTCTCGGACATCTTGCCGGAGCAGCGCGACTTCTTCCACTGGCTGTCGGCGCTGATCGTGCTGCCGGCCGCCGCCTATTCGGCGCAACCATTCTTCTCGTCGGCGCACTCGGCGCTGCGGGCACGCGGTGTCAATATGGACGTCCCGATCAGCATCGGCATCGTGCTGGCGTTGGCGACCTCGGTGATCGAGACCATCAATCACGCCGAGCATGCCTATTTCGATGCCGCGATCATGCTGATCGCGTTCCTGCTCGCCGGCCGCTACCTTGATCAGAACATGCGGCGGCGTACCCGCGCATTTGCCGGCAACCTCGCGGCGCTGAAGTCGGAGACTGCGACGAAGTTCGTCAGCGCGACCGAGATCCGGACCGTGCCGGCGGCGGCGATCCGGCCGGGCGACATCGTGCTGCTGCGGCCCGGCGAGCGCTGCGCGGTCGATGGCAATGTGATCGAGGGACGCTCCGAGGTCGACCAGAGCCTCATCACCGGCGAGACCTTGCCGGCGATGGTCGCGTCGGGGAGTGCCGTGTTCGCGGGTACGCTGGTTCGTTCCGGCACGTTGCGCGTCCGTGCGTCCGCGGCGTCGGGCGGAACGCTGCTGGACGAGATCACCCGGCTGCTTGATCACGCGCTGCAGGCGCGTTCCCGCTACCTGCGGCTGGCCGAGCGTGCATCCAGGCTTTACGCCCCGGTCGTGCACGCAACCGCGTTCCTGACGATGCTGGGTTGGCTGGCCTATGGCGCGAGCTTTCACGATTCGATCGTGACGGCGATTGCGGTCCTGATCATCACGTGCCCGTGCGCGCTGGGACTTGCCATTCCGGCCGTACAGACCGTTGCCGCCGGCGCGCTGTTCGGCTCGGGCGTACTTCTCAATGCGGGCGACGCGATCGAGCGAATTGCCGAGGTTGACCGCGTAATTTTCGATAAGACGGGAACCTTGACGTTGCCCGAGCTCGATGTCGCCAACCTCGCTGATATTCCCGAAGATGTCGTCAGCCTCGCGGGGCGTCTTGCGCTGTCCAGCCGGCACCCGGTCGCCGCCGCGGTCGCGCGCAAGGCGGCCGCGGCCGCGCCGCTGCCGGACATCCAGGAAGAACCTGGGCAGGGAGTGCATGGTCTTCATGACGGGGTGCCGGTTCGCCTGGGCCGTCCGTCCTTCTGTGGCGCAGACGACCTCGCCAACGAAATACTGCGCAACGACCCTGAAGCCTCGGTCGTCGCTTTCAGGCACGGCGGGGCCAGCTACGCCTTCGCGGTTCGGCAACGGCTGCGAGCGGATGCTGCCGACGTGGTGGCAGAGCTGACGCGCATGGGCATCGCCGTCGAGATCGTGTCAGGCGATCGCGAATCCGCGGTCAGGCGTGCCGCAGAGCAGCTTGGCGTCCATGAGTGGCGTGCCGGGGTCTCGCCAGTCGACAAGATTACCCGGATCGAGGAACTGGCGCGTCAGGGAAGCAAGGTGCTGATGGTCGGAGACGGCTTGAATGATGCGCCGGCGCTGGCTGCGGCGCACGCCTCGGTGTCGCCCGTTACTGCCACGCATGTCAGCCAGGCGGTTGCCGATGCGGTTTTCCTCGGCGAACGTCTTGCGCCGGTGCTGGCGGCGGTCAAGGTGTCGCGCAAGGCGCTGCGGTTGATGCGGCAAAACCTCTGGCTGGCCGTAGTCTACAACTTGCTGGCTGTACCGATCGCGATCGCCGGCCTGGTCACTCCGCTGATCGCTGCGGCGGCGATGTCGGGTTCGTCGATCATCGTCATGCTCAATGCATTGAGGGCGCGGGCGAGGGAGGCTGTCTGATGGAGGTCATGATCATCCTGGTGCCGCTCGCTCTCGCGCTGGGCTTCTGTGGCCTATTGGGCTTCCTCTGGTCACTCAAGAGCGGTCAATACGACGATCTCGACGGCGCGGCCTGGCGCGCCATCGCAGATGACGAGCCGGCGAACGATCATGGCCGATCCAAGTAGTGGAAATAGGCCAGTGAAACCGCGGATGCGATGGTCAGTGTCGTGCAGGCGAGCGCGAGCACCAGCGTCCAATCGATCCGTCTGCCGGCTCGCGCGACGTGCGGCCGCACCAGCAGAACAGAGAGCAGCCGGCTGATAGAGGCAAGCCGCGCCATGGTCAGCAGCAGCTCATCGGCAGCACGTCGGGCTGCCAGTAGCGCCAGTGTGTCGGCGATGCCTCGACGGTCTGCATGGTGCCCAGATCGAACCATCCGTCCGCGCGCCGAATGCAGGGAGAGCCGAGCGGTTGGCGCCTGTCGTCGATGACCGCGAGCTCGATCGGGCAGTCGAACGGTGCGGACGCAATGTCGTTCCACCCCAGAACACTGAACCTGCGCAGAACTGCGCTGAGAAGGCGCCGCATCTTGGTATCCTCTAAAGAGTGGTGCCACCTTGGCAAGACCGGTCCCCCCGCGCGTTGATCTGGCGCAACGGAGCGCTTGACACCGCTCAAATTGCTCTGCCGCGAGGCGCGCTATAGAGCGTCGAAAGGCTGGGAGTGGGCATGCAGCGCGTGCGACGTCGCGCCGACAGGCTGGAAGCGATCGATGGCAACGAGGCGAAGCTGCCCGCGATGCGTGGCAGCGGCGTCGGTCGTCTATCGGCCATCCTGCGGTCCGGCCGCGCGCGCCTGAAGGGCCATCCGTTGGCCCGGCTGGGACCAGGGTTGATCACCGGCGTCGCCGACGACGATCCCAGCGGCATCGCCACCTATTCCCAAGCAGGTGCTCAACTCGGCACGGCTATGCTGTGGACGATGCCTCTGGCATTTCCACTGATGGCGGCAATTCAATCCATGTGCGGGCGGATCGGGCGGGTTACGGGCCGAGGCCTTGCTGCGAACATCAAGGCCGAATTCCCTCCCATCGTTCTCAAGGGCGTCGTTCTGCTTCTGTTGGTCGCAAATACGATCAATATCGGCGCTGACGTCGCCGCCATGGGAGAAGCCGGCCAGCTCGTTACCGGATTGAATCCGCATGCGATGGCTGTTGCTTTTGTCGTCTCGACGCTCCTGCTTCAGGTCTTCGTTCCGTACCATCGCTACGTTTTCTTCCTGAAGTGGCTAACTCTCTCACTTCTTGCCTATGCGGGTGTTCTGTTCACCGTTCACGTGCCATGGGGACAGGTCCTGCTAGATACCGTGTGGCCGCGGCTGCAGTTCACCTCGGATAGCGCGGCCGTCGTCGTCGGCGTCTTCGGGACGACCATCAGTCCATACCTGTTCTTCTGGCAGGCCTCCGAGGAGGTCGAGGATATGCTCGCGCAGGGCAAATCGGGACTGGCGTCCGATTCCTCTGTTGCGTCGAAGGAGTTGCGGCGCATCGCATGGGACACCTGGAGCGGCATGTTCTACTCCGATATCACCTCCTACTTCATCATGCTGGCGACCGCGGTGACGCTGCATGCGGCCGGAATCACCAACATCGAGACCGCAGCCCAGGCGGCGAGCGCATTGCGGCCGCTGGCCGGGGATTTTGCCTTCAATCTGTTCGCAATGGGTATCGTCGGCGTCGGTCTGATCGGCGTGCCGGTACTGGCGGGCTCGTCGGCCTATGCACTGTCGGAAGCCATGGGATGGAGTGAGGGCCTCGAGAAAGAAGTCCGAGACGCGCGTGCGTTCTACAGTGTCATCGCGTTCAGTGTCATCGCTGGATTGCTCATCCTGTATTCGCCGATCAGTCCGATGAAAGCGCTGTTCTGGAGTGCCGTGATCAACGGGGTCGTCGCTGTTCCCTTGATGGCCGTCATCATCCTGCTGGCATCGAAGCGTTCGGTGATGGGGTCGTATGTTTCGAGTTGGTCCATCGTCTTCCTTGGTTGGATCGCAACCTTCGTCATGGGGGTGGCCGCTATCCTCATGTTCGTACTCCGTTAACCGGCGAGATCGGTCGCAATCGAGTGCGAGTCCACGACCTGTCGAGGCGAGACCACCCGCCGGCGATCGCTATTTGCGCAATTTCGATAGCGGACTTCACGGCGGGTCAACCGAGCTGCGGGTGCTCCACGGATTCGCGCCGCAAGGGTCGGCATTCTGAAATCAAGTTAAGGCGGCGGTAGGAGAGGGCAGGTCAACTGGCCGTACCCCGCAGTCATGCCGATGCCATCATCGGTCATCGCGGCCGAAGGACGGCAGTATGAGTGACGATCAGGTATTCGACGAGCAGGCGTTCTCATCGCTGAGCGACGAACTCGGGATCGAAGATACGGTCGAGCTCCTGATCGCGTTTCTTTCGGATACGAACAGCAAGATAGAAGCTTGCGCGGACGGCGTGATCGACCGCGCGTCGGTGCAGCGAGAGGCGCATGCCGTCAAGAGCTCCGCGGCAACGTTCGGCTTCACCGCATTGTCGACGATCGCCCTTCGGCTGGAGAAGGGAGCTGCGACGATGCGCGCTGCGGAGTTCAGTGATGGAATCGCCGCATTGCGAGCGGCCTTTGATGACGTGTCGCGCCTCGCGCACGCGCGACTTCTGAGTACGATGGAGACCGCGATATGAGAGAGATGGCTCGGCAGACACTGGAATCGATTGGCCGACTTCTCGTTGTCGACGATGATCTCGTGCAGAGAACCGTGATCGGCAAGATCGGTGCCAAGCTGGGCTATGACACGATAATAGCGTCTTCATTCGACGTGGCTTCGGGGCTTCTGCAGAGTTCGACATTTGACGTCATGACGCTCGATCTGTCGCTCGGCGAACACGACGGCATCGAACTGCTTCGCTTGATTTCGGATCGCAAGCTGCACGCGATCTCCATCGTCATCATCAGCGGTTGCGATGAGCGGATCGTCAATTCGACAAGGCGGGTAGCCGAAGCATTGCATCTGTCGCTGGCTGGATCGCTTGTGAAGCCCCTGGACCTCGACCAGCTCAGAGAGGCGCTGCTGTTGCCGGCCCGCCGTCGCGTTGCTGCGAGCGTCGACAAAATGCCGCCATTGATCACGCGTGAACGGATCGTGCAGGGTCTGAAGACGGGGGAATTCTCTGTCGAATTTCAGCCGAAAGTGGAGCTCGACAGCGGCAGGGTCATCGGTGCCGAAGCGCTTGCGCGTTGGCGAACGCCAGAGTTCGGTATCGTTTCTCCCGTCGATTTCATTCCGGCTGCCGAACGGTTCGGCCTGATGCCCGATCTGACCGAGACGGTGTTGCGTTCTGCGATGGCACAGGGGCGGGCTTTTGTGGAGTTGTACCCGGGCTTCACCGTTGCCGTGAATGTATCAGGGTCGCTGATGTCCGATCTGTCATTTCCCGAACGTATCGAGGAGGTCCTGCAACGGGAAGGAGTTCCTGCCCACTGCCTGATTGTGGAAATCACTGAAACGACGGCGATGGCTGACGTCGAGCGCGCGATGGACGTTCTGGTTCGCCTCCGGATCAAGAACATCGGCGCCGCGATCGACGATTTCGGAACCGGCTATTCGTCGCTCGCGGCACTCGCACGTCTTCCGTTCAACGAGTTGAAGATCGATCAATCGTTCGTCAGGGGATGCGAGAATGACCAGGACATGATGAAGATCGTCGAAGGGTCGGTGGCGTTGGCTCGTGCCTTCAACATGAAGGTCACCGCCGAGGGAATCGACAAGAGGGAGACCCTGATCCGGATCAAGCAGGTCGGCTGCGACATCGGTCAGGGTTTTCTCTTCGCGCCATCCCTGAACGTTGACCGGGCGACGCGTTGGATATCGAACCGGAATTCGTTCCTCGAGCACGATGCGATCGACCGCACGGCGCGGATTGCGAAATGATCCCGTCGAAGACTGCGTCGCTCCGCACCGTGGTGTCCCGCAGGCCTCGCATACAGGTCCTGGTCATTCTGGTCGTCGGCTTCGGTGCGTCGTTGCTGGCCTACAATGTCGGCGTCAATTTCGACAATGCACGAGCCCGTGCCTCATTCGAGCGGGCCGCGGGCGATCGCATTGCCGCCGTTCATTCAAGCGTTTCGTCCACGATCGGCTCGCTCCGCGCGCTCGCTTCGTTCTTCGAGGCGACGGGCGACGTGACTGACGAGCAATTTCGCAGATTCGTTGCGCCCTTGTTGGCGGTCCATCCGGGCGTGCAGGCCTATGAGTGGGTGCCGCGCGTGGAGCAGCGAGAGCGCGCCGCAATGGAGAGGGCCGCCACCGGAACGCGACCGGAGTTCAGGATCACCGAGCGCGATTCCTCGGGCGCCATGATGAGTGCAGGAAAGCGCGACATCTACTACCCGGTCTACTTCGTCGAACCGCTATCGGGAAACCGGGCGGCTGTCGGCTTCGACCTGTTTTCGAACGAAGCACGCCGCGCTGCCATTGAACAGGCCGTGAAATCTGGTGCGCCGCAGGCGACCGCGCGAATTACCCTGGTGCAGGAAACTGGAAACCAATATGGCTTTCTGGTTTTTGTCCCTGTTTTCCAGTTCGGCGATGGCGATGGGGGCGCCCTGCGCGGAATGGTCATTGGAGTGTTTCGCATCGGAGACGTGATCGGTCGCGCAACCGACCAGTCCGGCCGGGATGACGGCATCGAGGTGAAAATCTGGGATCGATCGGCGCCGCCGCAAGAATCGTTGCTCTTCCCCAAGGGAGCTGCCTCGTCCCAGCCCGGCGGCAGTCTGCAGATTTCGACGTCCCGCGACCTCAACGTCGGTGGCCGTCGATGGGAGATCGTCGCGTCGGCGACACCGGCATATCTGGCGCGTGAAGGGAGTCCGTTCCGCTTTGCGTTCGTTGCCGCTGTCGTTCTCGTTACCATCAACCTCGCATGGATACTTCATCGCCGCTTCATGTTCGAGGACGAGGTCATCGCGCGGACGGCAGAAATGCGTTCGGCACGCGACGAAGCGCAGCAAGCGAACCGGGTGAAGTCGAACTTCCTGGCAACCATGAGCCACGAGATCCGGACGCCCATGAATGCCATTATTGCCATGGCCGATCATCTTCTCGAAGGTGAGTTGCTTCCGGAGCAGGAAACGTCGCTTCAGATCATTGCGAAATCATCCGAGCACTTGCTGCATGTGATCAACGATATTCTCGATCTTTCGAAGCTCGAAGCCCGCAAGATCGAATTTGAGAAGCGTACGATCTCGATCGAGAAGACGATCTCGAGTGTCGTCAACATGCTTTCGACCAATGCCAGGGACAAAGGCATTGCGATCCACAGCCAGATTGCCGAGAATGTTCTTGATAACGTCGTCG
>CALRXG020000002.1:0-45932 GCA_943372075.1 Bordetella parapertussis | reverse complement strand
ACGATCACCGGCAGCGGCGCCATCGAGATCGAGGTCACGCGCAAGTCCAACGAGAGCGCGCTTGCCAAGGTTGTGCGGATGGTCAGCGAGGCCGAGACGCAGAAATCGCCCACTCAACGCTTCACCGAGAAGTTCGAGCGACTGTTCGTGCCCGGGGTGCTGACGCTGGCGGGATTGCTCCTCTTTGCTTGGGTGGTGATCGACGAGCCGTTCCGCGACAGTTTCTATCGCGCCATGGCCGTCTTGGTCGCGGCAAGCCCCTGCGCGCTCGCCATCGCGACGCCCAGTGCCGTACTGTCAGCTGTTGCCCGGGCCGCGCGCGGCGGTGTCCTGGTTAAGGGCGGCGGCCCTCTTGAGAATCTTGGCTCGCTGAGAGCCATTGCGTTCGACAAGACCGGTACCCTGACTGCCGGAAAGCCGCGAATTACCGATGTAATATCCGCTCCAGACGCGACGGAGAAGGACTTGCTGGAAGTGGCAGTCGCCGTCGAAAGCTTGAGCGATCATCCGCTCGCCAAGGCCATCGCGCGTGATGGTCGCGAGCGTCTTGGAGGGAACGCGGTCTTTCAAGCCAAGGATCTCGAAAGCCTTACCGGGCGGGGCGTTGCCGCGACAGTGGATGGTGAGAGGGTATTGATCGGCAAGGCCGAAATGTTCGGTGCCGAAGAAATTGCGCCCCTCTCCAAGGCGATGCAGGACGCCATTGTGTCGCTACGCGCAGGCGGGCGCACGACGATGGTTGTCCGGAAGGGCGGCCGTGACCTCGGCGCCATAGGGTTGATGGACACGCCGCGCACGGCCGCCAAGGCAGCGCTGGTGCGCCTGCGTGAGATCGGCATCCGTCGGATGATCATGATCTCTGGCGACCACCAGAAGGTCGCCGAGGCGATCGCCCATCAGGTTGGGCTTGACGAAGCATGGGGCGACCTCCTGCCAGAAAACAAGGTCGAGGCCATTAAGAAGCTGCGCGCCGAGGGCAAGGTCGCGATGGTTGGTGATGGCGTTAACGACGCCCCCGCAATGGCCAACGCCACGGTCGGCATTGTCATGGGTGCCGCCGGCTCCGACGTGGCGATGGAGACCGCCGACGTCGCCCTCATGGCTGACGATCTCGCCAACCTGCCGTTCGCGGTCGGCCTGAGCCGCACCACGCGATCCGTGATCTTGCAGAACGTCGTCGTCAGCCTGGGCGTGGTGGCCCTGCTCGTGCCGGCCACCATCCTCGGCCTCGGTATAGGCGCGGCGGTCGCGGTCCATGAGGGCTCGACGCTGGTCGTCGTATTCAATGCGCTGCGGCTTCTCGCCTATCGCGACAACAGACAGTGACCACCGAACGCTGCCCACATCCGCTACAGGAGTGGCGTGCTTACCTTCCACGGCAGGAGCACCTTGGTCGTATTGGTCGGGAAGCCTTGAAGCTCTCGCCTTCCCAAAGCTCATATAGTGCAACCCTCGTTCGATGGAGTTAGAAATGACGGATTCCAATTCCCCTGCCGACACCAAAGGTCACGGCCTTCTCTGTCCCTCTTGCAGGGTCGATCTGATCATGAGTGAGCGCCAAGGCATTGAAATCGACTATTGTCCAAAATGCCGGGGCGTTTGGTTGGATCGCGGTGAACTTGACAAGATCATAGAGCGCAGTGCGAGCGAAGACGCTCGAGCACAGCAGCCTCAATCGTATGCGTCACGACCTGACCCGCAAGGCCAGGGATACCCTTCCCAGGACTACAATGAAGGAGGTCACGGGCGCCGCGGTCGCGGAGGTCACGGGCGCGGGCACGGGTCATTCCTTGGGCGGCTGTTCGATTGAGTGTCGCCCTCGCTTGTAGCGGGACGCCGCCATATGACCACTGTCGTCTGAGCATGGGGAAATAGAGTGGGCGCGGCACCGATACCTGAGGTGGCCACTTCCTCGGCTACCCCTGCAGGCCGCAACAAGAGCCGGCTTGTCGCAGCTCTTGCTCTGACCACGACGTTCATGGTGGTCGAGGTCATCGGCGGCCTGTGGACAGGCAGTCTCGCGCTCCTCGCGGACGCGGCACACATGCTGACCGACGCTGGCGGCCTGGCGCTCGCACTGATTGCGATCCGTTTTGCCGAGCGCCCTGCAACGCCCCAGAAAACCTACGGCTACGTGCGAGCGGAGGTTCTTTCGGCTCTGACAAACGCCGTCGTGCTCCTTCTGCTGACAATCTATATCCTCTACGAAGCCTACCAGCGCTTTCTGAGTCCGCCCGAAGTGCTGGGCATACCGATGCTGGCGGTGGCCGTCGTTGGCCTGATGATCAACCTGATCAGCATGAGGCTTCTATCCGCAGGCTCATCACAAAGCCTGAACGTGAAGGGCGCCTATTTCGAGGTGCTGAGCGACATGCTCGGCTCGCTTGGCGTGATTGTTGCCGCAGTGATCGTCACAGCGACAGGCTGGACGCTCGCCGATCCCCTCATCGGTGCCGGCATCGGGTTGTTCATTGTCCCCCGCACCTGGATCCTGCTGAAGCAGGCAATTCATATTCTCCTGGAGGGCACGCCGCCCGAAATCAACATTGCGCTTCTCAAGCAGAAGCTGTTGGCCGTTAGCGGTGTTACGGACGTCCATGATCTTCACGTCTGGACCATAACATCTGGTGTTGACGCCATGAGCTGCCATCTCGTCGTGTCCGAGATGGGCCAGGCTCATTCGGCGCTACTCGGTGCCCAGGCGGCGATGAAGAGCAGCTTCGGTCTGACGCATACGACGATCCAGGTCGAGCCTCAGGACCTGAGGGACGCAGAGGGCATGTTGAAGTTGTAGCCGATAGCCGTGTCAACAGGTGCCAAAGGTACGCCTCGACAGAGGTTCCGAGGCACATGGAGCGGAGATATGGGTGGACATCGAAAGCGCGGGCACCGGTCGTCCCACGGCTACAGGGAGGAAGGTCCGCGTGAATGGCCAGAGAGCCGTTCCGCGTCGCGAGGCTCTAGGTCGAGGTCTTGGATCATCGTCACTATTGGGTTGGTGGTCTGGTCGCTGATCGCCTGGATTACTTATGCTCTGAGCGACGCGATCTTAGTGTCGGTTGCAGGCAGTGCCGGCGTCCTCTTAGAGGGCGGCAAAGATCTTGCAACTGCGACTGGGGTCGGAAAGGACGTCGGCACCGCCCTGGATAATCTCAATGTCAGCGGGCTTGGGGGACAACTCATTGCCCTGTTGCGAACGATCCTCAAGCCAGCGATTGTTGTGCTGTGGGCGATCGGCGCCGTCGTTCTGATCGCTGCCCCCGTGATCCTCCCACGGGTCCGCCGGCTGCTTAGCGCGCGCCGACATTGATTCCCGCACCTCCTGGAACCAAAAACCCACGCTCGCATGGCACATGTGATCTACGGCGCGTCGCGCCTACTCTCTTCGGATCGCCGACTGCCATCGCAAAGTCGCCAATGAACAGCATGTGCTGGGCTACGGTTTCCGTCTCGCGAGGTGCGATGACATGACGATGCCTCTGGAGGAGTCCAATGTCGTTGTCCTGACACCCGGGCAGTTCCTGGCTGTCCTGTTTGATCTCGATGGCATTGTGACCGATACAGCCCGCGTCCACCTCGCCGCCTGGACTGAAGTGTTGGATGGCTTTCTCCGAACGCAGGCCCGGAACGATGGTGTTCCATTCGCCCCGTTCACGGAGCAGGACTACCGCACCTACGTCGATGGACGGCCACGTCTTGAAGCGATCCGGACCTTCCTCGCGGCGCGCAACGTGCCATTGCCCGAAGGCAATCCGTCCGACGGACCAGAGCGGAACACGGTGCATGGACTCAGTACGCGCAAGAACCAGATCTTTCTGAATCGCATCCGGAGCCAGGGCGTCGACGTCTATCCCTCCACGGTCGCGCTGATCCGCCGTCTACGTGGGCTCCGTTTCAAGGTTGCATTGGTGACCGCTAGCCGAAACTGTGCCGAGATCGTCCGTGCAGCTGGATTGGCCTCACTGTTCGATGCAACGGTGGACGGGAACGACCAAACAGCACTGTCGCTTCGCGGGAAGCCAGCACCCGATTCATTTCTTGAGGCGGCCCGGCGGTTGGGGACGGCGCCGAGCCGCAGCGTCGTGGTGGAAGACGCTACCGCTGGTGTCGCGGCGGCGCGCGCCGGGGGCTTTGGACTCGTCGTTGGCGTCAACCGCGGCGACAATGGCGAGGCACTTCGAACCCAGGGTGCCGACGTGGTCGTCTCCGACCTGTCGGCGGTAGAACTCAGCTCAGAGCGCGAGCCATCCACGGGTGCGGTTGCTCCGAAGGCCGAGCGGGACGTGCATCGACTGGACCCCTTCATTCGCCTGCCGCGGATGGACAGGCGACATGCGGGCGCCGCAGCGCACGCCGATCCTTGGCTGCTCACCTATGACCACTTCGATCCGACGGTCGAGGGACGGCGAGAGACGCTCTTTGCATTGGGGAATGGCTATTTTGTTACCAGAGGCGCGGCAGCTGAGACTTGCGCCGACGGCATACACTACCCCGGTACCTATCTTGCTGGCGGGTACAATCGGCTGTCGACGGAGATCGACGGTCGCGTGATCGAACACGAGGACTTGGTCAACCTGCCAAACTGGTTGTTCCTTGCGGTCCGTATCGATGATGGCGACTGGCTCGATCTGCGACAAGCCGAAATCCTGAGCTATCGGCAGTCGCTCGACTTGCATCGTGGCCTGTACGAGCGAACAGTCCGCGTCCGCGACCCGAAAGGCAGGGAAACAAGCATTCTTGAACGACGCTTCGTCCATCAGCAGGAGAAGCACCTCGCAGGACAGCACATCACGGTGCGGCCGGACAATTGGTCCGGGCGGCTCATCGTCCGCACGCTCCTCGACGGTAGTGTCGCCAATGCAGGCGTGCCGCGCTACCGATCCTACAATGGGAAGCACGTGGTCGTTCGCGTGACGGCCGTTCCCGACACCGAGACCATGCTTCTCGAAGTTGAGACGACGCAGTCGCGCCTACGCGTCACGGAGGCGGCGCGCGTCCAGGTCACCGTCAACCGCATACCTCATGCCGGCGATCGCCAGCCTATGATCGCGTCGGACCACGTTGGGCAGGATATTGGCTTTGACGTTGTGTCGGGCGATCGGGTCGATCTGGAGAAGATCATCGCTCTGTGCAGCTCGCGCGATCGTGCAATCGCGGACAGCCGAACCGAGGCGCTCGCCATGGTTGCTCGCGCCCGCAGTTTCGACGATCTGCTCTCAAGCCATGCCCTCACTTGGCATCATCTTTGGCGCCGTTGCGACATCGATATGGTGGAAGTGGGCGGCGACCCGCTGCACCACACACACCTCATCGCCCGTCTCCATGTCTTTCACCTGCTGCAGACTGTCTCACGGCATACCATGGAACTCGACGCAGGTGTCCCGGCGCGCGGGTGGCACGGCGAAGGTTATCGCGGACACATCTTCTGGGACGAGCTCTTCATCTTTCCTTTCCTGAGCCTGCGCCTCCCGACGCTGACACGGGCTCTGCTCCTGTACCGCTACCGGCGCCTGGCCGAGGCGCGGCAAGCGGCAGAGGTGGCCGGGCTTCGTGGCGCTATGTTTCCCTGGCAGAGCGGAAGCAACGGACGGGAAGAGACCGACGTGATGTACCTCAACCCGCGCGCCGGAACCTGGATTCGGGACGACACGCACCTTCAAAGGCATGTAGGCGCCGCTATCGCGTACAACGTATGGAAATACCATCTGGCCACCGGCGACACCGAATTCCTCTATAGCTACGGCGCGGAACTCCTCTTCGAGATTGCGCGATTCTGGGCCAGCATCGCCCAATGGAACGAAAGTCGAGGCCGCTATGACATTCGCGGCGTTATTGGCCCGGACGAGTTCCACGATCGCTATCCCGACCGCACTACGCCGGGCTTGGACAACAACGCCTATACGAACATAATGGCGGCATGGTGCATCGTCCGCGCACTCGACCTCTTTGCCCTTCTACCCGAGGAACGGTGCCGAGAACTCTGTGAGGTCCTGCGCATCGAGCGCGAGGAGATCGCGCACTGGGACGATGTGAGCCGGAAGCTCTTCCTACCCTTTCATAGCGACGGCCTGCTCAGCCAGTTTGAAGGTTACGAGGGCCTGAAGGAATTCGACTGGCTGAACTATGAGCGCCGCTATGGAAACATCATGCGCCTGGATCTGATCCTCAATGCGGAAGGCGAATCGCCAAATCGCTACAAACTTTCCAAGCAGGCGGACGTCCTCATGCTGTTCTACCTATTTTCGGCGGAGGAGCTGGGCGCGATCTTCGACCGGCTCGGCTACACCTTCGATCGTGCGCTCATTCCCAAGACCATTGACTACTATCTGGAGCGGACATCGCACGGGTCGACGTTGAGCTCGATTGTACATGCTTGGGTCCTTGCGCGTTCGTGTCGCCGTCGGTCCTGGACGTTGTTCACGGAAGCGCTGCGCAGTGACATTGATGACATTCAGGGCGGCACGACTTCAGAGGGCATTCATCTTGGCGCCATGGCGGGAACGGTCGATCTCCTTCAACGCTGCTATACCGGACTGGAGCTTTGGGGAGACGAACTCCGCTTCAATCCCGCACTTCCTGATGAGCTCGAGCGTCTTTCCTTCCAGCTTCGCTACCGTAAGCACTCTCTATCGATCGATCTGACAGCGACTACGCTTTCGATCAGCAGTGATCCCAGCAGTGCCGACGCGATCGCAGTGGTCGTCGGCGAGCAAGCCGTCGTTCTGCAGCCTGGTGCCCAAAAGCAGGTCGACTACAGGAGAGGAGCGTCGCGTGATTGCCGATGATGAAGGATATGGGTGATGGCGACAATGGATTGAAGCATGAAGTGGGGTGCTGCGCAGCCACGGGCGAGAGAAGGAAAGGACTGGAACGTGATCCGTGGCTACGCGCCGCAGACAATGGCCAGCGCCAGGTTTCTAGGTGTTGGCAAATGGCTTTAACATTGATCACGAAGTGCGGGCTCGCGAACGCCACATGAGACCCGAAGAGCATTTGGCAGATTTCGAGCGGACAGAGCCGATAGGGCCAGTCCTATATATCCGCGGAGTTAAGGACACACTCGTCGAGCTATCGGCGTTGCTCGTGGCTCCTACATCAAGGTCACGCCCGAAGGTAACCGTGCATCAGGCTGAAGTGCAGGCTACGCGAATCCTGGAGAGCCATGGCTGGTCAGTCTGGCAATATGTATTCAACCTCGACAGCACGATTGGTGCAGCTTACGCCGTTGACGGTGTGAGCTACGAAGTCAATTGCAGATACAGCGGTGATGTTCGGATAGCTTTCGTGTCTTGTAATGGTCAGGAGCGTGGTGACATTGAGCGGTCCGCTGGCGAGCGAAACCACCTTTGGAGGCGTCTGGCCGATCAGCACGCTCAACAGCCATTTCATCTTCTACTCCATGGCGGTGATCAGATTTATGCCGACGAGTTGCTTGATGTCCATCCTGCACTGCGGGCGTGGGCTTCGCGGGTGCCAGCAGAGTGCGGAGGAATTGCTGCTTCCTTGGAGATGATTGACGCCCTGCGCGGGGCCTTTCTCGGGACCTACCTACATAGTCTCCAGCAGGCGGAAACGGCTTGGGTGCAAGCCCGTGTCCCCTCCCTGGCGATGTGGGATGACCACGACATTTGCGATGGGTGGGGGTCCATTGCAGTGGAGAAGCTCGATTCACCTGTTGGCAAAGCCTTGTTTGCGGTTGCTCGGGAATTCTTCCTTGTATTCCAACTTGGTGTATCTCCAGACCATCTTCCGGACATCTTTTTGGATCCGACCGGCACCAGCCTCTCTTGGCGCCTGCGCCTACCTGGAGTGATCACCATTGCCCCGGATCTCCGATCCGAGCGGCGCCCTCGCAGAGTCTTGGGCCCAAAAGGATGGAATGCGCTGGAGCAGGCCCTCAACGAAGTCGAAGAAGGGCGCGTCCTGCTAATGTCCAGTGTGCCAGTTCTTGGGCCCCCCATCTCTTGGCTGGAAGCCGCGGCTGGTGTTGGTGGGCCACTCAGGAAGTACCAGGATGACTTGCGCGATCAATGGCAAAGCAAGGTGCATGGCGGCGAGTGGCAGAGGCTCTTGGCGTTGCTCTCCAAGGTCCAAGACCGCGTACCGGTTACGGTGCTTTCGGGCGAAATCCACTTGGCGGCGCGAGGGGAACTGGACGTGCCGGGCAGGCCGATACATCAGCTCGTCGCCTCGGGGATTGCTCATCCTGCACCATCTGTCCTGTATTCCTGGCTAATGGAAGGTCTGGCGCGTCTTCCCTGTCATCCGCTTAGCGGACTGGCTTCGCGTATGCTGCCTCTGCCCAGCATGACATCCAGATATGTTGCGCAACGTAACTATCTCATTCTGCAGCGGTTAAGTGGCGAGTGGACGGCCCATTGGGAGTTCGAGCAGCATGGTAGAACATCGCTGCTCGCCATTTGAGTCTCCGATTTGCTGACTGACCCTGTGGCTTCAGCGACTCGCATGATGCCAGCGGACGGTGCGCCTCAGCGATGGTATTGATCGTGGCATGAACGGCCATATGCCCCAAGCACATGCCTTGATCGCGCCGCATCGAACCGCTCGTGGTCGGGCGGATCGGCCCTGACGCTGTTCGAGCACCTAGGCTAGTCTTCACCAATGCACTCGAACTCAATACTGTTCCAAGCAATGCGCCGAGACACGTATCGAATCGGCTTTTGCATCTGGGCGCTTCTCCCTCTACCCGCGCAGTATTCTTTCGCGAGCGAATAGCCGGTATCGTTCCCCTGAGTATTGGTAATCAATACCTTGTTTCCATCACCGACTATCCGATGTTCATGCGTGTCATGTAGAACCGCGTCGTAGTGGCCTTCTCCCGATTGGAGGTGACGATGGTCAGCGTGCTGGACACCGGTGCAAGAGCAAAGCCCGATCGTGACACAAGCTAGGGTAAGAACGCGATGTCTGAGGCGTCTAGCCCGGCAGGGAGATTGAATATTGATCAATCGAGGATCCTCAACTAGGGGCTGCCGAAGCAACTTCCGCCGTGATCATTGCAGTGAAATCGCCTAACGTGAAACGAGGCAAACTCAGGTCTTCGCTTTCGCCTAGTCGAAAGTAGCCTATTAACCAAGTGTTGCACTACGAAGCCGGCTCACTGCCATTGTCGATGTAACGCCTCACTATTTTGGGCTGTTTAGCGACGCTCCGGTTCGCGCCGTTCCTTCCCATGAGCGGCATTGCCGCTGTGAGCGTCGCTTGCCAGTAACGCGGCGTCGATTGGGCGTTCCTCCTCATCAAGATCCAGGTCGTCACTGTCCAGTACAAGGCAAGATTTTCGCTTCTGTTGATGCAGGTCAAGCGCTCGGCGGCCCTCCTTTGTCAGAATTGCCTGCGCTGGCGGTCCATTCTATCGCGGTCCGCGCCCACCGCGTCCTTGAGTGCTTTCAGATCCGCCTCCTTGATTTCGAGAAACCAACAACGATAGGGGAATTCCTTGATGCATGTCACATATGAGCGCACGGGCGTCCTCTACGACAGAGCAAATGGGCGCGTTTATTCTCCATGTCGCCGTTCAGCAGATGGCGGTGGCAACTTGATTTGGCATATGCCCCTACCTTGTCGGATGGGGCTTCTTGATTAGCTAACTAGAGACGATGGCGTCGCAGGAGCGCCTACAATGGGATAAATATGGTCATGCCTACTTCTTATGACGACTTTGCCATCGACAAGAGGCTTTAGGACGACTCAGATGGTAGCGACAGCCAGCCTTTCACAGGTTCCGGTGCTGGCTTCGGCCCCGGCCGAGATCCTTATTGAGCGATTCGATTTTCTCGAGCCGGATGGCGTGGTGATCAGCTGGACCGGACCATGTCGCGATCGCAGTCACATTGATCGCTCCGAAGGTGTCTCCCGGCTCGCTAGTCGAGAAAGCCACCGTGACTGGCGCGCCGGCGGGTTGGGCACCTACGCGTGGCGTCGCGACTCTCTGAGATACGACGAAGAGCGCACTACCATCGGTATCGCATTTGGCGCCAACGGCAGCCAATGAACGCGCCTCCGCGACCATCAAATACCAAGCCAAGCAGGCTGACTGCAGCACCCTATGCCGTCGACCATTCTCCATTGCTCCAAGCGGCCGCTAGTCAGAGCTCTTTGCTGATTTCACGAGGCGCTGCTGCCATCGCCTTTGCTTTTCTGGCCTTCTTCTGGCCAGGGCTCACCCTGCCTGGCCTAACGATCCTGTGGGGCGGCTATTCGCTTGCTGATGGCATTCTCGCTTTGATCACCGCGATCAGAGGCCGGCCTGGCACACCAAGAGGATGGCTAAGCCTGATTGGCGTGGCAGGTATTGCCTGCGCTGGCGCGCTACTGCTCGCGCCAGAGGAGATCGCGGAACACTTCCTCGCCATCGTTTCCACTTGGGCACTTCTTACCGGCATGATGCAGGTATGGGTCGCGTTGAAGCTCCGCAAGGCGGTCCATGGAAGTTGGATCCTGATCTTTGACGGAGTCGGCACGATTCTGTTCGGCTTGGCCTTTGCTTCTTGGCCGCGGCCCGAGGTGGCGGCTTTGGTGTGGCTGACTGGATGGTCAGCAGCGATGCTCGGAAGTCTCTTTTTATGTGTGAGCTATTGGCTCCGTCGGTCCTCCCAACGTGCAGAAGTACGGCGGGGTCGGTTTACGCATCGCCCGTAGTGGCCATCAAGCTTGAACTCGGCAATACCAGGACATTGAGGCAATAGGCGGGGTTGCTGGCGAGCAGCAGTCGGCAAAGTCGTGGCTCTGCATGCGCGACATTGAGTGAGCGGATTAGAGTTAGATTCGCGGCGGCTGTCTCGCCGGAAGCCAACCTAGTCGCTCGCAACGGGACCGAGCGCTTCCAGCCCGAAGCCTTCCGATCGTCTATTTGGCGGCGGGGAACCGACGCGGCAGACGCGTCCCTTCGAGCGGCTGATCCAGCCAGTCAGCATAGCTCTGTCGCAGCCTCTCATCGCCGGCTGAAAGGCCAAGCATATAAAGGACGAGGCGGGTCGCGAGCGACTCCCCGCGTGTTATCATGCGGCCGCGATCCCAGATCGTCGCCGAGAATGGCATCGCGTCCAGACGCATCGGAATGCGGCGCAGTTGGTGAAAAGTTTGCGCCATTGTTTGCTTTTTCGCACGTAGCTCACTGGCGACGCGGCCGACGATTTTCAGGCCGATCGGACGAAAAAGGAGGTGAGGATCCGCTGCACCTCGTGCCTGTCTAACCACGTCAGGCACGTCAACTCCCTCGAACACTGAGCGTAGCGCGGGATCAAGCCTGGCAAGGCGATCGTAAAAATCGACCACTTTCTCGCGATAGAAGCTTATTCGCGGCTCGGGAAGCCGGTTTCGCCGTCCGTCCTCGAGTTCGGTGTCGTTCCGCCCTTCTACGACGGCATTGATGATCGTCGAATTCAAGTCGTAGAAGTTGCCGATGGTCGTCCAATAGGGAGAAGTCGCCGACAAGCTGTTGGTGAATCTATCGAAATCGACCTGCTCGCGCGAAAACCAGGGATGGTCGTCCAGAAGTTGCCGCGTAATGATCGCGGGAAGATCAACCTCATCGAGGGCGATAATATCGCGGCGGTTGACTGGCACCGCTCTCTTGTTGATCGAGATGAACAGGCTTCGCGTTCGGATCAGTCCCGCCGCTGTATTCTGATGCGGCACGAACAGGACTGATTGCTTCTCGGAGCCGAGCTCCGGTCGTTTGGCAAGCGCCCGCTTGATGCCCGCAAGACGATGCTGCCCGTCCAAAGCGAAAAGCGCTTCCTGCCCGCTGAGCTGGAGGTAGCCGACAAGCTCCTGGTCTCGCTCCACCACACTTCCGAGGTCATGTCCTTCGCGGCTGGCAGAAAGAGAGAATGGATGCCACTCGGGCGCTCCTCCCAACACGCCTATGACCAGAGAGTTGAAGAAGCGGTCCTGCGTCGCCAGCAGATACTGCGCAATGTCTTCCGCGCGACGGTCTTCGTCGAGTCGCCGCTGGATCAGTTGGCTCAGGCGTTCATTTTGTTGGAGCTGCCTGGCGTAACCGACGCGCTCCATCAGCTCGGAGAGCTTGATAAGGGCGACGTAGTAGGTCCAATTGCCGAAATGCCCGTGTAGGGCAGGGAGATACAATGATCCGCTCATGGGAACGCCTGCCTTCTCTCGCGTACTTCGGCGCTGAAACCAATATCGCTATATGGTGGCATCAACGCGTCGTGTAGTTCGGCTTCGACCGCTTTGCGTTCCTGTTTGGTCCCCACAAACGGCGCGCAGGAGAAGAAGAGCTCTCCTTGAAACACGGTCAGTAACTTGCGAATGCGTATCCGGCCACCGGGATCATCCTTCTCGCGCAGGTATTCTCGGAAGCGGACACGCAGCTGGCGATCCGTCTTTCCGACGTACAAGGGGTAGCCGACGGGCGGCAGTGTCGCTGGTGGCAGCCCAACCATAAAGCAATAGACGCCCGGCTCTGCGGGTACAGTTCCACGGTGAGCGGCGTCAAAGGGAATATGCGTCCACACGAGCGTGCGCCTTGCGGCGAAAGCGGCCCATTGTGATGGCCTCGGGCAAAAGTGCGCACGCCGAAACGCTTCGTCTGCAAGGGTCTCTAGGAATGCATCCATTTCAACCCGGCCGGATGGACCGCGGGTACATGACACATCCCATTCGCATGGACACCTCAGGCAAAGCCAAAGCCCTTCTTTTATCCGCCGCTTGTCAACGGCTCCCGATCCGGCGTCTTGCGGCCTAGCTTGCTGGACGTTGGGCGCCGTGTTTACATATTTCCACACAACCAATAGTCGCGGTCAACCCAGTTAGTTGCCCTCACTAGGAGGGTGTTGTCTGGAAGAGCGTCGCCACGCCAGGCTGCCCTTGGTCATGTGAAAGGCAGCTAGTCCGGTCGTGCGGGCAACCGTCAGCGGGGGGATTTCTTTGCAATGCCACTCGAACGCACCGACGTCAGCTACCCCCTTTGGCGCAAGAAGGTCGACGGTTCCCTGCTTCGCCACTCCGTGACGCCTATTCCGGCTTGGGTCGGCAGAATGTGGGATATCACCGGCGTTTTCCCCGGGAAGGGAGGACGGCGCGATCCGGCTTCCCAGGTGACGCTGCAGTTCAGAGGAGGGAGCTTCGCTGGAACCGTCACTTGGTATCGCCGGGGGCCAGATACCGTGGCCTATCGACTCTGGTTCGAAGACGCGCTTCGCTACGCACTCGCCGATACCTTTGTGATGAGCCACATGAGAGACCTCGAGGCGCGTCTGCGCACGTCCAGGGGTGACACGAGCGATGTCGAGCTTGAAATCCCTTTTTGGGAATTCCTCGACATCGAATTCGATGCCCATCAGAAGGCCTTCTACTTGGCAGCATACTATTTGCAACGGCCCAGTTTCCCCGAGCTTTTCAGGCGTCTGGTCGATGCGCCTCCCTTGAAAGGGATACGCGATGAACTGGCTGGCCGGATCTCCGCACGCATTCACAAGCAGAACTGGAAGCCGCGTTCCGAATTTGAGACTGAGATCGGCGCTACGAATGTCATTCACATGTTGGCCGACACGGTCAATCGACTGCTCTATGTGGGCGAAGCCGAGTCCCTGGTTCCACGCCTCCGCCGTGGGCACGTCTCCATCCCTGATTGGAACTACTATCGTTACAATGTCTTGCCGGCTTCGCTGGCAGGGGATCGCGTTCAGCTGGAGAGGATGGCTATCCGGGATCTCGATGCAATTGTTGGCGAAGCCGCAACTAGCCTTCCCACCTCCATTTCTCAATTCAAACTCGTGAACCTCCGCATTGATCGATAGCATGGCGGTCGCGGCGGCTCTCCACCCGGATCGCCGTGTAGCGGGTCAACAACGCCGGCGCTCAGCCTGTGCGGACCAGGCGGTGACCTTTGGCTGCCAGCCCCTTTGAACGCAATGCGTCCTCCCAGCCGACTCGCGTCCCGATCCGCGCGGGGTTCGCATACAGCCCCTTGGCCTCTTCGAGCCTCGTCAGGCGTTCGAACTTGGATCGGTACGGATGGTTCGGGCTTACGAACGTCTCTTTGCGGTGCAGGATGGGCGGATTTCGACTGTTGGCGTATTGGCGTTGACGAACCCGAAACGTTTGGAGATTCACCGAAAGCGATTCAGCCAAGCTGGGATGCGGATCGCGATCGAACGCGGGATAGCTCAGATAGGAGACTTTCGGTTCGTCATTTGCGAGCTTTACGATATTCGCACCTGGAACCGCGCCGATATAGCCGCGAGCGCATCCTTCATAGAGGCGCAACAAGAGCGGGAGTTCGGCGATGGCATCGACATGGACGTAGAGCGCACGCGGCATCACCTTTCCGATCGGTGACGCGCGGCAGGCACCCTCCAGCTGGTCTGGGCGGCCAAGCAGAAAGAGTTGCTCGTCAGCGGCGGAACAGGCGGCCCGGTATGTGCCGAAGAATGCCCTGACGTCGCCTTGCAACGGCAGTGGCAGTTCGTTGAACTTGGGCCGTCCATCGAATCGAGAGAGCGCAATGTAGACAAGAAGGTCCTGTGACCGTGCCTCGCGCACTCGATCCCAAGCGCCACTGTCAGAAGCCGACTGAAGGACGCGATAGGCGCGTTGAACGCTTCCCAACGTATCTTCGATGGCGTCGTATTCGGGCAGTTCCTCATGGGACGGGACCCGACCTCGCTCGGAGATGAAGGTCGCGAGCGACTCCAACAGCGTCTTGTGCTCGAGGAAGAGCCGCTCCCCTATGCGCAGTCTTGGCGCTGTCGAGGCGCGGCGGAATCGCGACGCGACAAACGCAGCCCGGTCACCGGCATCGCGGAAGACATAGAAGATACCCGGCGCTGCCGGAACGCTCATCATGCCAAGAGTCCGGTCAATCCACGTGCGCAGTTCTTGCTGTTCATAGAACTTTTGAAACGTCCCCAGCCGGGTCAAGTGACCGTCCTCGAAGGGCTCCGTCACCTCTGGCGTCTCCGCACGGAGCCGCGCCGACACTACCAGCACGCGCTTGGCAAGCGCCCAAGCGCCCTGCAGAGCGTCGCTGCGCTCGACGGCGTTCTCTATAACGTTCACGACATAGCCGATATTCACGACGTCCGACGCACGGCGGGCACCGGTCGGCGCGTGGGTCGGATCCCAGCCGACACAATCAAGTCCCTTTGCGCGCAGCAGGCGGACGTCGCCGCCACGACCGCAGCCATAATCCATCACCGAAGCGCTGTCGCCGATGAGTCCATCCGCAATCGCTAATCTGAGTGGCCGCGAGAGCTCTCCGCGGAAAAGGGCAGTGCGATGGCGGGCAATGTCCATGTATCCGATCACTCGCTTCCGCGGCTCGTGGTGCTATCCACTGACGGCCCTTCCGTGTTCCATTCGGGCAGCTCAAGGCCCGGCGGGATCACGAGAGCTTCAAGGGGCGGCGGGCGGCTTCCTGGATTGGCTCTTAGCTGCTCCATGCGGCGTCTGAGGCGTGCAATTTCCAACTCGATCGCTCCGTCCAATTGTCTCGGGTAGACGTACTCCTTGAAGCGCTCGGGTTCATCTCCTAGCTCGTTCTTGAAAGCGAGGTGAAGCATACGAAAATGTGCGCTTGTACGGCTCAGGTACGGCAAAAGCTTATCGTCTACCAAACCGGACTTGCTCAGAATGAGCTTGCGAAGTGCGTCGGCGTTGGTGCACACGATTTCAACCAGCTTCTTGTTGCCGACGGACAGCTGCTCACGCCATTCCTTGTCGAAGAGCTTTAGCAGCAGACGATACTCGCCGCCTTGGCGTGATCGGAGATCAGATGCGAACTGGAAGTTTGCTTCAGACAATAGCTGGAACGGGATGTAGAAGCCGTCCAGCTTTGCTTGGATGTCTCGCAACTCTGTTTCATTGGCCTTTTGCCAAAGTGCGGCATCGCTGTTCGCTTGGGCCGCTTCAATTGTCCGACGTGTATTCGCCTCAGCATTGCGTGCCACAAGCAGAACACCGAACAGAGCAATCGCCGCCGACAGTAGCGGACCGACGATAGGAATGGCCGAGCTCCAGAAGGAAGGTCCAGGTCCCGCGTCCAGCTTGAGCGACCCGACCGGTTCAATGCGGATTGTCGGTGGAAGCGGTTGCGTTCCCGGCGCAGCGACTTGGGCTACCGCAGCGCTGCCAGACAAGAGCAGCAGACACATCGCCAGGACAAGGGGCCGCTTCATTCTTGTCTCCTCTACGACCTGCTCTTTCTGCAGATGCAGCTGAGCCACTCTATGCGTTCAAGTGAGCCCTTGCTGTCCCTTTGTTCATAGTTCCGCTGCACTTCGATATCGACGAAACCTGCCGCTCGAAGATAGCTCTCCCACTCTGTCGGCTCGAAATACGAGAACCAGCGACCCCTCTGGTCCTGACCATCTCCGACCCCGCGTTTCAGCGTGCTGAACAGGAGTCCTTCCGGCGCCAAGACCCGATGAATCCCCGCGAGAATGTCGGCAATATCGCTTCTGCCAAAATGCAATAGAGAGGCGATCGCCGACACGCCCTGAAAGCTGGCGTCGGAAAACGGCAACTGCAGAATATCACCAACCGCCACTGCTGCTCCAGAATGCTGACGAGCTAGAACGCAGAGCCCGTAGGAGTAGTCGAGACCGACAGCACGAAGATTGCTTTCGCGATAGAGCTTGAGATCTCGTCCGCTTCCGCAACCGAGATCCACAACCGCGTCTTGGGGATTGAGGCGAGAGATGAAGCCGGTCAGACCGGGCGCCGGTGGCAAGTGGACAGTGGCTTCCGCGTACTCAGACGCGTGATGCTCGTAGAAGGCGCGCGTTGTTTGGAAGCCACGGCCGCGCGCAAGGACCTCGTCTGCGCTCGCGACGTGGAACGTCATTCGACTGCCTGGCTTGCGAAAGCCGCGACGCCGCCGCGCATCTGACGATCATTCGCTAAATAGGCGATCCCGCGATGAAGGTGAAGGCGGAACTGGGTACCGAGCACCTCATCCTCCAGGCCAAGACCGTCGTGCAGGCATCGTTCCTTCAGCAATGCCATGTAGAGTTCTTGATGGCGGCCACCGAACACTTTCCAGGACATTTCGACATTGCTGTCCGCGGGTATGCGCGCCGGGGGCGGGATGCTCTGTTCGGCCAGCGAGCGGCAAAAGGCCCAGCGGCACAAGACGTTCCAGTGCTCGATACCGCTATATCGCTTTAGTCGAATGAGCTGTTCGCGAGCCTGCTTTGACAGCCGGATATGTTCAATCACCATGAGCGACGGTTCCTTCCGTCAGATAGCCGGGCTCGATGACCGTACGTCGCTCCCCTTCATCAAAGCGCAGTCGGTAGGTGCGATCTATTGCTGGCCGAAGCGCCTCGTAGTAGCGCCCCGTGATTTCCTCGTCGGTCGACAGCAGCAGCACCTGGTGGCTCGCCTGCGGAAAGTAGCGCTTCACCAGATGGGTGCGGTGATGGGAATCAAGGCGTCCCAGCGGCGTATCGATCACGGTTGGCAGGGGACGTCCCGATGCCTTGCCCAATCCCCAGAGAATCGCGATGGCCAGGAGCTGGCGCTCGCCGGCCGAGAGGCGTTCGGGCGTCATCGGATGGCCATCACCACCTCGCAGCTCGAGCACGAACGTCTTGGGGTCGATACGCAAATCCGTCACGAGTGACCGCTTTCGGATCAGCTGATGGAAACTCTCGAGTACGAGCTGCTGGATACGCGCCACATGCCGGTCGATCACGGCCTCGCGAAAGCGGGTGAGCGTTTCCCGGACTCTTGTCGAATGAGTGACCAAGCGATGGGCATCCTCGTATTCGAACTGGGCTCGCGCTTGGGCCTCGGTCAGTCGGGCCTGTCGCTCGCGCAGTTGAGCGATTTCGCGGTCGAGTTTATCGATCTCTGCTGTCTTCTGTTCCTGTTCGCCTTGCAGACGAGCGACTTCGGCCCGCATCGTCTCGCGCGCCGCAATGATGCCGGCAAGGGCATCCTGGCTGGGCAATGCTTCGAGTGCGGACTTGCTGTGGTCGAGCTGGTCTTCGGCCAAGCGCTGGTGATCGATCGCCGCCTTCAGCTTCGTTTTGGTCGACACTATTTCTGCCGACATCAGGGCGCCGAGAAGCAGGCGCGCTTCGGCACTCAGATCCAGCCGGCTCTCCACGTCCGCTGCGCTGCGGCGCATCGCCTGCCGTCCTTCAAGGGCTCGCTGCACCGCCATCCGGTCGCGCGCCGACAACCGCTCCAGCGCCGGTAACGCCAGCAGCGCCCTGTGCTCCTCGGCAATCGCCGAAAGCGTAATGCGATCACGCCGCGCTGCCTCCTCGGCCGCGTCGCGCGCCGCCACGGAAGAGAGCAGGGTGGGAACAAGCAACAACGGTGCGACGCCACCGGCGAGCTCACGCAAGTCCTTCCGAGCCACGTCGAGCAGGCGGGCGTCGGTCGCAGCGGTTGCTTCAAGGTCTGCTCGCTTCTCGAACAACACTCCGCCTTCCCGCCGATAGCGCTCCTCCACAACATCGAGGTCCGCTTTCCGGCGGTCGAGAATATTGGCTGCAGAGGCCCGTTCACTGACCAGCCGCCGACGGTTCCCCTCAAGTTGCTCGATTTTGACCCTAAGCTCCTCCAGCGGACGATGATCTTCGGGTGTCCTGGACTCAGACCGCTTTCGGCGTTCGAGGACCTGGAGGTCTGAGCCCAGCCGTTCGACAATATCGAGTCCGAGAAGATTCTGGATCGCCGTCGCAATCAGGGCCGGGGCGCCGTCCAAATCGGCATATCCCTCGACCTTTTCCCCATCGAACAGGAAAAGGTGTGCGATCCGGGCGGGAATGAAGTCCTCGACCTGCTCCGCCCAATGCTCGGTTGCAAGCTTGTCGAGTTGCCCGTCCCGGAGGACGTGAAAACGCTCCCGACAACCACTGCCATTGGCCGTCCACGAACGATGCAGGCGGAAGACTTGCTCTTTTCCGTTTGCGGTATGACGAAAGGCAACCTCGATGGCCGCTTCGAGAGCCAGCGCGCCGCGATGCACACACCGGCGGAGGAATTCGTCGTATGCCAGGCCGTTGCGATTAGAGCATCGTGCCGTCGAGCCGTAAAAGCAAAGCTGCAGGGCGTCCAGCAGCGTCGTCTTGCCACCGCCATTGAGACCACCAAACAGAATGATTGGTCGTTTGGGGTCGGTCGGCGTCAGGGATACCGATTGGCGCCCGCCGTAGACGCCAAAATTGTGAAGGGTGAGCTCGTCGAGGATCATCGCACGGCCTTCGGTCGGCGCTTGGTTGTTGCAGCTGGCTGCGCCGGCTGAATCAACGGCAACTCGGCCTCCACAGCCATGCTGCGCGCATCATCGAGGACGTCGCGGCGGGCTATGGCGCGTTGCTCGGCATCCTCAGCACTTTCGTAGAAGCCACGGCGCAGGGCTTGCTCGAGCGCCTTGAACAAGCCAGCTCGGCGCGCCATCGATCGGTGTTGCCGCTCGACATCGAGAAGCTCTCGTGTCAGCTGGAAGTGCAGATCATCGTTGCCGCAGAGCTCGCGCAAAATTGCGATCTCCTCGGCCCCCAGCACCAGGTTGTCGTCTACACGTCCGCCCGGATACGGTACGCCCAGCGCGCTTTGGTACAGCCCAGGCAGACTGTCTTCGATCTCGTGCTTCTCGAGGACCCACAGGCGACGAATCTCCGCCAGCTCGGGTAGCGTAATTAGGTCAATGTCCCGCACGACTTCCGGACCATGCATCCTGATGTGACGCTGCGCCTCGAGCACTTTGCGCAGCCAATGCTCGCGCGCCGACTGGGTGTAAGGGCCAGGGATGACGCGATCCTTGAAGAGCTGGACAGATCCGTTCATCCGTCGGAAATCGCGCAACGCGCGATCATCTGCGTCGAGTTCATTGCGCAGATCGAGGAGTGGCAACATCCACTCCTTTTCCTGATCGTTCTGGATCATCGCCTGCATCGACTTGTCTTTTTCGACCAGCGTGCACACCCAGCACCCAAAACGGCTGTCACCGCAGCTTGGCGTCGATGAGTCGATGACCAGCGGGCATTCGCCGTCTGCCGACGCTCCTTGGTACATTGTGAGCAGATCTTTATTGGGGAAGCCCCAAGGGTTACGCACCTGCATCAAGAACATCCAGACATCGTCGTTCGACCAGGCCTCGACTGGCGTGTAGACGAAGGAATTCTGCAGGCTTGCATTCGGTGAAAGCCGCTCGCGCACGCGCTGGCCTTCCAACTTGTCCATCACCCGCCCGCGAGCGTGACTCTCTGCCTTACGCATGCCGAGAACGACGATCGCTTCGCCGTTTTGCTTCACCACATCGGCAATGAAGCGATTCGACGGCTGGATCTTGAGGCGTTCGGTGCACCAGCGGAACTTCGGGCGCGGCGCGGGGTAGCCGCGACCAATCAAGTTCACCCAGAAGCTGTCGGTCGGGGCGGGGGTCAACCTATGCGTGGTGATCGGCAAGCCGTCGGCCTTCGCCCGCTCCGCCACTTGATCTAGCGAGCGTCCGACCCATGCGGCGACGATGGGGTTCTCAACCAGCGTGTCCGTACTGATCACGTAGATCGGTTTGGCGCGTTCCTTGGGGGGGAGCCGGGAAATTGCCAGCCAGACCAGCTGCAACGTCGCCGTCGAGTCCTTGCCGCCGCTGTAGCCGACGACCCATGGAATGGAATCGGCCTTGTAGAGCTCGATGATCTCTTCGAGCAGACGAGCAATCGTCTGCTTGAAGCCAAGTCCGGCGAACGCCGAGATTTTTGCCGGCGTGGTGACGTCACGCCCCATGTTCGCCCCGCGTTAGCGCGTCCTCCAGCCTCTGCTCTTCTGGGCTGAGCATAAGGCGTAGATGGGATTTGATGAGGTTGGTCGTCAGGACGACGTTCTGAAAATTCTTGGACACGTTCCCCCCTATCGTAGCCCGTCCTTCCCAGGACGAATGCGACCGTCGCCAATCGAGCGTGCGCAGCCCTTTCAACTTGCTTCGCCACGCCCGCTCATGCTGACGGAGCAACGCGTTTCCGACGCGCCCGAGGCCGTGCAACACCACGCCATGAGCGTGCAAATACTGTTGCCTGAAGGCGCCTGCCGTCATTTCCCCCTTCCGGACCGACCGCCATTCCGGCATCTGCCCATAGACCTCGCGCCAGAACGCCACAACCGCTGCGTCTTCTTCATCCCCAAGTTCCAGGTTGGCGACCAAAGCCGACGTGGCGGTCCACAAGGCGCTCAAGGTGAAGAGCTTCTTGGAACCGATGGATAAGCTCGATTTTTCCATCTCCACCAGAGCCTTGAAGTCGGGCAGCTGCTCCAGGACGAGCTTTGCCAGCTGAGCCTTCTCGTCGCGGTGGTCGTAGAGCACGTTCAAGGACCGCGACGGGCGGATCGCGTAGCGGTTCAGGTCGGCGAACATCTGCTGACAGCGATCTAGCCCGCGGTCGAGAAAGAAGACGACGGCGATGCTCTCGTCGGCAAGTTCGGGGCAGTCCCGCAACGCCATTTCGATCGCTGCTCTGCGGTGTTGCCCATCATTGATGATGAACCGGGCGCTCATCGGGATATGAAGCGATCCGATCATCCCGAGCTCGCTGCCGTTGGACATCGTCGCGAACCGGACGTCCGCATCGACAGAGGCAGTAATTGCTGAAAAGACGTAGCTCGCGCGGTTTTCGCTGATATAGCGCGCGATTTCCGGCAGCCGCCCCCGGTTCAGCAGCCGTTGTGCCCGAAGTTCGGGGACCAGCTCCGCCTCGTTGAAGAGGAACAGCTTGGGCAGCAGCCGCAGCGGGCACATGGAGACGTAGAATTCCCGCCCGGCTTGGATGCCTCGAATCGCCGGGAACACGTATTCGAACGCGGGTTCCATCGCGGCCCTTATTTTGAGGAGACGAAGCGTCCCAAACACATTATGTTGGGTTAGCGTACTACGTCAACGGTAGAAACGTAGTCCGCTTCCAGAGGTCACAAATGCCCCTTCCACGTCCGGTCTACCTGGATTGCGCCGCCACCACCGCAACCGACTCTCGGGTCGCGGAGACCGTCATGCGCCTGTTTGTCGAGGAATACGGCAACGCCGGGAGCCGGACCCATGGTTACGGCGCGGCGGCCTTACGGGAAGTCAGTCGCGCCCGGGAGCGTGTGGCCGCGACCTTGGCCGGTGAGCCGGATGAGGTGATCTTCACCAGCGGTGCGACGGAGAGTGACAACCTCGCCGTCCTCGGTCTCGCCGCTTATGGCGGGCAGGCGGGTAAGCGCCACATCGTCAGTACGGCGATCGAACATAAGGCCGTCCTCGAGCCGCTGGCGCGGCTTGGGGAGGAGGGGTTTGAGGTCACCTTGGTAGCGCCCGATCGGCTGGGACATGTAGCCGCCGCTGATGTGCTCGCTGCCGTGCGGGCCGACACGTTGCTGGTGTCGGTGATGCACGCCAACAACGAGACCGGCGCCCTCCAGCCGATTTCCGAAATTGCCGACGGCCTTCCAGTCGATGAGCCCTACTTCCATGTCGACGCCGCGCAGACCTACGGGCGCGAAACCCCGACGCTCCGGCATCGCCGGATCGATCTCGTCAGCATCAGTGGTCATAAGGTCTTCGGGCCGAAGGGTGTCGGCGCGCTTCTGGCGCGGCGTCGCAATGGGCAGCGGCCCCCCTTACGGCCCCTCATGGTGGGCGGCGGCCAGGAGCGGGGCCTTCGGCCAGGAACCCAGCCCGTTCCGCTGATCGCTGGCCTCGGCCAAGCCGCCGAATTTGCGGAGGCTGAGCGGAAAGAGCGCGGCGCGGCCTGCGCCCGAATTCGCGCCGAGGCGCTTAGGGCGTTCGCACCCCTGCAGCCTGTTGTGCATGGCGATCACGACCGCGGCGTCCTCCCAAACATCCTCAGCGTTGCGGTGCCCGGCATCGATTCCGAGGCAGTAATGGTCGCGCTCAAGGAGCTGGTCGCAATCTCCAACGGCTCGGCCTGCACGTCCGCCCGCTATGAACCCAGCCATGTCCTTTCGGCCATGGGCTTGGACGAGAGCGAAACCGCCAGCACCGTTCGTCTGTCTTGGAGTCATATGACGCCGCCGGTTCCCTGGAAGGAGATCGTCGCTGCACTCGACGACCTGCGTCTTTGAGGTACGACCTTTTCTACGGCTCGGATGCGCGCGTGATGCCAGCTGTGACTACGGTGCCATTCCAAACAGATCGCACTAGGGGAGGGGCCTAGATGATCAGGGAACCGCGACGGGGAAAGTATACGAAGCTCGCCTGGCATCTTAGAGAAGAGGACCGAGACCAGCTAGAAATGTCATTCGCGGAACTCGCAGCCATTATTGGCAAGCCACTGCCTAGGGCTGCTCTTCGCAAAGGTTGGTGGGACCGCGAGGGAACGTCCCGTCAAGCTCAGCGGGTCGCGTTGAAAGCGTCTGGCTTCCAGGCAACGCTTTTAGAGCATGAACAGCGAGTTCGGTTTGCGCGCACGCCAGCCGCCAAGCGTGAGCGCGAGGGCTACGGAAAGTACATCTATCTCTCGGATCGCTCCTGCCGTCCCCGTTACATTGCGATTGATCCAAGTAAGCACGCTGACAAGTGCACCTGTGCCAAGCCTGAGTGCCCGCGCAATCGCCTCCGCCCGTTTCGGGACCACGTCGCCAGCCTCTATCGGCTAGTCAGGGATTGCATTTTCGAGGCATTCGCATTTTCCGATCCTCATCCTTGGGAAGGGGTCTTGTTCCCCCTGCTGATGGCGGCCAGCATCTCGGATGTGGAAGCAGATACAGGCTTCGTGGAGGACCCAATGGTCTTCGCGCTTTGTGAGCCTACGATTGACTACGAGAACGCTCGCAGTGAGATGGCTTCCAAGTACGTGGCGGCCGCTAGCATCTTCAATTTCCTTTGGAATGCATATGAGGCGGCAGTAGCCGCCACCGCGACAGAAGAACTACGAGGGTTGCTGAAGGACGGTCGGTTGGGGGAACGAGGTCGCCGCCTCTTTGAAAGCCGCCCGGAGCTATCTACCCGCTTTGGAGGCCTTGATGAGTTGGTCCGCCTCGGCATCCGCTTGTGCGAGCTGGGCGGTCGGTTCGATGATCGACTGAACAAGATCCGATTGCGATTCACCGAGCGCGACTTGGTGCTCGCAGCAGAGCTAAGTCGTGAGTTCCGAAATTTTGTGTTTCACGGCGAGGATGAGGTGCCCGACCACCCAGACTGGGGTGACGCGCGGGTCGCGCATGCTCGACTCTATCGATTCTACGTATTGGGCCGCTTACTGCTTTACTTGATTCAAGCACTGGCTTCGATTTCGGTCTTGCCCGGCGCAGATGCCCTCGAATGGGGCCACCATGATTCCGGTGACCGCCAGCTGCATAGTCCTCGCGACGTTCTTGCGAACGTACAATTCGCTTGAATGCGCTCTGCGTTTGCCTGAGCCGCTTGGGCGTCAAGCTGCCGTCCTTGCCCGATCGTCCCAAATCCGTTTCGCGGCTTCACGGCTGAAGAAACGGTGCGCGGCATAGGGGTCATGTTCGGCACAGTAAACGTGGAGATTGCTAGGATTCGGCGCGCCTCTTGGATCTCCGGGAGCAATAAAGAGTTCGGCATTCTTCACCGTCGCATTGCAGCCATCTGAATGCTCACATCGTGCTCGGGTTGCTAGGATTCGGACAGTCCAGAATGGATGTGGCAGTTCGTGCCAAACCGCTGCTCCTAGCGCATACGCTGAGCGCGGCGGTCTCCCATCGGCATCATAGATAGAGGTACGAGCGCCCTTGCTCTTGTTGCACCATCCGCATGCCAGGGCAAGGTTAGCCTTACCGCCTCCCCCGGCAGCGACAGGAACAATGTGCTCGACTTCAATTCCGATGTCGCGAGGTACGATGCCTCTTGGCCTAAAGACATCAACAAACTGGGGCAGCTCCAACTCTATCCCCTTGCGCCTCTTCAAGAACCGATCCAGAGCGGGCGCACTGAATTTGAAGCCACATATCCAGCATCTTGGCTCACCTCCCGCTGTGTCGACCAGGTCTCGCTTGATTGAGGGCGATGCCCCTACGCGCTTAAGCTGCCGATGTCTTTCGACCTCAAGCATAATGCGCCGCGAGATTTTCTGCCCGAACGCGATGCGCTCGTCCCTAGGCTCTCCTGGATAAACTGCATCGACGCGTGCTAGAACATCCGAAAGTACGTCGATTATTGTCTTAGTTTCATCCTCGACGTAGCGCAGTGGATTGCACAGTCCTTCCACGAACCACCTGAACCAGATGGCATAGGCGTCGGCCCGCAACATCGGCTCGTTGTGCGGCAACATAGCGTCGGGGGGTGGTCGAGACGACATGGCAACGAGATCGGCCATTCGCCACAGACTCGAAGGATCCCCTGGTGTCTCTTCGATGTAGTGGCTTACACGGGCAAGTGACATGATTGCTCATCCCTCTTTGTAGAGGGTTGAGAAAAGACGGACGTTTGGCAACATCCGGGGATCGCGCCGATAGCCATACCATATCTTTGACCATTGCTTTCTTGTTCCTGGCGAATCCTTCTTGACGCCCGCCAGACGCCAATCCCGCGCGAAATAGTTGCGATCGAGGTCGAGAAGCCATTCGTCGACCAATCCAGACACCTGATCAGGTGAGTCGATCGTCTTGCGTGTCTCCACGAGGAAAGCAAAGAAGTCTGTCGCCAGCGTCGTCAAACTTGGCTTGTTAAACAGGTTGGACGTGCGAGGGCGGCCCCAGTAGTTGTGGGCATCTGCATTGCTGGTGTTACCCAGGGCGTCGCGAACCGCGGACCAGAACTCGATGAATATGGCGCGCCAAGGACCGTCTGGACGCCGCCAGAATTCGAAAGCATTTGGGTCGGCGGCTTCATCATCGAGCGCAATTTTCGAGGTTTCGAGGAGTCGACGCTTCCACACATCCGCATAATCGATCTTCCGATCATGGTAATACCGCGCTCCACGCAGCTCGCGGAACAGTGTTACCAGCTGTCCGAGGACAGTCCACGGCAGGAGATCAGAACCTTCATCCGCGAGGCCTCTGGTTACGAGATTGGCGAAGGGACTCTGCGAGTTTCGCGCGAAGAAGCTGATAGCGCGGGAACTCTTCAGCGGAATTCCGGCGTTCTCAAGCCGGTCCGTAATGGGCTCGAGCTCGCCTTCCGACAAGCTCGTCGAAATGATCGTGGCGAGCAACGCTGGTCGAACTGGCGTTGCTTTTTGATTGACGACCACAAACTGAAAGACGTGTTCCCCGGGAGCGGATTCTAAGAGCAATGAGATCGGCAATCTCCGCGCACGCTCAACAAGCAGTTCATGCTCGACTTCTTCTACAGCGGTGCCAGACGTGAGTTGGGTTGCTGCTGCCGCCAGCAGCTTGGGGTCCTTGTCGATCGAGTCGCGAGCGGCGCGTAACGCCCCTAATAAACGATGTTGGCCGTCGACCAAGACGACTGGACGAAGGTAAGCCTCTAAGGCTTCTCTTCCGAAACCAACGAACGCATCACCCTGAAATTGATCACCCAGCCGCGCCAGCAAAACCTCCCGAGCGCGCAGCTCCGACCAAAATTCTGTCACGTGTGATTCTTCGAATAGCGCCTCCTCCGCAACAGCTGCAGCATCGGCGTCGCCATCCACTCCATCGTCGGAGTCGTCGGCTTCGTCGTCGTACGCATTAGCGGGCGCCGAGATGGGGACGTCGGCAATCATCCGGAGCTTTGTGATCAGGTCATCCGGCTCTGCGCGTCCGACGAGTTCCGGAACCCGCTCCTCCAGAGACTTTCGCGCCTGCTGGAATAGGTCCACCAAGCGCGCGGCCGAACGATCTTGCAGCGAAATCTTTAGCGTTCCAGCGAGAGCGGAAGCGTCGGCAGGTGAACTCGCCGGTGTGAACGAAACGTCGGCACCTTCCGGCTTCCGGATTGCGCAAAGCAGGGGATTGTGAATGACGTTGCGCGGCTCACTATAGAACTCGGCGATCTGCTGTACGCGGAGTTCGTTGACGTCGCGCTGAAAGCCTATCGTCTCTCCATCCAAAAGGCGCGACTTCTGGGGTATGCCGACCCATTGGTCGATTTCAACCGCCGAAGCCGAGAGCAAGACCAGAGGTGGGGCATCGCCACCTTGACGAACCAGTAGCGCTGGATACTCGAATGTCTTGACGGGCATTGTAGGTACTTTCGCTGGTCTCTTTTCGCCTTACGCTGCATCGAAGGCAGCTTCAACCTGATCCCTCTCGGCTTCGAGTTCACTGATCAACTTCGCATAGCCCCGCAGGAAGGTTTCGAGCTTGTGCGGCTTGTCGATCAGCCGCTCGGCGAGCACGTCGAACCCGCCGCTGGCATATTCATTCATCCGCGTCGCGCCTGCCGCACTCAGGTGCGTGCTGGCCCCGGTAGCGGTCAGTAGCTCGGAAACGACCTTCTGGACCGCCGCCTTGTCAGACACCGAGATACCGCGGTCGCGCAGGTCGCAATCGACCAGCCCGCCGAGCAGCAGGTTTTGCTGAAGTTTGTAGACTCCGGGAAAGTCGTCGACGAAGGCCGGTTTGTCGGTAGAGGTGAGAGGCGACCGCCGCACGGCAGCATAGCCGGCCATCAGGCAGAAGTAGTAAGCGTCGAACTTGAGGGCGAAGTCCTTCTCGATCTCCGAAAACCACTTTTCGGCGTCGGTGCGCAGGCGAAAGCTCATCAGGCGGCCCTCGCAGAGGCGGGCTCCTCATAGGCTTCGCTGTCGAACGCCTCGAAGAAGCTTTTGGATGCGACCAGCGCGCCATTGCCAGTCAGCGCCGCGGCGCCGCCATCGGCCCGGTCGAGCAGTGGGCGCGTCGCGTCGTTCAGCCGGAACATCGTCAGGTACTGGACATCCTGGCGCGCCGCACGGTCGAGCACCGGCACGAACTGCTCATACTCCGAACTGGTCGTGAAGGCGACAAGCTGCTGCGAGATGCTGGGCAAGAGCTCTGCGATCTCGCGGCGCACGTTCTTGTCGAGTGCTCCGGTTGGGCTGTCCACGACGAACGGCAGGCTTACTTGGCCGGCATCGAACAGCCCAAGCAGGAAGGCGTAACCCAGCGCCAGGGTCTGACCGGGACTTCCCTTGCTTTGGCCATCGAGCACGACGCTGTCGCGCACGTCGGCCACGCGCAGCGGCGAGCGGGTTAAGATGCCTGCCAGCCGCGCGTTTGTCGCATCGACAAGCTGCTTGGCAATGCGGGTGGAGGCGTCAGCCACCGCGGCCTCGATCAGCGCCTTCAGCAACTTGGTCTTGATGCGAATGTCCCTGGTCTCCGTTGCCTCTGCGTATAGATCCTCAGCGCGCTTGATCCGCTTCGCCAGCGCCTTCAGGGAATCGGTTTCGTCGCCCAGGCCGCCATCGTCGTCGGCCTCGATCACTGCCAGGCGATCGTCGGCAGCGCCGATGTCCGTGTCGAGTTCATCCAGTTTTGCCTTCATCGCAGCAAGCTCTATGTCGCCCGCCTCGAGTCGGCGCCGCTCCAGCGCGTCCAGCTCGCCCTGGACCAGGTCGCGATCGCGCACAGCATCGCGCAGCCGGGCAAGCTTCTGGTCCAGCTGTTCGCGGTAGCTTGCCGGGTCGGCGCCGGCGGTGTCCTTGATCGCGCCCTTGATGGCGTTGAGGACGCCCTGGTCTTCCTTCCCAAGATAGGAATCCCGGCGCGCGAGGATTGCACCGCGCCGAGCGTTGGTCATCTCCTCGCCGCAAACGCAATGATCGGCCTCGGCGAGATCGTCGAAAAACTCCTTAGCCGCATTTTCGGGTAACTTGAGCTTTTCGAGATTCTCTCTGAGCGCTTGCAGACCTGCCGTAAATCGCGACGACAGACATTGCGGCTTCCGCATTTCGGTGAAGGCGCCGGTGAGCAGGGTACTGAGATTGCTGTTGGCGCGCGACAGGTCCTCATCGAGTCGCCGCCGCTCTTCCTGCGCCTGATGATCTTGATCGAAGCGCTCTTTGTAGTCGTTGGCCAGCTTATCGCGCTGCGCGGTCAGGGTGGTGAGCTGGCGCTTTAGTTCGCGCTGCTCTCTCGTGAGTTGGTCCCGCCGCGTCGTGAGTTCATTCAGCCTATTGCGGCGCTGTGTGAGGCCCTTCTCGCCCTTTGCTGTTGAATTGCGCGTCTTGTCTTCCCAATAGCGGTCCATGAGCTTGCTGAACTGGTTAAGGCTCGACAACTGGAACTGGACCTCGAGCGCTTCGCGCGCCCGGGTCTTGCGCGGATCGAGCAGGGCGTGCGCGAGCTCGCCGTCGAAAACGAAGAAGGGCACGAACTCCGGGGTCAACACGCGCAGAAGCGCCGGGGGGCGCATAAAACGCGGCACGGAGGATGTCCAGGTAGTGCGGAATGCAACCTTCCGCTGATCGAAGTCGAGCGTCATCTCGATCGTGAAGCGACGATCGTCGACCATGACTCGCGCCTCGAATACGCCGCGACCGGTATTGATTCCCCGCGGCGCAAACTCGCCAATCGAGGTCGTATCGGTCCATGCTTCAGGTCCGGACAGGGCCGCCCGCAAGAGCTCCAGCGTCGTCGTCTTGCCAGTTCCATTCGGCATCTGGATCAAGCTGACATGGTGTGGCCTTCCATCGGCCTTGGTGAGCACGATCTCATGGTCCGGACACCTCAGCCCTGATGCCTTCCACCCGAGGAGACGAACCTGGGTCATGCGTCATCCTCAAAATCCAGTGCGCTCATCTCGCCGGATGGTAGCCGCACCAGATCGAGCAGATCCGAGATGCGCTTCGCCGCCTCATTGTCGTCGGTGATCATGGCATTGCCCGTCGCCAGCGCATCCAGCCACGACACCAGCCGCTGCGCGACCTCCTTTGGCTGATCGGCATCGCTCGCCGCCGCCTTCAACGCCGCCACCACGTTCTCATTGACCCTCGACATGCGGCGTCCTCCTTAAGGTTGAGAGGCTTTCCAGCCAGATCCGGCGCTCCTCGTCCGCGGTCGGGTCGCCGTCCGCCTCGGCGCGCCTGCGAATGAAATCGACAACCAAGGCCCGCTTATCCGGATCGGTCTGGTCGATCCGCAGGCATCGGCCGATGCGCTGGATCGTCTCCAGACGGGCGCGATCGGCCGACAACAGCACCACGGCACGGACGCTGCGGATGTCGATGCCTTCGGACACACGATGGCAGGTGATCAAGCAGTCGATGACGCCCGTTGCGAACTCGCGCAGAACTGCCGAGTCGTCGACATCAAAATAGGTATGGAAGCGCGGGGTGATCGCGTGGATATGCTCGCGCACCAGTTCTCCGTAGGCCTTCTCAGCGACGAACACGATGCAACGCTCCAGCGCCTCGGGATGCTCAGCAACAAAGCGCTCAAACAGCGGCACCTTTTCGACGGAGTTTTTGTAAACGCGAGCCACTTCGCGGCGGAACTCTTCCTCGCTCATGGGCCGATCCCCGCTCATGCTCGCCGCGCGCCGGCGCATCAGGGCGTGCACGGCGCGGCGGTCTTCGTCGCTCGGATCCCATTCGAGCGCCACATAGTCGAATCCGCACAGGATGCCGGCGCCGATCGCGTTCTCGAGCGGGTACCGGAAAATTACCGGGCCGATATTGCGTGCGATGAACGCGTTACCGTCTTGGTCGTATTCGCGGTCCGGCGTGGCGCTCAGGCCGAGCCGCCACTGGATTGCATCGGCTAGTCCGTCCAGCTGCGCGACGTGCGATGCGCTCCCGAAGCGATGCACCTCGTCCTGGATCAGGATCGCCTTGCGCTTCGCCGCACTCCCCAGTCGCTTCAGGACGCCCTGCAGCGCCGTGCGCGAGCAGAGCAGGACCGTGTTCTCGGGGTCGATCAGATACTCGTCGCGGTCATGGTGGGTGCCATAGTGGCGCAATAGCCGGAAGCGCGGATAGCTCTCCGCGACGACCGCCGCGACATCGCCCCACCATTGGTCGAGCAGGTCGTTGCCGTCGCCCGCGATGACCGCTGTCTGGATCGCGCTGGAGCGGATTAGCCGGACCAGGATAACAAGCGCGGTGCGCGTCTTTCCTGTGCCCGTTGCCATCTCAAGAATGCCGCGCCGCTTCTCCATGAATGCGGCGATCGCGGCCTTCTGGTGGGGCCACAGGCCCTCGTCCTCGCCTGCTTCCGCAGCCGTCCCTCGCAGCGGCGCCTCTTTGATTGCTCGGATGAGCTTGCGTTTGGCCGCTTCGGGAAAGGTGTAGGTGCGGGCGCCCGAAGCAACACCGCCCCAGAGCGCCTCGAAATGCTCCTTCTTGCCGCGTGCCCGCGACGCCGCCTCCCAGGACGGATAGACGTCGATGCACTCGTAGTTGTGCACGAGCGCTTCCCGGCTTTCATTGGTCGACCCTGAAAAGGCGACATAGTCATCGCCCTCGCCATGAAAGATGCCGACCTTTTCATGGTAGATTCCCCTACCACGTGCCGGAGTGGCAATCTTGATCTGGAGGCGTCCGGCTTCGAGCAGCGCGCCGAGCTTGCGCACACCGGTGCTTACAGCGCCCGCTCCGAACTCTCGATCGATGACCTCAAGGATGCGCTCCTCGCACACCTCTTGGGCATTCCCGCCGGCCTCGATCACCGCCACGTCCTGGTCGCGCAGTTCGACCGAAGTCACCAAGCGGACAACGCCACCGAACTGAACGAACCGGCCGAAGGGTTCGGCGAAGCACTCTAGCGCTGAGCTCGAGAAATAGCCGACAGCCCGATCATAGCGTCGCGCAACCCGGAATCCGGGCAGGAAGAAGTCGGCCAGCGCATCGTCCTGACCAGACCGGTACTCTTCCTTGAATGCAATTGATCGCAGCGACATGCGCCAGCAACCCCCGTGCAGGCGCTTCTTGCTTGTCGCCCCAAGTTCACGCCCCCCAGGGTAACCTTAGCACGAAGCTGGCATGCCCTCCAGCGATCGCTCACCCACCGCTCATCGTCCCCACTCACTCCGCCCGGCCGCCCCGCTCGGGGCTGGTCGGGAAGTGGCAGGCGCTGCGACGCGGTCAACCCCCGGCCCGCACCAGCGACCGGGTTGGGGGTTGACCGCGTCGCTTGTCGCGCCTGCCGCCGCCTCCCAGCGCCCGACCGGGGCGTCCAACCAACGGAGGTGACTGTGGACTTACTGACCCCAGAGGATCGAGCTCAACTTCTCGCCAATGGCAAGCTTACTGCCTATGGTCGAGAGCACGATCCGTTCCCTGTCGTGAAGCTCTTCACGCCTGACGCGGCGGCCACGTGGCTGCTCACCGAGATCGATCCGGACAATCCGGATATTGCATTCGGGCTCTGCGACCTCGGCCTCGGGTCGCCGGAGCTGGGCTCGGTCTCCTTGTCGGAGCTCGCCGGGGCCCGCGGCAAGCTAGGCCTGTCGATCGAACGCGATACGAGCTTCAAGGCCGATCGGCCCCTCAGCCGCTATGCCGACGAGGCGAGACGCAGCGGCTTCATTCGCGCCTGACGCGCGATCTAAGGCGCCCCGCCCAGACGGCGAGGCGCCCCCAGGGGGCCGCCTTCCGGGCTCTCTGGACAATCCTTGACGGCTCCCTCACGCTGTAGTGCAGAGATACATATGCTCTCGTAAGTTGAGCGGGATGTACGCAAGGAGCTGTTTGGCAAAGTCGTTCCCTATAGAGAAGGCCGCATGCAGACCTATGGCCATTCCTGGTGTTTCCGCACGCGCATGACGTTAATAGCGGTGCAGGCCAACATACGGGCGTAGGTAAAGTCGAGAGAATATTCACGGCGTCATCCGACGGGTAGAGGCCGCATCAAGAGAGGACAAGATGCCCGAAACGACAACGAACGCTTTCTTTACGCTTCAGAGCATGATGACTTTGGGCGGGGCTACAGGCGCAACTTTCGTCGTAAGCAACGGCATCCAGAGAGCATTCGACTATAATCCGCGTTGGTTGGCGCTTGCGATCGCTCAACTCATCTGCCTGGGCATCGTGTACCAATCTGGGGGCGTCGCGAGCGACTATGTAATTGGCATAACCAATGGATTTCTCGTCTATTGCTCGGCCGCCGGCGCCACGGGTGCCGCCGGCGCCGCGGCTGGTGCGGGTAGGGCGCCTGATGCTAGCGCGCGCCGTGGAAATGTCGCAAACGAATCGAGGCCCTTGACGGGTTTGAGGCGAGTGTTCTTGTCGCCTTGGTTCTGACGGTCATGCTGCCGAAGCGGATTCAAGCCGGTGCATTCGGAGACCTGACGTTAGCGACGCTCGTCGGCGTGAGCATCTACAAGGATCCGGACATTCGTCCTCTTCCGGCCTGCGCTCCGGAGACAGCGCGGCTCTATGAAGGCCTGAAGAACCCGAGCGGTTGCCGTTTGAAAGACGAGAACGTCGATGTTCTGATCAATGAGGGAGCCACTCGGCAAGCCGTGATTGCGTCGCTCGAACGACGTGCTTTGACAGCGGGCCCCGAACAAATTCTCATATTCTACTTCGCGGGGCACGGCGAACCGCTCGACAGCGGCTTCGGACTCTTGATGCACGACAGTAAGTCGTCGGATTTTGCGTCAACCACACTGACAAGCGAGGATCTCGATACGATCTTTGCGCCATGTGCAGCTCGCGGGGTGTTGATAATCCTGGATTGCTGCGGCGGTGCCGCTCTGGCCGAGAATGCGCCGAGCTTTCTTCAGCAGGTCGGGCGCCACGATTTTAGGATTTTGCTCAGCGCGTCCCGGGCAAATCAATCCTCATGGGAGACCGCGGAGGGATCGCTCTTTACCAGGCATCTTCTCGCGGTCGTAGACGGCCGGGAACAAGTATCAGCGGCGCCAGGGGAGGTGTACTTCAACGATCTACTGAGACATCTCCGTGATTCCGTAAGCGAGGAGATCACAAACGCGAAGGGGCGATTGCCGGCGCAAGAGCCCGTATTCAATGGTGGCTACACTGAAGATCCACTCGTGTTCCTGCACACAGGGGAGACGCTAAAGCAGATCCGTGTGAGGATTCAGCGCTATTCACAGAAGTATGTGTTGAGCCGGATCAAATGGACCGCCGCCACGATACTTGGCGTTCTCAGCCTTGGTCTCGGGTTGTTTTGGGTCGTTTTGGATCAAAGTTATTATCTCGACGCGGATGACAAATCGATATCGATATTCCATGGCCATCCCAGCCTGACCGGGCTCGGCTACCCCCGGCTGGTCTGGACGAGTGAAGTACCGCGCAATCATCTCAAGGAGAACAGCGCACTTCGCTTGGGAGAGAAGGTACGCTTCGGAAGAGACGAAGCTCTTTTCACCGTCGTCGAACGAGAGCTGAGCCCGGCGGGACGGTCGCTTTGGCTGCTGTGGAGCAGACAGAACAATCTCGCAAGAAGCGTCGCCCAGGAGGGGCTGAAGCAGACCGCTCGGGACCGGCCCAATGACTGGTCCGAACTGGCTCAACTGTTCGCAGAGAGCAGCGAGCAGTCGGACCTGCCGCGGCTTGAAGAATTCGCGAAGGACCGGACTCCAGAGGTGGCGCAGGCCGCGGTTCGTGCACTCAACCGATTGGCTCGCACGCGGGCGCTACAAGCTCTGTCGTCTCGCGGTTTCTCGATGAGTCAAGTCGGCATTCATCTCGAGGCTCTTCAGCTGTGGAGCTCCCCTTGTGACGATGCCTTGCTGACGTACCTTAACGCCTTTGCCGCCGCTCCATACTATTCCCAGTTTGTCCGTGCAACGATCGACACTGCGCTTCGGTCCAAGTGCTCAATAGACACGGAGCCGCTCCTTGGAGTCGATACGGCACATCAACCCGTTGTCGCGCTGCTCTTGACATTGCAAGCAGGTGAATCGGCGACCGAACTGGCGGCGGCTTTGGCGGCGGAGATTCGCGACATTGTCCGGCAGTTCGTGGCCGGGCAACCCGGCAAACTTGCCGATCGGCCGGGAACGCTTTCTAGGATGATCGAATTGGCGCTCGCGCTGCCAGAGCGGCAGTGTCCTCTCCCGGTAGACGATGCAGCTTCTACTCTTGATTATTTCCGCCGGTTTCTGGGCGCACTTGATAGTGCGGCAGGTGCTACAGCGTTTCGCAACATTCGAACTCGGCTCGCTGCATTGGTCACTGCCGGTTGTTCCGATATTAACGTCGTACTGATCCCTCCCGAGCGGACTTCGGTGGGAGGGGACTCGCAGTGGACGATCGGCCTTCGTGGGCAACGTAGTGAATTGGTCGTCGTTACCAGGTTCGCGATTCAAGAGAGCAGAGCCAGCGCGGACATTTTTCAACTGGCCGAACTCATCACTGCAACAGATCAAGTCGCGTCTCTCAGGACGCTCGCACTCGCGGAGATTGACGGCTACTGGAAGGCACGTCTAATCCGGCGACTCAGAACGTTGAAGGCCCAGCCAACAGGAATTGAACCCTTCTTGGCCCGGGGCGATGTCGCGGTACAGACCGAAGCGTACCTCTGGTTAGCCACGTCCGATCGCAATGCCGCCTTGCTAGCGGCCCTCCGACGCCTCAACGATCCCGCAGCTTCCTTCGTGCCGGGTCTTTTGACAGTTTTGGTGGCTTCGCCTGAAGACTCAAGAAGGATAGTTGACGCTGTTCAAGGTGCCGGATCGGATGAGAACCGCAGGGTTGCACTGATCACGCTGTTTGGCACGAGAGACCAAGTCGTGGAACTCATGAGCTCGCCTCGTACTGGGACCCGGGCCGCAGCAGTGGACTACATTGCATTTCGAGATGACCTGCCCGAGATAGCAGTGCTCGTCCTACCTCGACTGATCTTGCCGACTTTTTTTGCAGCGAATCTGTCTGGAATGGTCGCTCACCGGGACGGCGTTCGAAGAGAGGTCGCTGCCACACCGGACTGGGCATTGCCCGTTCGCCTAAAGATGATGCTCGATTTGCGGAATGACTTGTCGCTTGGAATGAGGTTGTGGATCGAGCGCGAAGGGCGCCGCCGCTTGAGGGATACTCCTTCTTAACTCGCCTCTGTCCACGCTGCGAGGTTAAGGCAGGCGCGTCGAGCCGTTTCCACATCCAGATCAGAAGCTGCCAACCTGGCGAGCAGCTGCCACTGGTTGGGCATGCCCAGGACCAGCCTATAGAGGTCGCGAAGGCGAGCTAGCTCTCTTTTCCGCGCGCGTTCCTCGCTCGAGGGTGCATCAAGGAAGAGGCGCCGCATCGCAGCACCTTCTATGATCCACCATGGCCGCAGGCCGGTCGGATCGCCGAGACTCTCCGCAAATTTGTCGAGATCGTCCCACAGGAACCGCTCCCCGAATTCCCCTTCGGCCAAGCGCGTAATGGCCCGGCGCACGGCCAGACTCCTAAAGCGGTCGACCCGACCCTCTCTCTGCTCAAACTCGATCGGGCCGCCGGGGAGGTCCCAATGGATTACAGTCTGGCACCATTGATGGAAGTCCAGTCCCTCTTGGCCAACCGAAGTTGTGCACAGCAAATGCGGCCAGAAGGGCGTGTTGAAGGCGCGCCGCACCTCGTCGGCCCGCAGCTTCTCCTCGCCGACATCCCCTGCAATATCCGTCGCCGAGTCCGTGAGAGGAAGCGCTGCGTGAGCGGCGAGCCTGAGCGGCTTCCCTTCGGAGGTGCCTGGCAACTGGAGAACCACCGGCGCGGCACGAATGCTGAGACTTCGCGTCAGGGCATCCAGACGACCGCCACGTCTGCCTTCGCGGAACCAGTTCGCGTTGTCCGGATCGCCCAGCCAAAAATGCTCGTCAAGGCAGGCTTCGAAATTGCCTTCGTAGACCGCCATCTGGAGCGCCTCGGGGTACGAGACTTTGGCGCCACGGCTCAATCGCGCGACAAACCAAGGCTGGTCGAAGTAGGATCGCAGTCCCTTCCAGGAAAGGGCGGTGAGTTCGGCAAGCTTGGCCGGAGTATCGAGGTCGCATCGGCTGGCCAGGCGCCGCAGCAGCACAACACCCGGGGCCGTCAGGGCGAACCACGCGAGAGAGCGCAACTCCTTAGGCGATACATAGGGCTCAGCGCGGCTGCCCGCATCGACGATACGACCAAGGCCATCTGCCAACTGATCGCTCCGCGCGCCGATGCCCTTCCAGACGTCGAGCATGCTGGGGGTCTTCGAACAGCGTTGCTCGATCAGAGAAAGAACCTGCCAGAGGGGCCGCTGTGTCGTCTTTTCCGGCTCATAGGAAACAGCGTCGGGAAGTTTCCGACGTAGCTCCCGCGCAATGGATGAGATGGCGCGCCTCCGGTCGCCATGCCGATGGGCTGTTGGATCGACCTTGGTGGCCAGCCACGCGGACGGATGGAAAAGCAGGATGTTGGAGAGGGCTTTGGGTGACAAGAATGTGCGCTTTGCGAGCTTTCGGCTGCTTTTCCAACCCACACGCCGGGCGGCCCACTCTTCGACCGCCAGGCTGATCAGTCCGGCCACGGCGGCGGGCACCGCCCGATAGTGGCTAAACAGTAAACCTTTGTGCACTTCGCCCAACGATTCCACTTTCGCCCACGGCCCCTCAAGGGGCCACCAAGGCGAGGAGGGCGCCAGCCAGGGCAAGGCCAATCGTTCAGGCGGGAATTGCCGGAGTAGTTCACGGAACTTCGGGTGATACGCCTCTTCGCGGACCCGCATCGAATTGCGGTCGTTGGCGGACACACCCGGAAGCTTGCGCCATCGCTTTTTTCCGACTTTCGGGGCTTTCGCCCACATGGCGTAATGGCTTCCCATCGTTTGATGCGGCAGCGGTATCGACCGCCAGAAGGTCACAGCCGATCCCTTGTCGCGGTCCCGAAGCCCCCTCGCAAATCCGGCGAGCAAGGCAATGTCCCGCTCCTTCGGAAATTCCCCGGGGGGCTCTGGTGGTTCGGCCTCGCCGCCGGCTATCGACGAGAACGCAACGCGTTCCATCCGGGTCATACGGGGTCTAAGGATGTGATCCTCGAGCTTGGCTTTGACCTCCTGCAGCTTCTCCGACGAGAATCTCCCGGCCGCCAGTTCCGCTGCAAAAACTGCGAATGTTTCGCGGCAGTCCTCGTACGCCCTTCGGCCCTGCGCGCCATCGCCGTGGAGGAAGCCCACCAGCCGATGAAACAACACCGCATCGGACCGGGAGGAGGACCGGTCGCCAGGCGTGTGTACGAACTTGAAGGGCGTCGCCGACAACAGAAGGAGCCTCGGCTGCGACGCTTGCGGTAGCAATTGCAAAAACGTCCGATGGCCCGCGCTCGTCGCATCGTCGATGACGCCGTTGGTCTCGACGGGAAGGTCGAACGCCTTGTCCTGGTAGCGATGAAACTCGTCGAAGATCACCAGATCCGGCGGCAGGCATTCGAGGCTTGCCATTGTCAGCGCCACCCGGAGCCTGCCCAGAAGGTCGTGAGGATTGCACTTCGCGAGACGGTCCAGCCTGTCCTGGAGGCTATCTCCCGGCTCCAGCTGGAGCGCGAGTCTTGTTGCCGCCAGGAACGCGGCACTGAAATTGTACCCCCGCAGCAGGCTGCGGCTTCTGTAGCGCGCGGCAGCGCTCCGGACTGCTTGGGAGAAACTCTTTTCACTAACCCGTCGTCCCCTGAAGACTTTCTTCAGGTCGTACCCCGGCGGCAGGCGCCACTTCAGGACGCGAGCCCGCAAGACGAACAGCAGGGCTCGTTCGGCCATCACACCGCTGCGCGGCTTCTTCTTCACGATGGGCAATGCCGTTTCCGGGGAAAACCGGAACAACTGGATGCGGACCCTCGCGGTTGCCGCATACTGGCCGTTTGCCAAAAGAGAGGGACGGCTGACATTGAGCAACTTGTACTGCGCCTGCTCGTCGTCACGGACCAGCCGCGGGGCGTTCTGAGCAGAAAGGGTCTGGTTGGAGCTTACATAGAAGACCCGAAAGGGCTCCCCATCCTTCTTTGCCTCGGCCAGCTTCCAGATAGTCTCCCGGGCCACGACGGTCTTGCCCAGGCCCACTTCATCGGCCAGCAGGAATCGACGGCTTCCTTGATTCAAAGCCCGGACTGCAGCCTTAATGGCCGCGCGCTGAAACGCCTTAGGTTCCATGCCGCTTGTCCTTCGCGACCAGCCGGCTTCCGACCTCGTCCCATAGGCGGTTGAAGTCCTGCAATTGCTCGACAGCTGCCTGCTGCTCGGGAGGGGAACGTTCAGTCCATCGCGACTCCTCGGCGCGATAGTGCTCGACGATGCGAGCGAACTCATCGAACTGCTCCGGCGATCTCACATAAAGCTTGAGCAAGGATTCGAGCGACGGGCCGGAACTGCGCGCTTGCGCTCTGGTGCCGTGGAGCGCAGTTCCCGTGCCAGGATCGTCCCACGGTGGGGCGATAACAAGGGTACCTGCGTTCACCGCGGCATTCAGAAGGCCCAAATACCCGTCAGGCCCAAGGTACGAGAAGAGGCTAGCTCTGTCCCGCGCCTCGTCGAGTGCAGGCGTGAAGGGCGCCCGCATCAACCAGCTGGAGCTGGTCTTTTCGAGAGAAAGCTCAAACAGGACGAGATCGCCGCAAGCTTCCAGCGGCACGTCTCCCAACGCGACGGACCGATATCCACTCGGCCAGAGCTGCGGGACGCTGCCTTCCCAGGGAAGTCCGACCACGAGTTTCATCGCGTCTTCGGGAGGGACGAAAGGGGTTTCGGCTTCGATGGCGACGAGGTTCCCGTCCCGTCTCTGGATAGGCTTCAACGATGCTGCGAGTTGCTTGCGGGCGCTTTCCAGGCGATCGGCCACGATCTCCATCTGGGAAGGGAGAGGTGGGGGCGGCTTATAGAGCTCCATGCGCGAAACGATCTCATTAAGCTCGCCTCGCCATGGATCGGCAGAGGGCAGGGCGGTCAAACACGCGGCCAATTCGTAGTTCCGCTTCCACCCACGCCGCGTGAAGTTCGGGCTTCCCAGCCAGAGGCGCTTCGTCTTACCTCGCCGAAGATAGATCAGCTTGGCATGAATCGCGCCCGCCTCATCGCTGCGGTCGGTCTCACGATCGGCACCGCCATCCGTTTCTCCCTCGTCGGTGCCCGGCTCCCCTTCGTCGTAGGACGAGCCTTCGTCGAACGATGGGGCCATCACGTGCAGCTTCGCGGTTTCCAGCAAGGGAGAACCCGCTGGACACTCGCGAGACAACTCGGTCGTAGGGGCGACCACGACAGGCTTCACGCCTGCCTTTGTCCAGTGTTGTGTTTCCTGCAAGGCATTCTTATCGATAAACGGGCTGATAACGATCGCTTCATCTACGCGCGAGCCCACGACCGGGAACCGGTCTTCCCCAGCAATCCAGTGAAGGGCGATCTCTTTGATGCCTGGCGGCAATCGCCACTTCGCGCTGGCGAGCGATTTCATCTCCTTCGCCGCAAACGGTGGCGCGACCCCTGGTGGCAGGCATCTCTGGAGTTCAGCGACCGACCGCGAGAGATCGGCCGTCGATTCCGGCGTCAGCGCGTAATCTCCTGGGGTCAGCAGCAATCCGACGTCTTGTGACAGATCACGAGTGAGGTTGCGGCTGCCGAGCCACAGCCGCCACGATGTCTCTTTGGTTTCCTCGTTCAGCCATTGCGACACGACGAACTTGGGATGCCACGAACGGCCGCCAGTCGGTGCCCCTTCGTCGCAATCGGCTTCGAAGACGAACCGGTCGAGCAAGGCGGCGATGCGGTTCAGGTTGTGGGGCCGATGGATTCGCCCTCTCTGCACGACGAACGCCACCTTGCCCTTCAGTCGACGAAGCGCCTGTGCGAAGCGAATGCGATTGGCGAGCTCCGGATCCTGCGATGCACCGCAAAGGGCGAGCATCACGGCCGCAACCACTCGCAGATCGGCGCTGTAGCTTGCAATGACGGCACGACGGATCGTCCAGCCGGGTTCCGGCTGGAGCTGACCCAGCAGCGAGTTGATAGGCCACTCGGCTTTGACTGGCTTCGCATCAGGCGGCATGGAGGTCGTCGATCAGCTGACCGACCCTGTGCCAGCGATAGCCGAGTCCGGTCGCAGTTCGTTCGTTGGGCGCCTCCAGCCAAGCCTGCCTCATCGTCGGCGAGGCTGAAAAATCGGCAAGTCTTGCGCGCCCAGGCTTGCGATATTTTTCGGCGGCCAGATAGGGCGCCAGCAGCTCCGCTGCGTCCACCTGGTCTGCCGTCAGCCAGCATTTCGTCGCTTCCAGTGCCTGCCGAAAATGCGGTTCCAGTGCCCGGCGCGGCCCCAGATCATCACGGATCGCGTCTTCTAAGGCGTGAATGTTACAGGACATCGCCGCGTGGCGTCGCTCCGCTACCACGGCGCCAAGGGCCTCTCTGAACGTCCTTCCGATCGGGCGGCCGTCCTTCTCCTCGGCGACATGCTCGACCAACGCGCTGTAGACAGCTCGACCGATATGGGCCAGGGCCGAAGCGTATGATGCGATCCTCAGCGCCTCCCTGTCGTCGTTGTTGGCCAAAGCGCGCAGCTGCGCGCCGGCGAACCGGGTCTTCCGCCACGGAGTGGCCGGTGGACCTGCTGTTGCCATTCGCGCAAGCAAGCTAGGTAAACGCTCGCCGATCCGATCGCGGAGATACAATCGTTCCTTAAGCTCGAGCCTGAAGCTAAGCGCGGCTTCGGTCTCCGACCACTCCTTCGGAGGATCAGGAAGGTCGTAGAAATTACTGCGATCTGACACCTCCAGTTCGACGCCGTCATCGGCGCGGCTCGCGCCCTCGTCGGCGCCCGTCGCCAAAACATGGTCCCGAGTCGGCATTCTCCTGTTGGCTAACGGCTGCAGGACGCGCCACTCCCGCAGGGCAGACCAGTAGATGGTGGAAGGCGGCTGACCAGGATCATGGTTGGCGCTCCGCGATCCGATAATTCCCGCCGGCAATAGCGCGTCGTCTTGCACTCCCTGAAGCAGTCGAGAGACAAGACGTTGTTCTGCGCGTTTCAATTCCGCGCGCGCCCTCGCATGATTTCCGCGTGCCTGCTCGATCGCATCGGTCATCTGCCATGGTACGAAGAGAGCATATCGCAATCGTGTCTGTAGAACTGACGTTCCCGGGAAGAATCGGTTGGCAAAGCCTTGATGCAGCGCAAGAAAGCCGATCTCGTCCCTGATACCGCGCTCCTCACCCCGAAGAATTTCGGTGGCCTTGCTGACATCCGACCGGGAAATCTGGGTCCAGCCAATGGTGCTCCGCAGCAAATGCATCATGCACTCGTCGACCGCCGAGGCGCTCCAGACCGCTGCAGTACGATGGTCTGTTTGATAGCGTCGGCGATGCCCTCCCGAAGCTCCGAAGTCGCCCTCGAAGCTGGGCGCTGTCTGTCATGATCGCCATTATCTCGCAGATCCCAGATAGGGAGAAAAATGTGCGGCCAAGAAATGGAAGCCCAGGCCCATTGTCGACGGCGCGGCGCGACTTCGTATTCTCTGGGCCGGTCAAGAGCGGAACTCGCCAATTTTGTCTGCGTCGATCGCGATTGTAACAGACTGCGCAATTCACCCCCCGATGGTAGGCCAAGCGTACAACAATGCCCCTGGAAGCCAACCAATTCTTGTTAGCTCTTGAAGGCCTGATTTTGAAGTCTCCCACTTCCACCGGTTGAAGTGTCGGCCGCGCCGCGATCTTGCCGAAGCAATATGCGAGCTGATGGGATTGCTTGGCGGCAGTTGGCGTGCGCTCGCCATCGGTGACATGCCTTAGGCGATATCCGCTGCTCCCCTCAACGCCCGGCAGGTCCAGATAATCTCTAGGAGCTTGCCGCTATCTTCGTTGAGTACAGCGGCTCGCGTGGTGACTTCGCGCTCGGTGAATACCCCTTGTCCCAGCTGAACTAGCGATATCGAGTGGCGCATCGCCTCACAGTCCGCGAATAACCGGTTGTTGAAGGTCAGGATCGTCTCGTCTTGCCATGGGTAAGGGTGCGCCAGAACGTTACGACGCTTCTGAAGCGTCCACAGAAGTTGACCAGCTGCAGTCGCATCGTAGGCTTCCACTAGCGGCTTGGAGCGTGCGCGCAGCTCTCTCAGCGTCTGCTCCAGAGGAGCGATCCCGGACAGGTCCATTGGCGATGCTCTCCTGTGTGGCTAGCCTGAAGGCGCAATTTGAGGGGGCGGCGAAGCGTCTCCATCAGCGATTTAAATGGCAAACGGAAACAGTCCTGGTGATGCTGGCAAGCAACTGCAGTGACGTGCTCGAAAGTCATTTCCGGCCCACCTTTGTCAAACGCCGGAGTCACTACCGAGCACGTACTGCGCAACCCGCCGACTATTCTTTGCCGAGCACAGTGATCAACCTACCGATCTGCTGGCGCACAGCGGGCGTTCGCAAGTTGTAGTAAGCGCGCAACAACGTTAGAGCTTCGTCCGTACCGAACACATCGATGGCCTCATTCCTCTCCGGGCTTCGCCCACGCCCGTTTTGACGTTCGGCGTACCCATCGAAGAAGTAACTAAGCGGTACTCCCAGCGTCCGCCCGAACTCAAAGAGGCGTCTCGGTACAGCGCGGTTGGCGCCGCTTTCGTACTTCTGCACCTGCTGAAAGCTAACGCCAACGGCTTCACCCAGCTGCGTCTGACTCATGCCGACAAAGATCCGTCGGCGGCGCAGTCTCTTGCCGACGTACACGTCAAGCGGGTCCTTCTCTCTCGCAGGGAGACCAAGTGTCGCTTGTTTGAGTGCGTCTGCAGACTTGGTCATACGGCACCGTTCCTGTGCGCCCGGACTTGCAGCGCAGCAAAGCAGAACGAGAGCGTTAGTGAGGTCTTGCGACGTCGGTTGCGGACGTTGACCACGGGGGCGGCGGTCTGAGACCGCAAGTCTGTCGAGTTTGCGCCAGGCGAGGTCTGGGAAAACGTTGATGTGCCGCTGTACTTGGGTTGGATCGGCGCTTTAGCCGCTTCATCAATGAGGGATCGGCCTGCCTGGGCCATTGAAAGGTATGGCACTGCGGCGGCGAGCACCGCGCAGAGTGGGGAACAGAAAGACATGTGAAACCCGATTGCTTGGACGAAGATGGCCCCTGCCTTGAGAAAAGGCGTCAGGCGACAGAAGTCACAGCAATCGAGGTTTCGGAGGTGGTGATGTCAGGCGGGAATGGAAAGATGCGAGATCGCTAACCGGAGCAGATTCGCAGCTGGTACTCTCGTCAGGAGCGGCCAGAACGACCGAGAAAGCCGGCAGCGAGACCATTGTACAGGTATGGCATTTCTCGCCTGAGAGGTTCGCGTGGTCTGGAGCGCCTTGGTGGCTTGGGGCGCAGATCGCCACCGGTTGGGAGGTCTGCGCGGTAGCAAGGCGGCAAGTATGATATGTCGTAACCATAGCCACCGTCAGCACGCAGAACAGCCGGAACAGCGCTGCCAAGCGTCGTAGAATGGGACCTCGGTTCGTCACGGCGAAAGTCAACGCCAACGGTAGGTCCACGTCAATGCGGCAGCACGGCCTAGTCGCCGAACACGAGCTGCTTGCCTCCAATTATTGCGAATACTCGCAATATTGTTGAACACCCGAGTGTGGAGCGACGTCCCTCCTTTGGCCCGCTAGTGGATGCCATCGTTGCGGCCTTCCCGGCGGTTTCGAATGAGCAGTTTTGTTTGTCCTGCTCACCGCTTGCACTGTCGGCGCGCGCCGCTCGTCAGCGAGCTAGGGCTGCCAAGCATTGGCTGACTCAAGAGGGAGCGATTTCTCCTGCACCGGGTTCCGCCACCAAGAGTCAGTTATCTACGTCCTGCAAGCGGGTTGTATCGACGTCCACCCCTTCGCTTTCAGGGAGCTCGCATCTCCAAGAAAGAAGTTGTCGGAAGCACTCCAAATAAGACCATTTTCCGAGATTCGCGTAATTTTATTTCGGTTGCATCTGGTCCAGTCGGTTCTCTTTTGGATAATTTTATTGCTAGTAGTAATCGGCCTTGTCGTTCTCGTTGGCGTATCCACTAGAAAGTTCGTTATAAAAACTTACAATTTCACAGGGACCAAAATTCTGTTGAAAAGATGGCGCAGATCATATGCGAACGGCTCAAAATGTGGCAAATGGGACACAGGTTTGAAGACAAATGGAGCCGCGGTGCGTCGATTGTTGACCGGCTTGGCCCGTTGGGTTTCTTATCAAGGTGCCTCTTATCGATAAGTGAGGGAGGATGATTCGCCCCGCGTCTTCGATCAGAGCGATCTAATAACTATTTGAAAAATATAGATACTTACATTGAGGCGTGCCGATTGAAAGGCTCGGCTTCCTGCGACATGACGGTATTCCGGTCGGTATTTTTTTGGTTGCCTTCGTCCACAGCGGTGGATAGCTTTGGCCCAGGTGGATAGCGAGTTGCTAAACGCAACCGAATACAGAAAAATCACACACCAACCCTCCTCTTTGAGTGCCGCACCCTAGTTAAGGCGGAGGGAATCTATGCTCACGGTTACTGCGCTTAAGCGACTGAAGCCGAGGGACAGGGATTACAAGGTCTCAGATCGCGACAGCATGTACGCCGTGGTCAAGCCATCGGGCGTAATTATATTTCGCTACGATTATCGCCTTAACGGACGTCGGGAAACGCTCACGATCGGGCGGTTTGGAGCGGACGGAACCAGTCTCGTTGGCGCCCGGGAGCAGTGCTTGGAAGCCCGCCGCGCAGTTGCCCAGGGAAGGTCACCCGCCCAGGAAAAGCAGCGCCGCAAGCGGCGGCTCAAAGAGGCCACCAACTTCGGCGACTTCGGTGGCCGCTGGATAGGAAATGCGCCGATGGCGGACAGCACCCGCAACATGCGTCGCATCATTTACGAAAGAGACATCTTCCCTCTCTGGAAGAACCGCCTACTCACGGAAATTACGCCCGACGATCTCCGCGCACTATGTCTAAAGGTCCGCGATCGTGGCGCGCCGGCGACCGCCATCCATATCCGCGACATCGTAAAGCAGATCTTTGGCTTTGCGATCCTCCATGGCGAGAAGGTCGCCAATCCGGCCGACGAGGTAGGCAAGGCATCCATCGCTACCTTCGTGCCGAAAGACCGCGCGCTATCCCGTCAGGAGATCCGGTTCCTGTTCGAGCTGCTCGAGAAGGTGTCGACCCAGCCGGCCATCCGCATCGGATTCCGTCTCATCCTCCTCACCATGGTGCGCA
>CALRXG020000001.1:0-51395 GCA_943372075.1 Bordetella parapertussis | reverse complement strand
ATCGAGGAGGTCGCGGCGGAGACCGGCGCGGATGCCGACAGTATCCTTGCGCGCGGCGCCTACGCCCGCAATTGCTGGGTTCAGGGCGGCGAGGGCGACTGGCTGATCGAGCATGTCGCCCGGCAAGCCTCGCAACACGGCCGCGGTCTGGTGCAAGCGCTGATCGGCCGCGCACTCGCCGACGGCAAGGCCGCAGGTTTTGCCCGGGCGTCGATCTCGTTCCTGATCGGCAACGACGCGGCCGAACGCTGCTACACCAAGGCCGGCTTTACCTTCGCCGAAGAGAAGCGCGATGCCGCATTCGAGGCGCTGACCGGCGCACCGGGCTTTCGCAGGTTTGCGCGCGGGATTTGAGCGGGGCGGCCAACGCGCCACGTCCAAGCCGTGGTTGATGATGGTGTGGTCCGTTTGTGCCTCATTGGCGCTGTCGTCCCGGCCTTCACCGGGGCGACGATGAGGGTAGTTCTCAATTCAAGAATGACAATTGCATGGGGACGCAGCTTCGCATTCTCGCGACGTGAAATGGGTCCCGACCTGCGCCGCCATCCAATTGTCGCCGGCGTGTCGCGTCAGGCCAAACCTGTGTCGCCCTAGTCCAAGTGTCCGGACGCGAGTTGCGCTATCTGGACCCCCTTCAGGCGCCCGGTTGCTTGCATGCCGAAATGGCGTGGCCTCGGCAATCCGGTCGCCAAAACAAAAATCCGAAACGAGGGGACGGCTGAGGTTGCGCACGGGATGTCTCGACACGCCGTGCCGCAGCCGTCCTTGCGCCCGATTGTCTGCATCATCGAGGACCGATCCGTGATCAAGATCTTTCGTCGTTCGTTCGTCGCCGGCCTGCTGTCGCTTGGTCTGGCGCTGCTGTCAGCCCATGGCGCGCAAGCGCAGGCCCAGCCTCAAGCTCAAGGGGCCGACACCATCCTCGTGCTCGACGCCTCCGGCTCGATGTGGGGCCTGGTCGACGGCCAGAGCAAGATCTCCGCAGCCAGGCAGGCGGTCGATGCCATCCTCTCGAAATGGAATCCCGCCGATCGTCTCGGCGTGATGGTCTACGGCCATCGCTCGAAGGGCGACTGCAAGGACATCGAGTTGATGGTGCCGGTCAGCACGTTTGACGCCGCGAAGGTCAGGGCTGCGATCGACGGCATCAACCCGAAGGGCAAGACGCCGATCTCGGATTCGCTGCGTGCCGCCGCCGAGGCGCTGCACTCGACCGAGAACAAGGCCAATGTGATCCTGGTCTCCGACGGGATCGAGACCTGCGAGCCGGATCCGTGCGCGGCCGCCGCCGAGGTCAAGAAGACCGGCATCGGCTTCACCGCCCATGTCATCGGCCTCGACGTCGCCGATCCCGCCGCGAAGAGCCAGCTGCAATGCATCGCGCGCGTCACCGGTGGTGTCTATCTCGACGCCAGCAACGCATCGAGCCTGACCGGCGCGTTGACCAAGGCGGTGCCGGCAACGCAGGGCACCAAGGTCGCGAGCGAGGCGCCGCCGCAGCCGGCCGCCGATCCCTATCTCGGCAAGAACATCCGCGGCGTGGCGCGGCTTGCCGAGGGGCTCGATCCGATCAGCGACGAGGACGTCAATTGGGGCATCTTCAAGCGCGCCGGCGACGACAAGCGCGCGCATGTCAACACCTTCTACGGTGCGCCGTTCGCCGACAACGTCGCGCCCGGCGACTACCTCGTCGAGGTGACCTACCGGCAGCTCAAGCGCGAGTTTCCGCTCAAGGTCGAGAAGGGCAAACCGGCCGCGCTCGATGTCATCCTCGATGCCGGCTACGTCACCAGCGAAGGCGCCGTTGCCGGCGGCGCGGGCAAGGTCGACGACGTGGTCTGGCAGGTCACCGACAAGGGCGGCAAGGTGGTTGCGCAGGAATACGACGCGGTGCCGCGCTTCGTGCTCGCCGCGGGCAGTTACACGCTGACGCTGACCAAGGGCCAGTCGAAGACCAGCAAGCCGTTCACGGTCGCCGCCGGCGATTCCAGCAACGTGCAGCTGACGATCGATGTCGGCAAGCTGATCGTCACCACCACCTATGCGGAAGGCGGGCCCAAGGTCGAGAAGGACCTCGTGGTCGCGGTCCATCAGCCCGCGAAGCCCGACGGCGACGAGGGCGAGAAGGTCGCGCAGGAATACGATCCGGAATCGAAGTTCGATCTGCCCGGCGGCAGCTACGAGGTGAAGGTGACGGTCGGCGAGGCCAGGGGCACTGCGAGCGCGGAGGTGAAATCAGGCGCGCCGACCCGCGTCACGGTCAACCTCAACGCCGGCGTGGTCGGGATCAAGGCCGAAAGCGCCCAGCAGATCGACATCTACGGCGCGGAGCGCGACCTCAACGACGAGCGCAAGCGCGTCGCGGTGAACTATGAGGCGACCTACAACGTCGCGCTCAACGCCGGCGACTACGTCGCGGTCGCCACCTACGCCGACGGCCAGACGTCAGAGAAGCCGTTCTCGATCACGGCCGGCAAGCGCCAGACGGTGGAGCTCAAGCAGCCGTAAGGCGTGGCGCGTCGGCAAGTGTACGTGAGGTGAGCACCCACTTCAGGCTCCCTCCCCTCTTGCGGGGCCGCAAGGGGGGAGGGAGCCCTTCCGCCAGTGCGTCCCTTACGCGGAACGTCGCATAGCGTATTTCTCACGCGCGTGCGGCGGCGTGAGCGAAGGTCACCTCGATCAGCGTGCCGGTGCGGCCGCCGGTCCTGATCTGGAATTTGGCGCGGTTGGCTTCGACCAGCGCCTTGGTCAGCGACAGGCTGACGCCGCCGGAGCCGGCCTGGTCGGACGGCGTCGGCGCGCGGAACGGCTCCAGCGCCGCGGCGACCTCGTTGTCGTTGAGGCTCTGCCCGGTGTCGCGCACCCGCAGCATCACCTCGCCGAAATCCGACAGCGCGGTCGAGACGATCACCTGGCCGCCGGCATTGGCGAGATGGATCGAGTTGCCGATCAGGTTCAGCGTGATCTGGCGCAACGCGCGGGCGTCGGCGACGACAGGCGGCAGCGTATGCGCCAGCGAGGTGCGGATGATGATGCGCTCGCGGTTGGCCTGCGGCTGCATCACCGCGACGCAGCTTTCCACCATCTCGTTGAGGTTCTGGCTGGTGAAGGCGAGGTCGAGCTTGCCGGTCTCGATCCGCGACAGATCCAGCAGGTCGTTGACGATCGCGATCACCCGCTCGCCGGAGGCGCGGATATCCTTCATGTATTCGACGTAGCGTTCGTTGCCGAGCGTGCCGAAGCGCTCCGAGATCATCACCTCGGCGAAGCCGATGATGGCGTTGAGCGGCGTGCGCAGCTCGTGGCTGATCCGCGCCAGCATGTCGGTCTTGGCATTGGCGGCGCGTTCGGCGAGCCGCCGCGCCTCGCGCACTTCGCCCTCGCTCTTCTTCGTTTGCGACAGATCGCGGAACACCGCGAAGAAGTTCGGGCCGTCGGCGCGGGTGCGGCCCATCGTCACCGACAGCGGGATGATGCCGCCCTGGCGGACCCGGCCGAGCGTCTCGCGGCCATGATCGAGCAGGCTCGCCACGCCGGACGATTTCACGCTCGCGAGATAGTCGAAGATGCCGTGCTGGCTCTCCGGCGCGAACAAATCGGCGAGATTGTGGGTGATGAAGGCGTCGCCGTCATAGCCGAACAGCGCCTCGGCGCTGCGGTTGCAGGAATGGATGTTGCCCTGGGCATCGAACATGATGATGCCTTCGGCCGCGGTGTCGAGGATCGCGCCAAGTTCTTCTGCGTCGGCGTGGCCGGCTTGCGGCGGCGGTGGCGCGAGCACGGGCTCCGCGATTGCGGCCGGTTCCGGATCGGACAGCGCGGCGGCGACCGCGGTGTCTTCCTCGAGCGTGCGCGAGTAGATCAGCGCCAGCGCGGACTCATCGTCCCATGTGATGGTGTGCAGCCGGGCGTCGGCGGATACCGATTGCGCGCCATGCTCCGCGTGCTGGTTTGCCGAGATGGTGACCGGCGTGCCGGTGCCCGAGGTGCTGCTCGCCTGCGAGACGCCGGGCTCGACATAGAGCGCGTCCAGTCCGCCGGCGGCCTCCAGTGCGTGCAGGCTGTCGTAGCCCATGCGCGCGAGGAAGGCGTGGTTGGCATAGAGCAGGCGGTCTAACCGGTAGATCAGGATGCCGACCGGCAGGAGATCGAGCAGCGCGCGGTCGCGCCGCGCGTCCGCGCGTGGCGCGGGCTCGGGTTGTATCAGCCAGCTGGCTTTTGGCAGGTCGGCCGGCGGCGGCTGTTGCGCGACGGTTTCCTGGCGCGGGGCGGTCTCTGCCACTGGCGCCGATTCTTGCGCTGGCGGCGGTTCGGGCAAGACGGGGTCGTCGGCAACCGGCTCCGCCGCGGTGCGCTGATTGTTTGTCGTGGTGATGCCGGCCTCGCTCTCGAGCCGGGCGGACAATTGGCGGGCGAGTTCGTTGAAGGCGTTGTTCTCGACCGGCGTCAGCGACGGCGGTCTGCTGTCGCCGGCGAGGCGGAACGGCACCACGTTCGGTGGCGGATCATGGCTTATCTCATGCGCTTCCGCTTGCGCTGCTCCCTTGGCTTCTCCTGCGGTTTCCTGGGGCGTTTCCACGGCGTGATCCGGGTCGGCTTGGTGTGATGTCTCTGTGGCTGTCGGCTCGCTCAATTCCTCGGATGCTGCGGTCGTATCGGGCGGCGGCTCCGCATGCGACGGAGGCAGTTCATGCGGCGCGGCGGGCTCGGGTGGCGCATCGGTGCGCGGCGCGGGCGCGACATCGGCCGACAGCGATCGCGGCGCCACCGCGCCGCTGAAGAACTCATAGCGGCGCAAAGCGGCGAGTCGCGCAAGCCCGTCGAGGTCGCGGCACACACCAAAGCCGCGATAGCCGGCGAAATTCCGGTTACGATCGAATACCGGCAGGCCGGACAATTCGACCGGCAGCCGGCCGCCGCCGTCGACCGGCCAGTTCAGCGTGACGCCGCTCCAGGTGTCATGGCTGGCGAATGCCCGCATCACATGGCCTTCGGGGTCGAGGCCGAAGCTCTCGGCGATGTCGCTCCACAGCCGACCGAATCCGGCCGCGGTGTGCAGCCCGATCAGGCGGGTGAATTCGTCGGAGCCGAGCGAGAAGCGCCCTTCATGGTCCATCTGCCACATGAAGCGCAGCGGATGCCGCCGCACCGGCAACGGCTCGTCGAGCCAGGACGGCGTCTTTGCCGGTGGCGGCATTGCAGGCTCCGGCTCGGCGGTCTCCGCGGGCGCGTCCGCGATCGCATAGGGCGAGGGGACGGGATCGGCCGGCGGCGCTGATGGCTCCGCAGCCGGCGCGCTCGTCTCCTGGAGATCGGGCGCGGTCTCGCGCGAACGCTCCTCCACCGGCGTTTCGGCTGTCGCGTCGAGCAGCGCTTCCGACAGCGGCTCCTCGATGGCGGGGTTCTCGCCGGATGTGTGGTGAGGCGTCGTGTCGACCGAAGCCGCTTCGATGTGCGGCTGTTGTGACGGCGCGGGGGCGAGAGCAATTTCAGCGGGCTGTTGGGCCTGCATCGTGGCCGACGCTTCGATCAGCGCGTCCGTCAGCGGCTCTTCGATGGCGGAACGTTCATCGGGCGTGACGTCGCGCGGCGCGGTCTCGACGTGCGCGTGTTGTGCTGTCGCAAGCGATCCCGGAACGTTGGCAGGCTCGGATTCCATTGCACTGACGGCCGGCTCGGTTGCGGCAGCTTCCGGTGTCGGATCCAGCGCATCGAACAGCGTGAAGCTGGCCGGTGCTTCACTGATTGGCGCGGGGGCTTCGTGATGCGTGACGGCTGGCTCGACGGCGGGAAGTGCCGGCTCCACGGTTGCGGCTTCTGGCGGGACGGCCGCGAGCTCCGGCGCTTCCGTTGCGGCAGGCTGCGGCGCGACTGGCTCCGGCATGATCGGTGCTGAAGGTCTGGCCGCGAGATGCGAGGCCGGCCTGATCAGCGCCACCAGCGCCCGATCGGCGCCATGGCCGATCCGCTGCAACACGACGCGGCCGATCGCGACGTCGGCCGCGGCGCGGCCCTGTGTCAGCGCCTCGTCACGGGCGGCATCGAGACCGGCTTCGCCGAGATCGTGCAGGCCGGGCAGCGACCGCGCCGCCTCGTTGGTTGCGACCAATAGTCCGTCGCCGGTGAAGGCGGCGGCCGGACGCGGCAAGCCCTGCACCAGCCGTTGCAGGCGCTCGGCGAGCGGCATGACACGGCCGCCGGCGTTGAGCGTCGAAATCAGGATGCCGTGGCTGCCGTCCGGCAGGTCGATGCGCCGGCAGCCACAGGTCGCGAGCATGCCTGCCGCCGCGCCGAAGCCGCGCAGCCGCTCCAGCCGGACCGCGCCGTTGGCGCCGAGGTTGGGACCGAGGCGGGCGACCTGGCGGCGGTGCGGATCGGCCGGGCCGAAGGCCTGCTTGGCGAGTTCAGCGCCGTTCGCGGCACCAAATACCTGCGCGCCGACCGGGTTGGCCCAGATGATCCGTGCGCCGTCGGCCGACCACAGCCATGCCGGCTGGGCGCCCGTCGCATGGTCCGCCAGCCTGACATCGCCGAGCGCCTGGATCTGGAATTCCGCGTCACTCATCGCGCAAGATTTGACCGCATGGGTTTGGCTTTCTTCCTCGCTTCGCCGATGGGACCGGCGGCCACAGGACGACAGCCTTAACAGAAGGTTAGTATCGCAAGCAGGGGGCGGCAGGTCCATGTCCGCGGCGAGGCTGCCCCCGCCAAAGGCTGGATAACGTTAACTTGGCTGAACGATCCACAGCCGTTTGGCGTTGTCGGCGACAACCTGCTGCGACAGCATGATGCGGAACCAGGTGGCACCGCGTCACAGCTGTGATCACAGTATCCCGATATATCCTGCCGTGTGGCCTCCGGGCCAACCGGCGGGCCGATCACCAGGCGAGGGAGAACGACCATGAGCGACAACGGGCGTGACCAATTCGAGATCCCGAAATTTGAGATCCCCAAGGACATGCGGTCGATGGCGGAGGCGAGCTTCGATCAGGCACGCAAGGCGTTCGAGCAATTCGTGACCAATGCGCGGGACACCGCCGGCAAGATCGAGGAGCGCAACGCCACGATGCGCGCCGGCGCCAAGGACCTGTCCAGCAAGGCGCTGTCCTACGCGGAAAAGAACGTGCAGTCGTCGCTGGACTACGCCCAGTCGCTGCTCAAGGCAAAGGACCTCACCGAGGTGATGCGGCTGCACAGCGAATATGTGCAGGGCCAGATGCGCTCGCTCGCCGAGCAGGCCAGCGAGATGGGCCAGGCCGTCAGCCGCGCCGCGATGGATGCGGTCAAGCCGAAGACCTGACCGGGCGGCCGATCCAGGCCGGCTGCGGCAGGCCCCAACCCGGGTCGGGCGCGGTAACCCCATATTCCGTCACATAAAAAATATGGCGTCGCACACGATCTTACGTTGCGTTGCACAAAATTGACATGATATGGGTGTTTATTAGGCGCGCCCGACGAAGGGCAATCCCGTGAATCAAGGCAGCGTGATCCATTTCAACGCTCCCGGCCTGATGGGCTCCGGGACGTCCGCAATGGTCACATCTACTCACCCGTTGCGAAGGATTACACGTATGACCAACCCGTCCGATCCGTTTTCCGCCTCGATCATCCCGTTCGAGGTTCCTGAGCAGGTCCGCGCGTTCGCCGAGAAGGGCGTGCTGCAGGCCCGCGACAGTTACGCCAAGTTCAAGGATGCTGCCGAAACCCACAACTCGACCGTCGAGGCCGTTTTCACCTCGATGAACAAGGGCGCCACCGCCTATTCGGCCAAGCTGATCGAGTTCTTCAAGGCCAACACCACCTCCTCGCTCGACTTCGCCCAGGAGCTGTTCAGCGTGAAGTCGCCGACCGAAGCCGTGGAGCTTTGGACGTCGCACGCCCGCAAGCAGTTTGAGACCTTCACCGCGCAGGCCAAGGAACTGGCCGAGCTCGGCCAGAAGGTCGCCAGCGAGACCGCCGAGCCGATCAAGGCCAGCGCTGCGAAGTTCACCCAGCAGCCGGCCGCCTGATCGCGGCTCGCACGAGATAGCCGAAGGGCCCGGGCCTTGGCGGTCCGGGCCTTTTTGCTTTCGATGAGGAAACGGCCGCGTTGGTGTTTTCGCGCCCGGCGGGGCCCGGTTCACGCCACCGAAGCGCGTTAAGACAACGCGACCCTCGGTGCAAAAGCCCGCGTTAAAGCCTTGCCAAAGCGCGGCGTTGCACCTAGTTTCCGCCCGAAATCGCCGCCCCCCTTTACGCGGGGCCGTGCGACAGGATGCAGTTGTAGCTCAGTTGGTTAGAGCGCCTGTCTGTGGAACAGGAGGTCGGTGGTTCGAGCCCACCCAACTGTACCATCCGCAATTGAACTGCTCCGCATACCCAGCACCTTGCCGATCGGCCTGACCGTTTGCGCCTTGCAAGATACAAGGGGCGCGCAAAACGCGTCGCTCCATTCCGCTCAGCGACGCCGCTTGCCTTTCGCTGCACGCTTGGCGGCCTTGGGTCGCCGTGGGGCCGCCCGCCTGGTCGCTGCCGGCTTGGCCGCTGCCACCGCGACCGGTGGCTCACTTCCCGCCAGCGATCCGAGCGCGGCGAGCAGCCGATCGGCGGCAGTCTTTTCGCTCTGTCCGGCGGACCGTGCGTATCTCGAAAGCAGGAACGCAGTATTGTCGACGACGGAACCCCACATCCTGACGTTGTTGACGCGGGCGTGGTGCATTCCGAAGTCTTCGATCAGGCGCGCGACGTGCTGCGCAAGGTGGCCGGCGCCGATCGACTCAAACAGGTTCAGTTCAGTCTGTCCGACAACGGTCCAGAAGTCCGGTGCGACCGACGACATTGATTGGCGCACCTCCGCGATGTCATTGGTCTTGAGCGGGATCGCCAGCACCAATTGTGCCGCAATCCGGTTCATCGCCGGATAAAAGAACGGACGCGTCTTGGTGTCGCGCGCGATCGTCTCCGCAGCGCTGTAGTGCTGCCGCATCCGGTCGATCGCCTGCATTTCGGCGGACTGATCACCAGCCAGGGCTTCGAGCATCGCCAATCGCTTGAATCCGGAGCCGTAGATGCTTTCCCGCTCATAGGTCGGCGCCAGTGCCAGCAGCGTGTCGAGCAGCGCCATCGCATCCTTGATGGCCGCGCGAGCCTCGTCGAAGTCCTCTGGCGACGGAGCGGCAACGCTCTTGATGCTGGTCCAGGCCTGGCGGCTCTTCGCATTCGCAAGCTGCTCGATCGCGATCAGGGTTGCCGTTCCATCCTGTGCCGCTCGCGCGCGCTCGTACCATTCGATCGCTTCCGCGAAGCGACCCGATTTCGCCCAGGCGTTTGCGAACGCCTCGGCGACGTCTCCGCGGTCTCGATACTGGCCGAAGGTTGCTTCCAGATAGCGCAGGCGCCCAGCTTGAATGTCAGGGCACTCGCGCTGGTACTCGCTTTCCACCGCGATCTGCTCGAGCGCGAAGATCAGCGATGTCGCAGAGGCAATGCTTGAAAATTCCTGCCCCGGCGCACGCGTCGGGCGTTGCGCATCACCGGTTTTAGTGCGGAGCCGCCAGTCAGGGTCGCCATAACATTGATATGCCGCCCAGGTGTTGCCGCCGCAGGCATAGGCTTTTTCTCTGGCCGCCGCGACGGCATCGATGAAGCGCTTGCCTGCGAGCAGCGCGTGATAGAATTCCTTGGCAAATACGCTCGCAGCCCCGTCGTCCACGGCCCAGCCTGCCGCGATCACGCATCGTACGCCGCTGCCGATCAAGGCTTCGGCGACACCCGATGCAAACTCCGCCCGACCGTAATTGGTGACCTCGAGCAACCGGCCTGGAGCGCCGGTCCCGAGATGGCAGCAATTGACGAACACGAGCTCGGGCTGGACCCGCAACGCCTGGATTTCATTGGCTCCCAGGAACGAACCGCCCGAGAGCACCACGCCCCTCGTCTCGATGCCCTTGTCGGTCTTCGTCGGCTGTTCGCCATGACCCGCGACGTGGATGATCCGCCAGGATTTCTTGAAGGCTGCATTGATCACTTCGGTCGTGTCGGGCTCGGGATCCCCGGGGTTGGGACCGCTGATCACAGACGTCACCCGCACCGCGGCGGACTTTTGGCCATCAGGCGATGTGGTCGCGGTGGTCAGATATGTTGCGACCTCGAGGGCCTCGCGCCTGGCGCCCAACAGGATGGGATAGTTCGCTCGATCGCAGGCTGGGTCGCCGATCACGAGAATGTCGTCGTCGGCCGTGGCGCTGTTCACGATAATGCTGGGCGTCGCCGTCCGCAGCTTGCGCAGCAGCTTGGTGCGGATCGACCACGGCTTCTGCCGGTTCGAAGCCGTCGGCGACTCCAGGGCCTCCCAGGGTATCGGGGCCGTTCCTTGGTCGAGCTCCAGCACGGTCGCCGTGCTGCCGCCCAGGAACGACTCGAGATCGCGGGGCACGAGCAGCGTGAACAAGGTTCGGCCGATCTGCGTGTCGGTGTTGGTGTTGTTGGAAGCGGTCGTCACCAGGTTCTTGATCAGTCGCACTTGCATCGGCTGCGGACGCACGTCGTTGCGCGCCCGTTTCGAGTTGATGGTGTAGCCGATCTCCTGGCTGTCATTCTCCGTCTTCAGGACGAGCGCACTGATGAAGTCGTAGTCGGCACCGCGATATCCGGCCTCCGGCGGCCGGCGCAGTGCGCCGGCTTCTCGTGCGATGGTCGGGGCGATCGTATAGGAGCCAGGTGCCGAGATCGCGAGGGCCTGAAGCGCATTCCAGGCGTCGCTCGCGCGGTCGAGATAGAGTTCGATGATCTTGAGCTGGTCGACACGCGGCCACTGTGCGTCTGCAGGGTCCTTCTCCGCGATCAGTTCGTTGGCCTCACGCACGCCCTGGGCGATCAGCTGGGCGGCTTGGCCGGGCGTGATGCCGCTGCCGCCGCTGCCCAGCAGCGTGGTTGCCAGCGTAAAGCCGGTGACGACGGGGCTGCGTTCCGTGAGGCGCTGCGACCAGCCGATCACGGCCTGCCGAACCGTGTCGACGAGATCCGAGCCGCGCAACTCGCCTTCGGGGCCGAGACCTGCGACGATCACCGCCGCCGGCAACGGCATCAGCTTTTGCGGATCGTCGCTGAGATTCCGGAAGATCTGAAATGTTCCCGGCCCTGTGGCGTACAGACCGCGGTGCAACGATGCGCTCATTGCACGATTGAGGACATTGTCGATCGCAGCTTCCGCGCCGGTGAGGCTCGATGACCGGTAATGACCGATCAACAATGGCTCGGCGACAAAGGTGAGATCGCCGTTGACGACCTCGATGTGCAGCGATGCCGAAGCCGGCGCGGCTTGCGGAGCGCGTGCCGCCGCGGATGACAGCACGTCGAGCTCGCTCTGAGGCGGCGATTGCCGTAGCCGCAATCGGGCAGGACGGGCTCGCGCCACCGGCCCGGCGGTTTCGGCGGCCTTTTGCCGGGCAGCACCAATCGCGGAGACCCGGGCCAGTCGCTCCGTGGTGCCGGTGTTCAGAAGCTCGCGATAGGCTTCGAATGCAGCCTTGAACCGCGGCAGCGAACCGTGATCGGAATCGACGGACCAGGTCGCTACTCCCGGAAGCTCCGCGCTTTCCTGCGTGACCCGGCCATCGCCGTCGCCGACCTCGAGATAGACCAGCCCCCTGTCGCCATTGCTCGCGCCCTCGTAACCGGCAGGCGTGGTTGGCGCCTTGCCGACCACCAGCAGCAGCCTGTCGGCCCAGGAGACGAGGTCCTGGTCGCGTTGCTTGTCGAGCGCGCGACGGAGCTCCACCGCATCATCGAGCACGGCTTGCGACGGAATACCCCATTCGAATTGGGCGAGCTGAAGTGCCAGACTGTGCCACGTGCTGCGTGCGCGGATGGCATCGAGATCGGATGTTGCGAGATCTCGCCAGGCCTTTTCCGTACCGAGCCCGTTCAACAGGCCGGCCTGGAGCTGAACGAATCCCGGGAAACCCGCAATCAACTGGCGCGACTCGTTGCTGGCGAACGGCGCGCCCACATTGATGAGGAGATTGCCGAAGCTGTCATCCCCCGACAGCACCTGCATCGGTGTCCAGGATCCGCCGTTCGGCGTTCCGAGCATCAGGATCCGCGCTCCGTCGGATTGCATCATCCGATTCCAGATCGCGGGATCGACGATCTGCATGGCGCGCGCAACCAGCCCGCCCATCGAATGGGCGATGATCCGCACCGGCTGCCCTGATGTCTTGCGCGCGTCGAGCGCCGCCGCGATCGCCTCTGCGAGCCGCTTGGCCTCAGCCATGATCGGACGTCGCCAATCGAATGCGAATGGCTTGACGTCATGATCGCTGAACAGCGCGGTAGCGAGATCGTCGTAGTAGATTCCGATGGGTCCATCGGGCGCGACAGCGTTGGCGTCGTTCGGATCGTAGGTGAGCCGCCTGAAGCCGTTGACGAGGCGCCATCCAAGCCAGATCCGCTCATCAGCGATCTTGAGGTTGCTGCCGAGAATTCCGGGCAGGACGAACAGCGCCGGCAATTCGGCGGCCTTGCTGGCGGGACGCGCGGGCAGCGCCGCGCGCGTTCCGCTCGATGATTCTCCGGCCCAGGAGAGCGGGCCGATCACGCTGAACCCGTCGGGCGACGTGCTGCCCGTCCGGGTCAGGGCATCGACCACCGCCGAGGCCGTCTGCGTGTTGCTGAAATAGTTGAAGTGCGAGACCTTGCCGCCCTGGTCGAGAACGAAGGTCGAGTCCCGCTCGCGCGGCGAGCCGCCATACATCGATCGGGTCTGCACGACCAGATCATTGTCGGTCCAGAAAAATGCGTCCGACAGCAAGGCCTTGACCCAGGACACGACCGAATCGCCCTGGAGATCGCCGGCGACGACGCGCAGATCGCCGCTGATCGGGCTCGCGGCCGAATGGAGCCAGCGGATCAGCGGAGAGTCCGGAACCTGCGCTGCAAGACCGGGCACCTTGTCGGGGTCCGCGCGTCGGCGGGCGACTTCGCCCAGAAACTCGAGGAGTTGCGGTGCAATCGGAATCTGGGCGAGCTCGAGCGCCCATTTCAGTACCGATACATAGGCGTCAAGCCGCTTGGAGGCGAGCAAGGTGCCGCGCGCCGGACACGCAACGCGGACAACCCGCTCGATTGAAATCTTCTTGTCCGCGACGAGCTTGGCGAGCTGTTTCAATTCAGCCGCGCTTGAGCCATCGTCCTTGAACAGGTCCAGATCGGACAGGCGTGGATTGGCGCATACGCGTGCCAGCACTTCGGCAACCAGTCCGCCGCGTGAATGGGTCAAGAGGTGAAGTCGTGCGTTGCTGGGCGCCGCTTCGGCGAGCGTGATTGCGTTGGCGATCGGGCTCGCGCCGAGGGTCGGATGATCGAGGGCGTAGACCCTGTCTTTATAGGACTTGAACAGTGCAGCGACCAACTGCGGGTGCCCGGTCCAGAGCTTGCCGAAGGTGCCGGACGTTTGGCTGAAGGTTCCGTGGATTAGAACCAGCGACGCTTCATCGGCAGCGGCGATAGAAGACTTGTCGCGCCCCTTGAGCGGCGGGAGCTCGTCAGGCTGCAACCGGTAGACGCCCGGATCGACCTGCGAATCGAAGGACTTCACGACCTTCGAGGCAACAAAGTCGGCCGCCTCGTCCTCGACGATCCCGGTGACGATGTGAAGGGCTCCCACCTGCACATCGCCGAAAATGCTGCGCGACAGCGGAGCTGCGTCCTCGAGACGCCATTGCAGTCGGCCGGGTACGCGCACCTCTCCCGGACCGAGCGTGGTTCCTCCACGCGCGAGCGGATCATGTTGTGATTGCAGCAAGTCCCGCGCGGATTCGGGATGCAGCCACAGCGAAGGGCCGCCTGCGATATCAATGACGACGATGTCTTCTCCGGGAACGGCAGCTGCGGTCTTGATGACCGCGTCGCCCGCGCCGCGTTGCGCCGTCACGATCACGGAGTCTTTCGGATGCCATGTCGCTGAGGCCGGGGCTGGAGCGCGAGCGCCGCGGGTCGTTTGGCTCTGACGGACGCCGGTCAGCACGAATGAGATTGGTTCTGGCAATTTGACGCTCCCGCAATGGGTGGGCCACAATGCAAGACACCGGGCGCGAGCGGAGCAAGCCTACTCGGACGGCAGGTGGCCACTGAAATAAGGTGTCGACGGGCAATTACGGCACGATACTCGCTCTAATAGAATTGGCAAGCGTTGCGGCGGTCGATGTAGGCGGCCAATGTCGGCGCCCGATTTGGGAGGCGAACCCTGAGGGGGTACGCAATCTTTTGCCGGGCGTCGCGCGGGGTTGCGAAGGTTTTTCGAGCGGAGTGGAGACCGGTTCGCGCGGAGGCTACGCGCGAACGAGTAGTTTCGAGCGCAACGTCAGCTGAACAGAAACATGCTGGCGTCCAGCTGTCCTGGTGCGACGCCGGTCAACCAGACCGCATTGCCCGCTGCATCGGTGACGATGGTCGTGTTGATGCCAGGCGAATAGAATGCCGCCGTCTGGACGTCCGCGAACGAATGCAGCGACGTACCGGCGAAATTGACGAAGTCATTGACGCCGCCGGCATTGAAGTCCTGGATCACCATCACCCCGGACGTGTTGTCGTTGAGGATGAAGGTATCGCTGCCGCCGCCGCCCCAGGCGTAATCAACGCCGCCGCCGCCCGTAATGCTGTCGTTGCCGGACCCCATCAGGAAGACGTCGACGCCCGCGCCGCCGGTGACGTTGTCGCCGCCGTTCGACCCATAGACATAGTTCTGGCCGGAGCCGCCATAGATGAAATCGCCATCGGTCTCGCCCGACGAGACGAAGATGTTGAGACCGGAGCCGCCGACCATCGTGTCGACGCCAGTGCCGCCGTAGAAGTAGTTGGTGCCGGCCCCACCGTAGAGGAAATCGGAGCCATCGCCGCCCACCATCACGTTGACGTCGGTGGGACCGGCGCCGCCTGAGCCATTCAGAATATCGCTGCCGCTGCCGCCAAACAGATAATTGAAGCCGGTGCCGCCGAAGAGCACGTCGTCGCCATCATCGCCGTAGAGCGCGTCGTTGCCACCTTCACCGAGCAGCACGTCCTGGCCCGCACCGCCGAACAGCGTATCGTTTCCGGCGCCGGCATAAAAATAATCATTGCCGTCGCCGCCGTAACCGATGTCGTTGCCGGCTCCGCCGACCAGAACGTCGTTGCCCGTGTAACCATACAGCGTGTCCGCGCCGCTCGAGCCGTAGATCAGGTCGTTCGAAGTGCTGCCGACGACGGTCGGTTGCAGAGCAGTGGCGTAAAACGTCGTCGTGTTGCGGTCGTCGTAGATCGATTCCTGCAAGGTATCGGCAAAGCCGGGCTGATGCTGCTCCCAGATGATCTGCTCGCGTCCGTCGCCATACATGCCGATCGCGGCAGCGCCGATCGTGGACGTGCTGCTTGAAGTGGTCGTCACGGTGCTGGCGTCGCCAAGCGATCCGCTGCTCTCGATGTGGTAGCGGCTGACTGCCGTCAGGCCGACGATCGCATCATTGGCGCTATAGGTCACCGTCACGCCACCGTCGTTCGCCGCGGCCGCATCGATCGACGTGATGAAATAGCCGGTGCCGACACCGTCGATCTGCAGGGCCGGTGCGACCGCCGTTCCCGCGGCGTCGAAGACCTGCACATCGATCACGGGGTTGAGGGCGACGATGATCGTATTCGTGTAGTCGCGCACCAGCGCGAAGCCGCCGCCGGAGAGCGCGACGACCTTGTCATAACCGACCGAGGCGCCGGGCCCGGGTGCGGTCGATAGCGTGATCTCCGATCCGACGGCGACGCCGGCCGCGGTGTAGATCTGCGCTTCGACATTGGCGCCGCTGATCCAGCTGACCAGGATGTTGCCATTGCCGAGCGTCGTCGCCGAAGGGTTGGTCTGACTCCCGGCAGTCGTCGTGTTGACGGTGAATTGGCTGCCGATCTTGTTGCCGGCGGCATCGAACAGCTGTGCGCTGATGCCCGAGCCGGAGCCATCGCCGCCGACATTGCCCGGTCCGGAGAAAACGTTGTCCTGCCATGCGGCGAGGAAGCCGCCGCCTGCCACCTGCGCGATCGTTGCGTTGGTCTCGTTGCCCGCGGTGGTATTGAGTTGAAGTTGCGGCCCGACGGTGCCGTCAGGCCCGACGATCTTCGCGAACACATCGGTCCGCAGCGTGCCCGTGCTGTAGGATCCGTAAGTGTAGGACACGGCGACCGACCCGTTGGAAAGTGCGGTCACGCCGGGGGTGGAAACGACCGAGCCGATCAGGGTCGGGCTGACGGCACTGCTGGTGATGGTGATGGTGTTGCCAAGCGTATTGCCGAGCGGATCGACCCGCTGAAGAACGATGGATCGGTAGCTGAGGTCCGGGAAGTTGGCATAGCCGCCTTGCATGTAGACCATCGCCATCTGGTCGTTGCCGATGGCGGCGAGCACAGGTGCATCGAGGTTATTGGTGCCGTTATCGGTGCCGTTAATAGGGGTATTGGGCTGCACGCTCGCGATCAGGACCGGACTGCGCCAAACATTGCCCATTGCGAGATCCTCCAGTTGGACATGGCCGGCGCGATCGAAGCGACCCGCGCGATCGCTCGCCGCGCAGTGATGCCCACCGAATATTGCATCCATCGGCGAGCTGACTTCGATCATGCTTGGGCGGGCGAACAAAATCCCGGCTGGTGTTTGCTATCGGCGAGCGACCAAGCGTCGCACCCCGTCGGGATACCCCAGCGAAGCCTGGGTCACCTGCGAGCGGCGCAACGAAGCCGTGAATTGGCAATTTTGTCAGGGGCTTGCTGACGTTGTTACGAGTTCCTCCGTCAGCGTGCTACCGCGTCCGCTTGCACTTCGCCAACGCATCACCCACACTCCCCGAAACGACACCTTGGGGGACGCATGGGGACCGCCGGTTCAAGGAGTTTTTCGTTTGCGTTGCTGCTCGCGGTCGGGCTTGCGGCGCTGCTGCTGCCGGGCCGAAGCGAGGCCTACACGCCCGACCAGCAACAGGCCTGCACGCCGGATGCGTTCCGGCTCTGTGGTGCCGATATCCCCGACGTCGATCGGATCACGGCCTGCATGATCCGGAACAAGGCGCTGCTGTCGCCGGCCTGCCGCGTGTTCTTCCGCGCGGGCCCCGAGCCGCGCGAGGCGAGCGAGCGCGTCGAGCGGCGACCGGTGGCTGCGAAGCGGAAGCATGCGAAGCCGCGGAAGGCGAAGCGGCAGGCCGACTGACGTAGTTCTCATCGCGCGCACGCTAGACGCTCTTGCCTCGCGCCGTCTTCGCGCGAGCCGAAGTCGGTGCCGCGTGGGTCTCACGGCGGCGATTTCAAGGCTGCGATGCGCGACAGACTGACGCCTTGTGACGCTGTCACGCAGCATCATCTGTGAGCCTTGTGTTGTTTGCAGATTCCGTTCCCCTCGGTGGAACGGACGGAGTGGGATGCGTGAGCGAATTTTACAGGCAAGAGATCGATCGGCACTTCGCCTGGTTCGAAGCCAAGCTGCCGGACAAGCCGGCGCGCTTCGTCGCCTGGCTGCGCAAGCCGTCCTCGCGCTATGTGAGGATTCCGCTGGCGATCCTGTTGATCGTCGGCGGCATCTTCAGCTTCCTGCCGGTGCTCGGCCTCTGGATGCTGCCGCTCGGACTCCTTTTGTTCGCGCAGGATGTTCCGTTGCTGCAGAAACCCACCGCGCAATTGCTCGGCTGGATCGAACGCAAGTGGATTGCGCGCGAACGCGCCAAAGCTGCCGAAAAGCGCAAGGCTTGAGTCAAATCAAGCGTTTAGCACTTCCATTTGCGGTTGCGTCATAAGTTGAGTGTGACTCAAAAAGCAGAATGCACCGGTAATCTTGACCACTTTGCGGATTGCAAGAAATTTTTTCTTTCGCGAATCAGCGCGCTGATTCATTTTCGCCTCCTGGGGTCAATCTGGAGGCCAACGTATGAACGTGATTGTTTTTGCTTCGCGTAAAGGGGGCTCGGGAAAAAGTACCCTGGCAGCTCACCTCGCCGCGCAAGTGCACAAGGCAACGAAGCCCTGTCTGCTGATCGATGCCGATCCGCAGGGCTCGCTAACTCTCTGGCACAAGCTGCGCGGCACCAACGAACCGGCGATCAAGACCGCGGTGAACTCGGTCAGCGGGATCATTGCGCAAGCCAAGCGTGACGGCATCGAGTGGGTGTTCATCGACACGCCGCCGAACCTTTCGGCCGTGGTCGACGACTCGATCAAGAACGCCACGATGGTGATCATTCCGGCGCGGCCCGGCGTGTTCGACGTCAACGCGGTGCAGGAAACGATCCAGACCTGCCGTTCGATGCGCAAGCCCTATGCCGTCGTGATCAACGGCGCGCCCGCGCAGCGTGACGGCGCCGAGAGCCGAATTGTCGCGATCGCGCGTGAGGCGCTGGCCAAGTTCCGTGCGCCGGTATGGAGCGGCCAGATCACCAACCGTGCCGATCTTCTGATGGCGCTCGGCCAGGGCGAAGGCGCCCGCGAATATTACGCGGAGGGCCGCGCCGCCGCCGAGATCAACCGGCTGTGGGCCGCGATCGAACGCTCGATCAAGGCGATCCGCGGGACGGCGTCGGCTTCCGGCGCGATGCACAAGCAGGCGGCGTAACAACGCCGCTTTGGTTCGAAATGGAAAGAACGCGCGGCTCCCGCGCGTTTTTTGTCGTCGTCGTCACCGCTTCGTCGCCGTGCTCCTCGCAATGACGGAGCAGGTGGCCTTACGCCACCATCAGCAGATAGAACAGGATCACCGGCGCCAGGGTCAGGATCACCGACCAGATGCCGACAGCCCACAAAATATCCTCGGTCGTAAAGCCCGGCTCGGCACCCGGCCTCACGGCAAAGCCATTTCTCGAATTCACGTCGCCCCCGCATTGATCTTAAGCGCAATGGGAAGGCTAATACGCGCGCGGTTTTAATATCCCGGCCGGAATTTTGCTGGCATTTTCGCGCGGCTACTACTTCGGATTAACCACGGCACGGCCGATGGGTCGTGTCCGGCCGGCCGGCGCGAGGCTCAGTGCATGCCCGCGTCCCGGTCGCGGATCGCACCGAGATGTTCGTTGATGCGGAAGACGATCAGGATGAACTCGGCGACGATCCGCGAGAACACGATGCCGACGAACATGCTGGCGATCGACGCGAGCAACTGGATGAACCCGACGAACGGGCTGATCGCCATCGCGGTGAGGCTCCACAGGACGCCGGAGATCCCGAACAGCACGATCACGGCCATCACGAGCCAGTAGAACGTCTTGATGATTGTGGGCGTGATGAAACGGTCCCACTGAAACAGATCCTGAAAATTGAACATCATGGTTCTCCCGGCAGGCCGAATATGATTCGCGTCTCATCCTACTGCGTCACCCCCGGCGGTATCACTTCGTCCGCGGAGCCTGCTCCGCAGGTCTCCGTCAGGATGAGGTCTTGCACCGGATCGGGTGGTCCAGGACGAAGCTGAAGCGCCTCCGAACCACCGGGGTCGATAGCCGAGGAGCCCAGTCTGTCCCCGCGGAGGGCGAGCCCCGGACCGGGCGCCGGCAGTCCAGGAGCGAGCTATGCGAGTGGGCTGGTTGTGATTGCCGCAAATAACGGCCACAATCGGGCTTCCCTCCGGCATATCCTCAACCTCATGACCACGCTGACTTTTGAAGACTTCAAGCCGGGCCGCTTCGGCACGTTCGGCCCGCGCCATGTTTCACGCGAGGAAATCCTCGCCTTTGCCGCCGAGTTCGACCCGCAGCCGATGCATCTCGACGACGAGGCGGCCGGCAAATCCATGCTCAGGGGCCTGTCGGGCTCCGGCTGGCATCTCGGGTCGCTGATGATGCGGATGCTGTTCGATGGCTTCATCGGCCGCACCGCCTCGCTCGGCTCGCCCGGGGTCAACGAGATGCGCTGGATCGCGCCGCTGCGTCCGGGCGACGATTTGACGCTGGACGTCGATGTCGTCGAGGCGCGCGTCTCCAAGAGCCGGCCCGCGACCGGCATCGTCACTTTCAAGGGCACGATCCGCAATGCGCGCGGCGAAACGCTGTGCGAGATGGAATCGCCGATCATCATCAGCCGCCGGGACGGCGCGGGTAGCCAATAATGCGTTTCTTTGAAGACATCGAGATCGGCGCGCGGCGCGACTTGGGCGCATTCACCTTCACGCCCGAGGACATCAAGCGCTTTGCCGCGCAGTTCGACCCGCAGCCCTTCCATCTCGACGAGGAGGCGGGACGCAACTCGTTGTTCGGCGGGCTCGCCGCATCGGGTTGGCACGTCGCCAGCGTCTGCATGAAGCTGCTGGTCGCCGACGGCAAGCGGCTTGCGGCCGAGGCCGCCGTGCGCGGCGAGCAAGCTGCGGTCTGGGGACCCTCGCCAGGCTTCCGCGAACTGCGCTGGATCCGACCGGTGCTGGCAGGCGACACCATCAGCTATTCGAACGAGGTCGAGACCAAGCGTACCTCCGAGAAGCGGCCCCAATGGGGCATCCTTCAGGCGCGCAATACCGGGGTCAATCAGCACGACGAAGTGGTGTTCTCGTTCCTCGCGACCGCCTTCGTGCCGCGCCGGAATCCCGGTTCCTGATGTGGCCTGCGCGCACCTGATGTTGCACGAACGCCATGGTCGGCAGATTACCTGCTGACCGACGCAGTTGTGCGTTGCGTGGAACTGATTTTTTGCTAACGCATTTTGAACCTTTGTCCCTGCCTATGGTTTCAGGGCACGAACTACTGGGGATGATCATGGCAGATCGCAGCGCGTTGAAACTCGTCGGCATTATCTTCGCGACGGTGACGCTTGTCGTGATGCTGGCCACCGGCCTGGTCGTGAAGGGCTTTGCCGACGGCAACTATTCGTTCGAGACCACCGCGAGCATCGATCGCTGATCCAGCCGTCCTGTTCGCATCGGCGCGGCTGGCGTCCGGTGCGCGTTTACGTTCTTTCAATGTGATCCGCCGGCAGGCTGCGTCACATTTCTCCAGAAACCCTTCAACGATTCCAGATCAGCACCATCACGACGGTCGCGGCTGCGAGGATGCCGACAAACCGGATCATGATCGTGCCAATGCCGCCCTGATGCGGCCGGCGCAGCGGAATCGGGTCGGCATTGTCAGGCCGCACGCTCTGCATGAAGTGTTCTCCGCATCGATCCCCCGCCAGGGGCGGCCGGATCAAAATCGACTGCGGAGCTTACACTGCGCCCAATAACGAATCGTTCCGCCGCGAAACCGGCCACGTCAAAACGAAGCCGCCGCCTCCCATGCAGGAGGCGGCGGCCAACGGTTTCAGGGATCGATCGCAATCAGCTGTTGCGCAGGCCGTCGGCGGCGCGCTTCCACTGCGAGACGTTGTCGGCGATCATGCGCGTCGACTTCATCGCGGCCTGGCTGAGCTGGGCATAGCCGGAGATCTCGCGCTGGACGCGCTGACCCTCGGCATGCAGCAGGTCGCGCAGGCTCTCGAGCTCGCCGATCAGCTTCTCGATCTCGGCGAGCGAGGTGCCGGCGACGCGCTGGATCAGCGAGTTGACGTTGCTGACGGTGGCGTCGGTGTTGGCGTCGGTCGGCGCGGTCTCCGGGCTCGCCACCGGCCGGCGCAGATAGGCGATGTCGTTGCGCACGAAGTCGCGGATGCCGGCTTCGACTTCCGAGACCGCGGCGAGGTTGGAATCCACCTCGGACGTCGCCTCTGCGGCTTCCTCGGTGCGGTTGGTGGCGTTCATCGGCTTTCCCCTGAGTTCGCAATAGCGAAGCGCGGCTGTCCCCCGCACGACGAATTGATGAAGTTACGGACCTATCAGTGCCGCCGAATTTGACCGCATCTGGGCCAAGTTGGGGCAATGCCTGATCATTAGCGCGACAGGGCTAACAGATCGTTCACCATGAGCGCTTGTAGCCGGCGCCGATGCTCTTGTTGATCGTGCCCTGGGCGGTCTCGCCGACCGAGCCGGAGACGGTGACGCCGTCGAACAGCTTCTGCTCGGCGCCGACCCGGCGCAGCCATTTGTCGTCGGAGGCCGACAGTGTCTGGCCCGCGGTGATGCTGGTGCCGGTGTCGTTGACGGACAGCTGCGCCGACTGATCGGTGTTGTAGCTGCTCGACGGACGGCCGACGAAGCCGGGCACCGGGACCACGCCCTGCTGGATGTAGCTGTAGCCGTTCTGCAGCGTCAGCGAATACTGCTCCGACAGCGGCACCGACTTGCTCAAGGAGGTGCCGACCTTGCTCTGGTCGGCGCCCGGATCGACCCGCGCCTCGACCGAGGTCTTGTCCCAGATCGAAGCCACGCCGCCCGCTGAGATCGCGGCCCAGGCCGAGCCGCCGGACTGCGGCAGGTTGCCGCCATTGGCGAGCCGTTCCGACAATTGCTCCGACGTCGTCATCGTGCCCTGCCTGGCCACCGTCATGTCGGCGCCGATGCGGGTGTCGAGGAACGGCGAGATCGACTGCTTGACCGACACCGCTGACGAGCCGTTGGCGTTGTTGTTGGTGGTCCAGGCTGGATCGTTGCCGGCGACGCTGCGTTTGGCCGCGCCCTTCGGCGCCAGCGAGGGCAGGCTGGTGGAATCGGTGTCGAGCTGGCTCCAGTCGAGCTTGCTCTCGTCGATGTCCTTCAGGACGTCGGCGTCATTGGCGTCCGCAGCCGGCGCCGCCGGGTCGGCGGCCGTGTCGCCATCGTCGGCCATGTTGTTCTGGACGGCGGGAGTGATCTGCATGGGTGCCGACTGGGCGGCGGCCGAAAGCGCCATCGCCATGCTGAAGCCGGCCGCCAGCACTGGCAGCCTTGCCCAGTCAAATCGTGATGTGGAGGTCATTCCCAGTCCGCAAATTCCAGCGTCGCAACATGCCGTTGCCGTGGCGCGAAATTGTGGCAAAGGCGCTCTTGAAGCAAGTGATAGACGCGTGATCGTCATGTCCGGGACAACGCCAGGCGCGATTGCGCCTGACGTCCGCGCGCGCGGCCGTTCGGGGCTGGCAAAACAGGCCGCTGCTGCCGGCGCTTCAACGCGAAGTCAGGCTTCGCGCTTTGGCCCCGGACATGACGAAGGCGCGAAATCGCCGACCCGTCAGACCGCGATCCGCGGCAGATGGATCGGGTAGCCGACGGTCTGCTCGACCAGGTCGAAGCTGTCGACCAGCATGCGGAAGCTCGTCAGCTTGCCGGTCTTGAACTGCGCGAAATGCGCGATGCGGAGCGAGATCGGCTTGTTGGAGTCCAACGCCGTCAGCGAATAGCGCAGCATCGACGCCGCGGAATCCGTGCCCAGCATGATCTGCTCACGATCGAAGCGGTGGACCCGCAGGTTCTCACCGATCTGCCTGATCACCTCGAGCACGGCGGCCTTGCCGCGGCGCGAGCCAAAGAAGGAAAACAGGTCGATTGGCCCGTAGATGGCCCATTCAACCTCGTCATCGAGCAGCGGCTCGATGTCTGCAAGCTGGCGTTCGTTGATCGCGCGATGCAATGCGCGCGAAAAACGCCAGAGGCTGTGCTCTGTCATTTTGGTCTGGTCCTGAACTGGATTTTCAAAGCAAACGAATGGCAGGCGGTCAGCGCCGACGCCGTGCCAGGTTGCTGCACTTCGCTATTAGGGGCTCAAATAGTGTGGATCGGCAAAAACGCAAATGACTTTTTTGCAATGCACAATTGCGCGCGTTCTTGCCGAAATGTGAACGCCGCCTCTGGACTCCGCATCTACTTCACTCGAAAGCGCTTTCGGTCGCCGCGCTTCAGCGGTCGCGTTGCCGCGCCGGCTGTCGTTCGATCACGATCTCGGCGTCGCGGATCGCGACCACGCCGAACAGCAGTGCGCCGCCGATGCCACCGATCGCGGCGCCGAGCGGCATGAAGGTGAAGAACACCAGGGTTCCACTGTCGAGACCCGAGGTTTTCGCCAGTCCGATCCAGCCAAGCCCGGCCCCGATGCCGAGGGCGGCGCCGCCGAGAGCGCCCAGTGCAAGGCCAAGCACGGCGAGCAATGCGATTTTCATGGTGATCTCAGCCCCGACCACGACAAGCCATGTGTGATAGGTCAACGCCGGGCCATCGAGGTTCAACGCGCGCTGGCGAATTCGCAGGCGCGCTGGAAAGGCTAGAGCGTTTTCGAGCGAAGTGGATACCGGCTCGCGTGAAGAAACGCGTCAGGACAAGAACCTGGAGCTCCGTTCCGATTCCATCGGAACGGCAGAGGCTCTAGGAAACGGCCTGGCCGGTCAGCGCCGCCGCGACATCGCGCTCCAGCACCTGCTGGACCAGGTCGAAGGTGTCGATGATCTCGCGGATCTCGGTGATCTTGCCGTCGCGCAGCGTGTAGAATACCGCGACATCGAACTGCACCACGCGGCGGTTGTTGCGCTTGCGGAAGAACACGCGCAGCTGCGCCGCGACCTTGTCGCCTTCGGCCACCACCGCCGGCGCCTCGTAGCGCATGTCGGAATAGCGTTCGTGGATCGTGGTCCACATCTGGCGCAGCGCGGCCTTGCCGCGGTGCTGGCCCATATGCGGCAGGATGTCGATCGGAGCATTGGCGAGAAATGCGACGTCGTCGCTGCAGCGCTCCAGCGCGCCCTCGATGCCCCCGGCATAATAGACGTCGAGGAAGTTCAAGACACGCTGACGGTTCAAATCCTCGCCCATGGTCGACTCCGCCGGTTCTGCCCGACTCTCGCTGGCCCGCATACTGAACCCAAGCGTTGCATAATCAAACACATGTTTGACGCGCCAGAGCGGAAATGGTTCAGCAACCAGCGCGTGCATCGTGGCGGGTGTGGAGGCGGGATGCCGCGTCGCGACCGGCCTTGCCGTGGAACCGGCGGCTCGTATGCTTCGTGGCGGAAGGCGGCCAAACAGTGCCGTCGCCATGGGGAGAAACCAATGAAACGAATCACGACATTCGCCACTGTTCTGGCGCTGCTCGCATGCCCGGCGATCCCGCCGGTGCTCGCCCATACCCCGCAGCAGCCGCCGCACCAGCTCTACAATGAAGGCGACCTCAAGCTCGAAAGCGGCGAGGCGATCAAGGATTTTTCGATCTCCTACGTCACCCACGGCACGTTGAACGCGAAAAAGTCCAACGCCATCCTGATGGTCACCGCGATCTCGGGCAATCATCACCGGCTCGATTTCATGATCGGTCCCGGCAAGGCGCTCGACACCGACAAATATTTCATCGTCTGCACCGATGCGATCGGCAACGGGCTGACGACCTCGCCGAGCAATTCGAAGACGCAGCCGCGGATGCAGTTCCCGAAATTCGTCATCCGCGACATGGTGGAATCGCAGTACCGGCTGATGAAGGAGAAGCTCGGCATCGACCATGTCGTGGCCGTGGTCGGCCCCTCGATGGGCGGCATGCAGGCGCTGCAATGGGGCGTCAGCCATCCGGACTACATGGATGCGCTGGTGGCGATGGTGCCGCTGGCCAAGACGCCGGCGTGGTCGGTCGCGGTGATGGAGGCCTCGCGCAAGGCGATCATGAACGATCCGGCGTGGAAGGACGGAAATTACGAGGCGCCGCCGGAGAAGGGCCTGCGGCTGTTCCGCGACATCGTCGCGCTGCTCGCGGCGCGCACGCCCGACATGTATGTCGGCCAGTTCAAGTCCGGCCCCGACGTGCTGCCCTGGATGGCCGAGCAGGAGACCGCGCTGTGGAAGCTGTTCGACGCCAATGACTGGATCTACCAGAGCTGGGCCTATGACCGGCACGATGTCGGCACCACTCAAGGCTTCGGCGGCGACACCGCGAAGGCGCTGGCCTCGATCAAGGCGAAGACGCTGATCCTGACCGGCACCAAGGACCTGCTCAATCCGGAGTTCGAGCCGAACCAGATGGGCAAGAACATCCCCTCCGTGACCATCAAGACGATCAGCCCGGGCAGCGTGACCGGCCACGCCTCGGCCGGCGGCTTCTTCCCGGCCGATGTCGAGTTTCTCAACCGCGAAGCCGGCATGTTCCTCGACGGCGTGACCGACGGCGGCAAGAGGCTGAACTGATGCAGCCGAACTGATCGCGTCTCGAAGACGTGAAGCGCGCGGCGGCAGGTGGCCCCGAATTAATGAAACCGGGCCGCGCGCTTCAGGTTGGTCCGGCACGGGCGACGCATCCACGATCAGGAGAGCACAATGAAAAACTGCCTACCGCTTGCAGTCGCAGCCGTGCTGGCCGTGTCCGGCGTCAGCGCCGCGGCCGCCACGGAAATGTCCAGCCATGCCGGCAACAAGATGTCCGGCGCGAGCGACACGCTACAGCTCAGCGACGCCCAGCAGAAATCGATCTGGACCGATGTCAGCCGCCACGCCACGAACCAGACCGCGCCGTCAGGTTTCAATGCCACGGTCGGGGCGGCGATGCCGTCGGGCGTCAGCACCCATCCATTGCCGCGCCAGGCGCGCCGCGACGTGCCCGCAGTGCGGCCGTATCGCTACGCGATGATGCAGGACAAGGTGCTGATCGTGAATCCGTCCGATCACAAGGTGGCCGACGTCGTTTCCAAATGACTCCGAGCGCGCGCCGCGCGACGGTGAGCTGGCGGTGACGCCGGTCGCCCGAGCTCCTCCGGGGCCGGCCGGCACGATCACGCCGGCTCGCTGTCGCGGCGCGCTTGATGCAAAATCGGTCCGTAAATTGGTCCGACGGCGCGGGCTCTAATCCGATGGCGCGACCTTGCCGGTGACGAGGTCGATGACGAACCGCCGCTTCTTCTCATAGCCTGGCGGCACGAAGGCCTCGCCGGCGAGGAGGTCGTGATAGAGCTCCTTCGGCTTTGGAAAGCCTTCGCCGCAGGCGCTGCGGATGGTCGCTTCGTCTGCGTAGTCGACATCGACCGCGACGCTGTCGCGGCGCGGACCCGCGGCGAGGTTGGCGAGGCCGAAATATTTCGGCCCCTCGTTGCACATCACGACATTGGAGCCATAGGCGCTGACCGCATCCTCGGCCCGGAGCAGGAAGTCCGGCGCGATCTCGATCCGCTTGCCGGACTTTCGCGAGAACGCCATCCGCGCCACCGCACTTTCGACGATGCCCTGGCCCATGTGGCCGACCAGGCAGACCAGCGCATCCTTCTGCTCGTCCTTGGGCAGCACGATGCAATCGTGGCCCTGCGCGCCCGGCAGGAAGCGAATGAAGCGGGTGGCGCTGCCGGTCTGCTCGAACAGCGCAACGCCACCGAAATCGGTCGCGTGCGGCTCGCATTCGCTTTCATAGTTGACCACGAGCAGTGCATGGCCGGCGGCGAGGAAGCGCCCGGCGTAGCGCTCCTTGGTCAATTTGACGTCGCAGGCACGGCCGTCGGGATAGGATCTTGCCCGCGTGCAGGTCGATCCCTTGATGTTGGCGCCGGCACAGAATGTCGCGAGCAGCGCGCGGTCGCCGTCCTGCGCACGGGCCGCGCCTGCCGATATCAACGCGATTGCCGCGCAAAGCGCCGGCGCGAGGCGGGTCAGGACGAGGGCAATCGATAATCTCTGCATGATCTTCAGAACGCTGTCGGCAAATGCGGCGGCATATAGAGCATGATCGCGACGGCCGCGCAGCAATTTCTGTTGCTGCGGGTCGGGAACCTGTGGGGTGGCTTGGCCGTTGATGCGGCGCAATTCGATTGGAGCCGCATCATGAAATCAATTCTTCTCGCTACCGCCATTGCCGTCACCGCGCTTGCCGCCGCATCGCCCGCCGATGCCAAGGGCTGCATCAAGGGCGCGATCGTCGGTGGTGTCGCCGGTCATTATGCCGGCCATCACGGCATGCTGGGCGCCGCAGCCGGCTGTCTCTATGGCCGCCATCACGCCAAGCAGGTGCGCGAGCAACAGCAGCAGCAACAGGCGCAACCCTCACAGCAGGAGAAGCTGTAGGACTAGCCGCGTCGCACCGGGAATGTGGAGTCATATTCCGGGAACGCCGCCCGCAGGGGCGGCGTTGTCTCCTTGCGTAACGGAGACGATGATGACGAAACCAAAGACCAGGACCATCCAGCCCGTTCCCGACGACAATAAGAGCCACAAGGGCCCCGGCAGCACCCCAGGCGTTCCCCTCGACACCACCAAGGGCCATCGCGACGACGAGAAGCACAACATCCGCGAGCAGGCCGCGCACGGCAATCTGACCCAGAACACCAGCAACAGGCGGTCGGGGTAGGACAGAGCGTTGCTCCGATGTCGCGGTGTCGTCATCCGCGGAAGCGCGGTTCGCTCTGCGATCGCGTTCTCCAGGCGTGACGCGCATCACGTCGTGGACGGCCTTGCGCGGCTAACTTGGCGGCATCGGATCGTCCGATGACCTGAACCAGGGATCGCCGCCATGAACGCCGTCGCCGCACCGAAATCATCCGCGCAGAATCGGCTCGAAGGCTTTGCGCTCATCGCTGTCCTGCAGGGCCTGCCGACCTTTGCCGCCGCCGTGCTGGTGCTGAAGGTGATGGGCGCCCCGGAAATCGTCGGTGAACGCTATGGCGCCGCGATCTATGTCGTGCTGGCGTCGCTGGTCTATGCCGCGCTCACGCCGCTGCTCGCCGCGAAATTCCCGAAGCGCTTCGTGCACGTCCATGCGCCTGTCTTCTTCGAGGCCAGCCTGTCATTCGCCGAGAAGGTCGCGCAGTGGCGAAGCCAGCCGATGGTCTCGCTGCAACTGATGACGACGACGATCACGATGTCGCTGCTGGCAATCGCAGTCGTCAGCCTCCGCTGAGCTTGCGCTTCTCCACTGATCGGCCTTATCTGCTCTCATGCAGATCAGGAACGAACGCGCCGAGGACGTCGCCGCAATCAGCGAACTCACGGCCGCCGCCTTCGCCGACGCGCCGCACGCCAGCGGCACCGAGGCCCGCATCGTCGAGGCGCTGCGCCAGGCCGGCGCGCTGACGCTCTCGCTGGTGGCGACCGCCGACGACGGACGCATCATCGGCCACGCCGCCTTCTCGCCGGTGCAGATCGATCGGGTCGCCGGGCGCTGGTATGGCCTCGGTCCGGTGTCGGTGACGCCCGAATTGCAGCGCCAGGGCATCGGCGGCGCATTGATCCGCAGGGGCCTGGACCGACTTGCGGCGCTGGGCGCGGAGGGGTGCGTCGCGCTCGGCGATGCCGCCTATTACGGCCGCTTCGGCTTCGTCAGCGATCCAGCGCTGACCTATGGCGGCGAAGCGAGCCGATACTTCCAGCGCCGCGTGCTGAAGGGCGATCCGCCGGAGGGGGATGTCAGCTATCACGGGGCGTTCGACGTCGCGTGATGAGGCAAAGGGCGCCAACCGCAACGGCGAATCTGAGCGAATAATCTAGAATGACGCTGTTGATGACAGCGTCATCTCCACGATCCTGACTGGTACCGCGCCGAAATCGCTGAACCTCACCCACTTCGGACGCACGCGGACATAACCGATATTCGGCCATGCCTCGCGCTCCGACCCATCCGGCCACGCGGCGAAATACACTTGCTTGCACGTATCGAGCTCCGCACCGGCCGGAAAGTCGGCCACGCCCTCGAGCTGCGCGGTCTGCTCGGCGTCCCAGCCGATCACCAGCGCGGCGCGCGGGTCGGTGCGGAGGTTCTGGTATTTGCGCGAGGTGGTCAGCGTGTCGAAGATGATCTCGAGGTCATCGCTGATAGCGATACCGACGACGGCGGCCTGCGGCGCACCGTCGTGGATCGTGCTGACCACCGCGAGCCGATGCATCCGCAGGAACGCGAGAAGCTCGGCGCGCGTCATGCCGGTTTGAGCATGATCTTATCGGAAAACCGCTTCGCACTTTGCGCTAACGCGGCCCTTCGGGTCGGGATCATGCTCTACCTCTTCTTCCACCCGCCGCGCTTGCCGGGCGCGCCGCCGGTCGACCGCGCCGACGGGCCGAACTCCGGGCCCGACTGCCGCGAGTCGGTTGGCTGGATGATGCGGCTGGTGGTGCCGAATGGTTTGGCCGGCAGCGCGCCGCTCGGGCGGAAGGGCAGCGATTCCGGGCCGTGCATCTCGTCGAGATCGGGCTTGTGCACCCGTGAGCTGGACTTGCCGCCACCACGGCTCGCCTTGAGCGAGGTCTGCGCCGACTTGTTCTTCAGCGCCGCGACCGGGAGGTTGGCGGCATCGCCGTACTTCCTGGTGCCGGCATAGGCGCCGGCCTGCTTCTGCACATTGCGCTGCTTGGCGGTGGGGTCGTCGACCACGGCCATCTCGGTGGCGCGCAGCCGCTTGACCTCGTCGCGCAGGCGGGCGGCTTCCTCGAAGTTCAGGTCGGCCGCGGCCTCGCGCATCCGCGTTTCGAGGTCGCTCAGCACGGCCTCGAAATTGTGCCCGATCGAGATCACATCATCGGCCATGCCGCCGTCGCCGATCTCGACCAGCACGTGGTCGCGTTCGTACACCGAGTTGAGGATGTCGCCGATCGACTTCTTGACGCTCTCCGGCGTGATGCCGTGGGCCTCGTTGTACTCGACTTGCTTCTCGCGGCGCCGCGTGGTCTCGGCCATCGCGCGTTCCATCGAGCCGGTCATCTGGTCGGCATAGAGGATCACCTTGCCGTCGACGTTGCGCGCGGCGCGGCCGATGGTCTGGATCAGCGAGGTCTCGCTGCGCAAGAAGCCTTCCTTGTCGGCGTCGAGGATCGCGACCAGCGCGCATTCCGGAATGTCGAGGCCTTCGCGCAACAGATTGATGCCGACCAGCGCGTCGAACGCGCCGAGGCGGAGATCCCGGATGATCTCGATGCGCTCGATGGTGTCGATATCCGAGTGCATGTAGCGGACGCGGATGCCCTGCTCATGCAGGTATTCGGTGAGGTCCTCCGCCATCCGCTTGGTCAGCACGGTGATCAGCGAGCGATAGCCCGCCGCGGCCGTCGCGCGCACTTCGCCGACGAGATCGTCGACCTGGGTGCGGGCCGGGCGAATATCGACGGGAGGATCGATCAGCCCGGTCGGACGGATCACCTGCTCGACGAACACGCCGCCGGATTCGTTCAGCTCCCAGCCGCTCGGCGTCGCCGACACCGCGACCGTCTGCGGCCGCATCATGTCCCATTCCTCGAACCGGAGCGGGCGGTTGTCCATGCAGGAGGGCAGGCGGAAGCCGTATTCGGCGAGGGTCGCCTTGCGGCGGAAGTCGCCGCGGAACATGCCGCCGATCTGCGGCACGGTGACGTGGCTCTCGTCGGCGAAGACGAGCGCGTTGTCGGGGACATATTCGAACAGCGTCGGCGGCGGCTCGCCGGGGCGGCGGCCGGTGAGGTAGCGCGAATAGTTCTCGATGCCGGCGCAGCTTCCGGTCGCTTCCATCATCTCGAGGTCGAAGGTGGTGCGCTGCTCCAGCCGCTGCGCCTCCAGCAGGCGACCCTGGTCGTTGAGCTGGTCGAGCCGCATCTTCAATTCAGACTTGATCGACTTGATTGCCTGCACCAGCGTCGGGCGCGGGGTCACATAGTGCGAATTGGCGTACATCTTGATGAATTCGAGCTCGTCCTGCTTGTGGCCGGTGAGCGGATCGAACTCCTCGATGGTCTCGATGGTGTCGCCGAACAGGTTCACGCGCCAGGCGCGATCCTCATAGTGCGCCGGGAAGATGTCGATGACGTCGCCGCGGACGCGGAAGGTGCCGCGGGTGAAGTCGGCCTGGGTGCGCTTGTATTGCAGCGCGACCAGGTCGGCGATCAATTGCCGCTGGTCGATGCGCTCGCCCTTCTTCAGCGCGAAGGTCATCGCGGTATAGGTCTCGACCGAGCCGATACCGTAGATGCACGACACCGAGGCGACGATGATGACGTCGTCGCGCTCCAGCAGCGCGCGCGTCGCCGAGTGACGCATGCGGTCGATCTGCTCGTTGATCGAGGAGTCCTTCTCGATATAGGTGTCGGTGCGCGGAACGTAGGCTTCCGGCTGGTAGTAGTCGTAATAGCTGACGAAATATTCCACCGCGTTGTCGGGGAAGAAGCTCTTGAACTCGCCATAGAGCTGCGCGGCCAGCGTCTTGTTCGGCGCCAGGATCAGCGCCGGCCGCTGCGTCGCCTCGATCACCTGCGCCATGGTGTAGGTCTTGCCCGAGCCGGTGACGCCGAGCAGCACCTGGGTGCGGTCGTTGCGGTTGATGCCTTCGACCAGTTCGGCGATCGCGGTCGGCTGGTCGCCCTTGGGCTCGTAGGCGGATTTGAGCTCGAACCGCACGCCGCCTTCGGACTTCTCCGGGCGCGGCGGCCGGTGCGGGGTCCACACCCGCATCGAGCCGTCATCCTTGCGGAACTCGGGACGGCCGTCGCGGATCAGGTTCTCCAGCGCGTCGGCGGTGGCCTTGACGCCAAGCGCCTCCATCTTGCTGCGCGGCGGGCGGGCCAGCGCCTCGTCGTCGTCCTCGGCGGTCGGCAGGCCGAGTTGCCGCGCCAGTTCCGGATCGAGGGTCGGGATGGTGGCCGAGGTGCCGTAATTGGCCTGCGGCGCTTCCTCCAGCCCTTCGGACTTGCGCGCGCTCGGCGGCTGCGGATTTGGTCGCAGCGGCATTGGATAAGGATCGGCGGAACTCTGGGGGAAGGTCTTCGGCGTCGAGGCCCGCGCGCGATGCGCCGCCGCTTCGCCACCGGCGCGACGGTCCCAGGAATTGTCCGGCGGCGGCTGCAAGCCGGTGCCCGAACCCATGCCGGCATCGCCGCGATTGATCGCGGGATTGAGCAGTTCGGCCAGCGCCGGTCCGATCGGTTGGACCTCAGGACGGTGTGCCTTGGATTTTGGGGTTTTGCCGGGCTTTTTCGGAGTGTTCGGTGTCTTCGCCATGCCCCGAATATGGGACGAGTCCGGCAGCGAGAAAAGGGCAAATGGCGCCCCGAATGGCGCGACGGCGAGGCTGCTGACAGCAGGCTGTCAGCAGGGGCGTGCGCGCGAGAGGCCGCCGGCTGGGGCAGCCTCCGTCGCGAAGGGCCTGCCTATTTCGAGTAACCCTGGCTCGTGCAGTACCAGAAGGCGGTACCCGAATTCTCGCCATGGTCGATCAGCCATTTTCGGCAGGCGTCGTAGTTGACGGCGTAGCGTTTTGCGCAGGGCTGCGGCGCCATATAGAAGCCGATACTGGTGCTGCATTTGAATTCGGCGGCCTGTGCCGGCCGGCTCGAGATCGACAGCAAGCCCATGACGGGCAGGGTCGCGAGAAGCGCAACAATCCGTTGGCGGGAGCAGTCAGCAACGCTGCGCTGTCGTCACGCCCGCGGCAGGTCGACGATGTCGAGATGGATGCTGCCGCAGCCGTCGCAGCGCATGGTCCAGTATTCGGCGGCGCGGCCGGGAATCACACGCAGCAGCGAGAGCTGGGCGGCACATTCCGGGCAAACGGTTCTGACCTGCGGCGGCCAGACCGGATCCGGCTCGCATTGCGGAACGACCGCGACCACGACGTTGCCGGTCACGCCGATGCTGCGGCCGCCGGCATTGTCATGCCATGTCAGTGCGGGAGCCGGTCGATGGTTCTCTTCGCGTCGGCGATCGCCGCATCCGGATCGGACCACGCAAAGCCGATGTCGAGCGTCGGAAACGGCATGCCATCGATGACGACCGGCCTTTGATCGACCCGTTGAACCCTGGCGTGCCATTGCCCCTTCCCCACCTCGAACGACTTGATCTCAAAACCGCTGTAGATCATGCGCGACCTCGAAATGCCCCTTTCGAACGAAGCATGGGCGCGCCGGGCCAAATGTGAACCAGATCACAAATCGCCCGGTTTATTTCCGCGGTGCAGAGCAATTCCAGCTTTTGTTTTGCCGCGGCTTCTTCAGGCGAACCGGCTAGCTGCGCGCCGCAATGTGATCGGCGAGCGCCGCCGCGTCGTCGCCGACGCCCGACAGGAACGAGGATTTCATCTTCGACAGCCATTGCAGGCCGAGGAAATACAGGCCCGGCACGTCGGAGACGCCGCGATGGTGTCGTGGTACGCCGTTAGCGTCGAGCAGCGGTATGTCGATCCAGTTGAGATCGAGGCCGTAGCCGGTCGCCCAGATCACACTGCCGATCCGTTCGGCGCCAAGGTCGACCGCAGGCAGCGGCGCGGTGAGACACGGTGGGTCGGGCAGGCGGAGCCGCGCCATGGGATCGCCGGGATGGTCGAGGCCGCGCGCCGCGATGAAGTCGTCGACGATCCCGAGGAATGTTTCGTAGTAGGCATCGCCATTGGCGATGTTGGTGACGAGGTCGGGCGCGATCTCGATCACGCCCTCATGTGCTGCCGTCACGCGGCCGAGCAGCGTCACGCCGTCGGCGGCGAAGCGGCGGAAATCGACGGTATGGCCGCCATAGGCGCCGGAGATCACCGGCAGCAGGCGTGATGGGCCGCGCTGCTCGACCGGAGTCTGGTCGATGCCCATCTCGGCAAGCCACCAGAACAGGTCGCGGCCGCGGTAGCGGCGCGGCAGGCGGTTATGACGCCCGACCGAAAGGAAGACGCGGCGGCCGGCCCGCATCAACTCCTCGGCGATCTGTGCGCCCGAGGCGCCAGCACCGACCACCAGCACCGCTCCCTCGGGCAATTGCGCGGGATTTTTGTAGCTGCTGGCGTGAACCTGGAACAGCCCGGGATGCTCGTCGAGCAGTGCGGGCCGCAGCGGCCGCTGATAGGGGCCGGTGGCGATGACGACGTTGCGGGCGGCGATGTTGCCGCCGGCGATCTCGGCCCTGAAGCCGCCGGCGTCGCGGCGCAGCCTCGAGACCTCGACGCCGCAACGGATCGGCGGCGCCACGAAGGCGGCGTAGTCCTCGATGAAGGCGATGATGTCAGCGGTGGCGGAGAAGCCGTCTGGATCGCGGTGCGGAAACGCGAACTCCGGCAGCCGCACCGACCAGTTGGGAAACTGGAACATCAAGCCGTCCCAGCGTTCGCTGCGCCAGCGCTCCGCGATCCGTCCGCGCTCCAGCACCAGATGGCCGATGCCGCGCTGCTTCAGCCGGTGGCTCATGGTGAGCCCGGCCTGGCCGCCGCCGATCACCAGCGTATCGATCCGTTGCTCCAGCACCGGCGGATCATGGCTCAAACGTACGATGCAGGCCAGCGTCGCGCGGGCAGACGCCCGATCCCGCTTTCAGGGACCGGGCGTTTGCCATTGATCAATTCGCCACCAGATGTCGGTCGGCGAGTCGAACGGTGACCATGTCGAAGCGCGATTGCGCCAGCGACCGGACACCGACCTGGTGGAAGCCGATCTTGAGATATTGCTTGTCGACGTCGATGCGCAGGTAGCCGTAATTGTGGTCGTCGTATTTGGCGAGGATCAGCTTGTGGACTTTGGCCACCGGCTTGGGACCCTCCAGATAGGTGACGTCGGAGCCGGCATTTGGCTCCTGGGCCGGCTCGCCACGACGCGGCATGACCAGCGGGTTGACGTTGTGGCCGCCGTCGCCGCAGACGATGAAGGGCACGCCGATCTCCTTGAACTTGTCGAAGGCCATCAGGCGCGTGTAGCGCTGGTAGTTGTGGGCATGGCCGGACAGCACGGCGTGGGGATAGACCCCGACCTCGTGGCAGATCGTATCGATCTCCGCCCACATTTCGGTGCTGCAACCGTGATTGCCGCCGGTCCCATCGCTCTTCGATTTGGGTGAGTAACTGAATGGCGGGTGGTGCATCGCGATGATGACGGCGCCCGCGTACTTCTCCTGCTTGATGCGGTTGAGCTGCGCGCGCAGGAAATCGATCTGGATATTGGAGACGTCAGGCCATTTCTTGCTGAGGTTGGAGATCACGCCGGGGTCCTCCAGCGCGTTGCTGAACAATCCGATGATCCGCACGAACGGCGCGTCCAGCGTGAAGTAGACGCCGGGCTGGGTCATCGCGGTCCGGTGCAGCGAACCGGCCTCCGGCGTGATGACGGTCGTCGGCGAACAAAAATTGCGCTGGAATGTGGTCAGCGGTACCGCGTCCGGCTTGGTGCCCGGCACGATGAACGAGTCGTGATTGCCGGGGATCGCGAAGATCGGCGCCGGGTAGTTGCGGAACGGCTCGTAAAACTGGTCGTAGTAATAGGCCGCCTCGCCGAAATTGTAGACGATGTCGCCGAGGTGAAAGAGAAAGGCTGCCGGCTCATGCTGGCCGCGGGCCGAAGCGCTGTCGAGCGTGACCTGATCCGCGACGCGCAATTCGTTGAAATATTTACGCGCATTCGAGGCGCCGGAATCGCCGAAAGCGTGGAATGAAATGCTCTTGGCCTTGTTGATCTGATCGATGACCTGCGGTCCGAGCCCCCCATAGGCTGACGCAAGACTGTACATGTCCTGCGGCGCCTGGCGGGACGGCGGGACCGCAACCACTTTCTTCTTCGCGAGATCGCCGATCTGCTTGTAGATGGCGCTGTCGCTGGGGTGCGAAACTGAAAATGCGGTCGGATCATGCGAGGGACCGTTTTCGCCGAAGGTCGGCTCCTGGAACAACGGTTGGCTCAACCTGGTTTGGGGGGACCGTGCCATGGCAATCTCTCCGTGATGAAATGACTGGAATGGAAGTCATTCAACCTAAGAGAGAATTGGTGTTATCTCAATACCTTTGAATGTGACGTGTTGTGTCGCTGCGTCGCTGGCTCCGTCGCGGCGCGGATGATCCAGCGCCGGAACGCGGCGAAATCGCGCTGCTCGGCGTGGAAGCCGCGATAGACCAGGTACCAGCGCATGCCCTTCGGCACGCTGAGCGCAAACGGCGCCACCAGCCGGCCGGCGGCGAGATCGTCGTCGATATAGGGCCGGATCCCCATCGCGATCCCGAGCCCGTCGCTCGCTGCCTGCAGCGCCTGGCCGTAGAACTGGAATTCCGGCCCGCGCGCGGTCAGCCGCGGCACGCCTGCGGCCTTCAGCCAGGACGGCCAGTCATCGGGCGAATGCGCGACGCGGATCAGGCTTGGTCCCTTCAGGTCGGCGGGGCGCTTCAAGCCGTTGGCGAGCCGCGCCGTGCACACCGGCATCAGGTCGGCGGCGAACAGCGGTTCGGCGACCAGGCCCGGCCACTCGCCGTCGCCGAGCTGGATGCCGCAGCTCCAGTCGTCGGCGAACGGCACCGCCATGCCGCCGGTCGTGATCCGCACCTCGATGTCGGGCTCGGCTTTGCGGAACTCGGCGAGATGCGGGATCATCCACTTCATCGCGAAGGTCGGGCCGACGCCGACGGTGAGGACGCGTGTGCTCGCGGACGCCGTGACCTGCGCGGTGAGGCTCGCCAGCGCATCGAAAATTGGCGTCAGCCCGCTCTGATAGGCGCGGCCGGCCGGCGTGGTGACGAGGCGGTTGGCCTTGCGCTCGAACAGCGCGACGCCGAGCCGTTCCTCCAGCAGGTGCACCATCCGGCTGATCGCGGCGGCTGAGACGTTGAGCTCGTGGCCCGCCGCCGCGAAGCTGCCGGTGCGCGCCGCGGCCTCGAATGCCTTGATGCCGTTGAGAAAGAGCAGGCGCCGCATGAACCCTCAGGAAAACTGATGCAAGGGCAAGATAACTCAGTTTGCGGGCCGAGGCCAAGCGGCGCAGAAATGCTGCAGCGATGGTTTGCTAGGTGCGGTCCTTGCGCCACGCCCCGCTTGCGGGGAGAGGCCGGATCGCATCGCCAGATGCGATCCGGGTGGGGGAGCCGCCGCGAGTCCCACTGCAACCTCCCTCGCGGAGAGGCCCCCTCATCCCGACCTTCTCCCCACAGGCGGGGAGAACGGGAAGTCGCGATCGCGCTCGGGATCATTGAAGGAGACATGCGATGACCGAGACTACCGACGCCCTGGTGCTCGACCTCGTCGAATGGGTCGCGCGCGAGCCGCGGCCTTATGCTGACGTGCTCGAGGTCTGGCGCACCTCATGCCCGCGGCTGACGATCTGGGAGGACGCCGTCGACCGCGGCTACGTCGCGCGCCGCCCCTCGGTCGAGGGCATGCGGGTGATGGTGACGGCGAGCGGCGAGACCTTCCTGCGTGCCCATGGGCGGATGCATTGAGGGTTCGACGGCGCTGTGTCCTTCCTCTCTCCGATGGGAAGAGGTGGACCTCCGATGCAGTGCCAGTTGTCGATCTCGTCAGCGCGCCGGCGCGGCGAGCCGCGGCCGGATGATCTCGACCATGCGATCGGCCGAGGTGCCCGGCGGGAAGAAGCCGAGATAATTGCCGTCGCGATCCATCAGGTAGATGTAGGCGGTGTGATCGACGGTGTAGTCGCCAGCGTCCTGCGGCACCCTGGCGTAATAGACCTTGTAGGCATCGGCGACCTTGCGGATCGCATCGGCGCTGCCGGTCAGCCCGAGCAGCCGCGGGTGGAACAGCGGCACGTAGTCGGCGAGATGCGCGGCGGTGTCGCGCTCGGGATCGACCGTGATGATGATCGGCTGCACCTGATCGCCGTCGCGGCCGAGCTTGTCGAGCGCCAGCCCGATCGCCTGCAAATCGGTCGGGCAGACGTCGGGGCAATAGGTGAAGCCGAAATAGACCAGCATCAGCCTGCCGCGAAACTCCTTGTCGGTGCGCTGATGGCCGGCCTGATCGGTCAGTGCGAACGGTCCGCCGACCGGCTCGCGATTCCACATCAGGATGTCCATGATCTCGGCGGCCGAGCGCGCCGATTGCTGTGGCGCATCGCCGGCGAGTGCCGGCGCCAGCGTCAGCCAGAGGCCGGCGCCGGCGCATGCGATACCGCGCAGGATTGGCCGGATCATATGCCGAAGGAAAGGCGGCTGCCGGTGGTCGTGACCAGCACCTTGTCGCCCATCTGCGCGGTTGCTTCCTGCACGAAGTTGAGCCCGGAGCAATGCATCGGGATCAGCACGTCGGGATCGAGCTTCTTGATCTCGGCCACCACCTCGGTGAGGTAGTCCTTCGGCGCCGGCCCGAGATGGAAGCCGCCGACGATCGCGTGCACCTTCTGGATGCCCGAGACCTCCTGCGCCTGCTTCACCGAATTGACGATGCCGACATGGCCGCAGGACGAGATCACGACGAGGCCGAAGTCGCGGACGTTGAAGCAGGTCGCGTGTTCATGGATGTGCTCGTCGGGCACGATCTTGCCTTCCATCTCGGCCGGCAAATAGTGGCTGGCGTTGCAGCCGAGCCCGTCCTTGATGCCGAACTCGACCCAGGTCTGCGGCAGCACGCGCTCGATGCTGCGGCGGATGATCTTGCCGGTCGTGAACGCGTGGCCGGCGATCACGGTCGGCGTCTCGCACAGCACCGTGGTGACGCGCTGCGCAGCGAGCTGGCGGCGGTCCAGCGTGCCGAAATCGGTGAACTGGCCCTTGGTCGCACTCGGGTTGACGCGGTGGCAGAAATTGTCCTCGCCGCCGGCATAGAGTTTGACGTCGGCCGGCAGCCTGTCGCGGAATTTATCGAGGAAGCCGTTGAGGCCGCCGAAATGGTCGTAGTGCCCGTGGCTCACGATCAGGGCGTCGAGCTTCGACGGATCGACGCCGGTAAGCTCCATGTTGTTGATCAGGACTTCGGGCGTGTAGCCATAGTCCAACATCAGCGTGCGCTGGGCGCCCTTGGCCTCCGATTCCAGCCACAGCGACAGGCCCCATTCATTGTGCAGCGATTTGCGGAAGTCGGCGCCGCGCGCCGCCGGCGCGATCGAGACGCCGTGCGCCTGCTTCGGCCGCAAAAACAGGTCGAAGCTTGAATCGACCAGCACCCGGATCGAGAGCTTGTCGACGGTCGGCACCTCGATCGGCGCGGCGCTCGCGATCTCGACGCAGGAGAATGCGCCCGCAGCCGCGGCGCCGGCGAAGGCCGCCGAACCCTTGAGGAAATCTCGTCGTGCCAAATCCCGTGTCATTGCAATGCCCCATGTTCTGAAAATCGTCCAACGCAATCCCGGCCAAGCCTATGAGCAATCGGGGCGCGGCTCAATCGCGCGCTTGCGTCGGCCGCAGATCACATTCGCGCGCGGTGCAATGCGCACGCCATTGACTTGGGCGCGGGTTTGCGCCCAACTCCATGCATCCGCATCTTTCTTGCCGATGCATGTCATCCCACCTCCAGCAATACAGGATCACGCCCATGATCGACCTCCACTACTGGTCCACGCCGAACGGTCACAAAATCACGATGTTCCTCGAGGAGACCGGCCTCGAATACAAGGTTTTTCCGGTGAACATCGGCAAGGGCGACCAGTTCAAACCGGACTTCCTGCAGATCGCGCCGAACAACCGCATTCCGGCGATCGTCGATCACGCGCCGAAGGGCGGTGGCAAGCCGTTACAGCTGTTCGAATCCGGTGCGATCCTGCTCTATCTCGCCGAGAAGACCGGACAATTCCTGCCCGAGGATCTCTACGGCCGCTATGACGCGATCCAGTGGACGTTCTGGCAGATGGGCGGGCTTGGGCCGATGGCCGGGCAGAACCACCATTTCCGCAACTACGCGGTCGAGAAGCTGCCTTACGCGATCGACCGCTATGTCAACGAAACCAACCGGCTCTACGGCGTGCTCAACAAGCGGCTGGCCGACCGCGAGTTCATTGCCGGCGCTTATTCGATCGCCGACATGGCGAGCTATCCCTGGGTCGTGCCCTACAAGAACCAGGGCCAGGAAATCGACGACTTTCCGCATCTGAAGCGCTGGCTGGAGACCATCGGCAAGCGCCCGGCGACCGAGCGCGCCTATGCCAAGGCCAAGGAGGTCAACCCGAATTTCGGCCAGCCCGCGATCCGCACCGAGGAGGAACGGAAACTGCTGTTCGGGCAGACGGCGGCGGTGGTGCGATAGGACTCTCCGCGTCATTACGAGCGAACCGACGAAGCAATCCATCCTTCCACGCGTGCGGATCGATGGATTGCTTCGCTTCGCTCGCAATGACGGGTGTAGGAGGAGCGCGGGCTACGCCCCGATATACTTTACCGGCCGCCGCTCTTTCCACGCCGCCAGCCCCTCGGCGAGATCGCGGCTCGGCACCAGCGCAGCGAATTGCTCGCTCTCGACCAGCAGTCCCTCGGCGATCGGCATGTTGAGCCCGCGCGTCACCGCGGTGATGGTGCTGGCAACGCTGCCCGGTGAATGCCTGGTGATACGGCCGGCGAGTTCGCGCGCGGCACTCAGCAATTGATCGTGCGGCACGATCTGGTTGACCAGCCCGATCTCGCGCGCATGCTCGGGTGGGAACGGATCGCCCGCCAGCAGCAATTCCAGCGCGCGCTTGCGGCCGGCGAGCCGCGGCAGCCGCTGCGTGCCGCCGAAGGTCGGGGGCATGCCGAGCTTGATCTCGGGTTTGGCAAACAGCGCGCGGTCGCTGGCGATGGCGAGATGCACGGCTTCGGTGATCTCGCAGCCGCCGCCGAAGGCGAGCCCGTTGACCGCGGCGATGACCGGCTTCTTGAACGCCTCGAGCCGCGCGGTCATGGCTTGTCCGCGGCGAACGAAATCGCGCACCGCGACGGCTGCGCCTTGTCTGACGCTGTCCGAAAATTCCTTGATGTCGGCGCCCGCCGAGAAGGCGCGCTCGCCCGCGCCGGTCAGGATCACGGCACGCACGGCGGCGTCGCCCTCGATGCGGTCGAGCGCCGTCACCAACTGATCGATCAGCGCGTAGCTCAGTGCATTGAGCTGCGCGGGGCGGTTCAGCGTGATCAGGGCGATCCCGTCGTCGATGTCGAGCAGGATGGGGTCGGACATTGGGTCGTCTCCGGCATTGCTGGGTCGGCGCCGAATGTAGGCGGTACCGCGAATTGTGTATATTCACTGGTCAGTATACATACGTTGCATGCCCAGACCCTCCGAGCCGACCCGCGAGCGTATCGTCCAGGCGGCGAGCGCGCTGTTCTACAATGAAGGCATCAGGCGCGTGAGCGTCGACGAGGTCGCGGCCAAGGCCGGCCTCACCAAGCGCACGCTGTATTATCACTTCAAGAGCAAGGACGATCTGGTCGCCGCCTATCTCGCCGCGCGCGACCAGCCCAACCTCGCATTGTTCCGAAAATGGTTCGCCGAGGCCGAGGGCGGCGTGTCCGCAAAGGTCGAGGCGATCTTCAAGAACCTTGCGCGCTCGGCGCGGCATCCGAAATGGAAGGGCTGCGGCTTCCTGCGCACCTCCGCCGAACTCGCCAACATGCCCGGCCATCCCGCAATCAGGATCGGCGCCGCGCACAAGAAGAAGTTCGAGGACTGGCTGCGCGCGACCTTCGCCGAGCAGGGAATCGCCGATCCGCTCAAGCTGGCGCGGCAGATCCTGCTGCTGCTCGACGGCTCGTTCGCCGTCGTGCTGCTGCATCGCGACGCCAGCTACATGGAGACGGCCGGCGAGGCTGCACGGACGCTGATCGAGACGGCGCTAGCGAAGCCGGGGCGCAAACGGGTCAGAGCGCGCCGCGCTCCTGCAGCAACCCCAGCACCGCGTTGAGGTCTGGCAGCACGGCTGCGCATTTCGCGCGCGTCGCTTCCGTCGGCTGCGCGATGTCCGGCACCATCAGGGTGATGGTGCCGGCGGCGTGGGCGGCCGAGACGCCGTGGTTGGAGTCCTCCACCGCGATGCAGGTCGCGGGCGTCACGCCGAGCTGCGCGGCGGCCTTGAGATAGAGTGCCGGGTCTGGCTTGCCGTTCGTCACGTCGTCGAGCGTCAGCAGCGTCTCGAAGCGGCCGCGGATGCCGGCGAGGGTGAGATTGCGCTCGGCCGAGCGGCGCGACGACGAGGTGACGATCGCCATCGGGCGTTTCGCCGCGGCGATGGCGTCGAGCAGGGCGAGCGTGCCGGGCTTGAGCGGCAGGCCCGCGCCCATCATCCGATCGCGATGCTCGATGAAGGCGTGATTGATGCCGTCGAGCGGAAGCGCGGGGCCGTAATGCTCGCGCAGCATCGCCTCGCAGACCGGGCCGGGAAGCCCGACCATGGCATGGCACAGCGCGACGACATCGTCAGTGTAGCCGCATCCATTCAGCGCCGCGACCAGGCTCTCGAAGTAAACTTTTTCGGTGTCGAGCAGCGTGCCGTCCATGTCGAGCAGGATGGCGTCCACGGTCCAGCGTGTGTTCACGTGCGGCTCGCCGCCGTCTGCTGTTCCGCCAGCCTGCGCAAACAGGCCGGGCACAGGCAGTCGCTGCCATCGCCGGGCACCGGCAGACGGAAGCTCTCGTCGAAACACCAGCACGATCCCGTGAGCGAGCAGGAGAATTCGCTGCCGCATGCCGTGCAGGCAAGCCGGCGCGGAACAGCCTGTTCAGAACGATCGTTTGACGAGAGGTCCATTCTAACCGCGATTTAATGCACGAATTAATCTCGGGTTCATCCCCGACCGCGCTATGATGACGACAAGTGATATAGCCGGGATCGGCCGTTAAGGGAATTCTGATGGCCCGTGATTCGCAAGCGGCGCTGATTGCGCTCAACCGGTTCGGATTCGGCGCCCGCGGCGGGGCGTCCGGCGACTTCATCAACGCCGCATCGGATCCGCGCGGTTTCGTGCTGGCCGAACTGGCGCGTCCAAACGGTGCGCTGCTCGAAGTGCCCGGCCTGCTCTCGACGCCGGAACTCGGCAAGCAGGTGTTCGACTATCAGTTCGAGATCAAGCAGGCGCGCGATGCCGCGAAGGCCGCGCAGCAGGGCGCGAGCGAGACGCCACCGCAAGGCGCGGACGCCATGCCACAGCAGCGGCGTAATCTGTCGTTGTCTTCAGCTGCCAAGGAAATCGCCGGCAAGGAGATCGCCGGCAAGGATCCGGCGATGCAGTCGCAGGCAGCCGATGGCGCCAATGCGGCGATGACGCCCGGGGCGACGATGCAGCCACCGACGATGCAGCCGGTCGCCGGTCCGCCCAAGCCGCCGGCGCAGCCGCTCAACATCATCCAGAAGACGTATCGCGCCGAGGCGCTGGCGCGGCTGCAACGCGGTGTGGTCGCCGATTGCGGATTCGTCGAGCGTCTGGTGGTGTTCTGGTCCAACCACTTCTGCATCTCGGCCAACAAGGGCGCGCTGGCGCGGATGTGGGCCGGCTCGTTCGAGCGCGAGGCGATCCGTCCGCACGTGCTCGGCCGCTTCCCGGACATGCTGAAGGCGGTCGAGCAGCATCCGGCGATGCTGTTCTTCCTCGACAACCAGCAATCGCTCGGCCCGGACTCGCGCGCCGGCATCAACCGCCACCGCGGCCTCAACGAGAACCTCGCGCGCGAGATCATGGAGCTGCACACGCTCGGCGTCGGCGGCGGCTACACGCAGGGCGACGTGACGTCGTTCGCGCGGGTCATCACGGGCTGGACCTTCGCCGGACGGCAGGGCCAGCTTGGCGCGCCCGGCAGCTTCGTGTTCAACGCCAACGCGCATCAGCCCGGCGCGCAGCAGGTGCTCGGCAAGACCTATGCGCAGGCCGGCATCGCGCAGGGCGAGGCGGTGCTGTCGGACATTGCGCGGCATCCTTCGACCGCGAAATTCATCGCCACCAAGTTCGCGCGCCATTTCGTCGCCGACGATCCGCCGCCGGCGCTGGTGGCGAAGCTGCAGGAGACATTCATAAAGACCGACGGCGATCTCAGGACGTTCACCACCGCGCTCGTTGAGTCCGGCGAGGCGTGGCAGGCGCCGCTGACCAAAATGCGTTCGCCTTACGAGTTCCTGGTCGCGTCCGGCCGCCTGCTGGCACGCAATCCCGAGGACCCGGGGCGCTACCTCAACGGCCTCAATGTGCTCGGCCAGCCGCTGTGGTCGCCGGCCGGCCCGAACGGTTTTCCGGACACCGTCGCGGCCTGGGCGGCGCCCGAAGGCCTCAAGCTCAGGCTCGACATCTCGGCGCAGGTCGCCTCCCAACTCGCCGACAAGTTCGATCCGCGCGACCTGCTCGAGCTGATCGCGGCGGATGCTGCCTCGCCGGAGACGCGACGCACCGTCGAGCGCGCGGAGACGAAGCAACAGGCGCTGGCGTTGCTGTTGATGTCGCCGGAATTCCAGAGGAGATGACGATGGACTGCTCCGAGAGCCTGATGATGCAGGCGACGTCGCGGCGGACGCTGCTGCTCGGCGGTGCCTCGTTTGCCGCCTGGGCCTATCTGCCGAAATTCGCGCGCGCGGCCGACGGCCGCGATCCGCGCTTCGTCACCATCATCCTGCGCGGCGCGCTCGACGGTCTTGCGACGGTCGCGCCGGTCGGCGATCCCGACTATGCCAGCCTGCACGGCGCGATCGCGCTGCGGCCCGATGGCCCGAACGCGGCGCTGATGCTGGATCAGTTTTTCGGCTTGCATCCGGCGATGCCGGAATTCGCGCGGATGTATCGCGCCAAACAGGCCGCGGTGGTGCATGCGGTGGCGACTGCTTATCGCGACCGTTCGCATTTCGATGGCCAGGACGTGCTGGAGAGCGGCTTCCCCGGTCCCGGCCGCGTGCAGTCCGGCTGGCTCAACCGCGCGCTGGAGGCGCTGCCGAAAGGCGAGCGGGTGATGAGCGCGCTTGCGGTCGGCCCGACCACGCCGCTGGTGCTGCGCGGCGCGGCGCCAACCGTCGGCTGGGCGCCGACGGCGCTGCCGCAGGCCGCCGACGACACCGCGATGCGGCTGCTCGATCTCTACCAGCACCGCGATCCGGCGCTGGCGAGCGCGCTGACGCAGGGCCTGCAGCTCGAGAAACAGGCGCAGGGCGACGAGATGAAGCCGAAGCCGGGCGGTGGTGGCGCGGCGGCGATGCGGCTGGTGGCGCGCGGCGCGGCCAAGCTGATGGCGGCGGACGACGGTCCGCGGATCGGCGCGCTGGCCTTCGACGGCTGGGATACCCATGCCAATGAGGGCGGGCCGGTCGGCCGGCTGGCGCAACTGCTCGGCGGTCTCGACGGCGCGCTGGCGGAATTCCAAAGCGGCCTCGGCGCGCGCTGGCGCGACACCGTGATCGTGGTCGCTACCGAATTCGGTCGCACTGCGCGGATCAACGGCACCGAGGGCACCGACCACGGCACCGGCACCGTCGCGCTGCTCGCCGGCGGCGCGGTGAGTGGCGGCCGCATGATTACCGATTGGCCGGGCCTGAAGCCGGCCAATCTCTACCAGGCACGCGACCTCGCCGCGACCACCGACCTGCGCGCCGTGATCAAGGGCGTGCTGCACGACCAGTTCGGCCTCGGCGAGCGCGTGCTGGCGGACACGGTGTTTCCGGACAGCTCGCCCGCGAAGCCGATGAAGGGGTTGGTGGTGTAACTCTCCACCGTCATTCCGGGGCGCGACAAAGTCGCGAGCCCGGAATCCATCGGGCCGCAGCGTGGTAGGAGAAATGGATTCCGGGCTCTCGCTTCGCGAGCCCCGGAATGACGAGGACTACTTCGTGATCCCGTCGATCTCCGCCATCTCCTCCGCGGAGAGCTTCCAGCCGATTGCCCTCACGTTCTGCTCGACCTGCTCGGGGCGGGTGGCGCCGGCGATCACGCTTGCGACTTGCGGGCGGGCGGCGAGCCAGGAGAAGGCGAGTTCGAGCATGGTGTGGCCGCGCACCTGCGCGAAGGCCTGCAGCTTCTCGACGATGTCCTCGTTGCGTGGCGTCACGTAACGATCCTTCAGCGCCGGCGATTTGGCGAAGCGGGTGTCGGCGGGGGCGGCGGCGCCGCGCTGGTATTTGCCGGTCAACAGGCCGCTCGCGAGCGGGAAGAACGGCAGCAGGCCGAGATTGTAGGCTTGCGCCGCCGGCAGCAGGTCCTTCTCGATGTCGCGCACCACGAGGCTGTATTCGTCCTGGCAGGATACGAAGCGGCTCACATTCATCTGGCGCGCGACATATTCCGCCTCTGCGATGCGCCAGGCCGGGAAGTTGGAGTTGCCGATGTAACGCACCTTGCCCTGGCGCACGAGATCGTCGAGCGCGCGCAGCGTCTCGTCGATCGGCGTCAGCGGGTCGTAATCGTGCTGCTGGTAGAGATCGATGTAGTCGGTCTTCAGCCGCGTCAGGCTCGCTTCGACTGCTGACATGATGTAGCGCCGCGAGGCGCCCTGTTTGGTGCCGTCGGTCGCCATCGGCTTGGCGTATTTGGTCGCGAGCACGATGTCCTTGCGGCGATCGCCCAGCACGGTGCCGAGCACGGTCTCCGAGCCGCCCATGCCGGCATAGATGTCGGCGGTGTCGAACAGCGTGATGCCGAGGTCGATCGCCTTGTGGATCACCTTGCGCGAGGTTTCGAGATCGGTGCGCTGGCCGAAATTGTTGCAGCCGATGCCGACTGCGGACACGCGCAGGCCGGAGCCGCCGAGATTGCGAATTTCCATGAGACAATCCTGTGGGATAGGCGAGGGGTTGCGCATTGTGACGGTCGCGCCGCGGGCCGGCAAGGTGTCGCCCTACCGCCGATCGTGCATGGCAATGCCGCAAAAAAAGCGGTCCCGGTCAGACGCGGCGACTGACGGGGACCGCTCGGGGCGCGAGATCTGAGACGGGGGGCCTGATCTTACGCAAGCGAAAGCCTAGCCGGGCTTTGTAACGCCCGGGTGACACCTCTGTGCAATCTACAGGCTGCGAATGCGCGCTCAGAGAAGCTTGCGATAGATCACGAAGCCCGGCTTGTCCGCGACCTTGTCATAAAGCTGCATGGCCGTGTGGTTGGTCTCGTGTGTCTGCCAGTAGACGCGCGGCGATCCGGCAAGCCCGGCCTGCGCGTAGACGCCGTTGATCAAGGCGCGGCCGACGCCCTTGCCGCGCGCGGCCTGGCTGGTGAACAGATCCTGCAGATAGCATGTCGGCGCGATTGCCGTGGTCGAGCGGTGAAACAAATAGTGCGTCAGTCCGAGCAGTGTGCCGCCGGCGTCGGCGACCAGCGCATGCACCGGCTCATAGGCGTCGAAGAAGCGCTGCCACGTCATCGCGGTGATTTCGGGCGCGAGCGCGGTCGGCCCGGACCGCTCATAGAAGGCGTTGTAGCCGTCCCACAAGGGAAGCCACTGGTCGTAGTCGTCGCGCGTGACGAAGCGGATGGTGACGTCGTCGGACATGATCGATCCTGCGTTGCACGATGCGTGCGCATCGCTTGCAATGTTCTATCGGTGCGCCGATGCCGGATCAATTGCGGATGGGCCGCGCCTCACTCGGCGGCGCGCATGAGCCGCGCCAAATGACGTTCGCGCCCGGCGCGCTGGGCGCGATATTCGTCGGCCCGGGCCGGATCGTCGGTGTGGCGGACCAGGTCGGTCACCGGCGTGTAGCTCAGCATGCGGCCGCCGTCCGGCAGCGCGGTGCAGCTAAAACGCAACACCTGGCCGTCGGCGAGATTGAGGTTGATCGGCGTGGAATCGCCTGATCGCATCATCTCGATGCGCTTGGTGATGAAGGCGCTCAGCTCGTCTTCCGGCAGCTCATAGGCGCCGATGTCGCGGCCATGATACATCAGCGCGACGAACGGCGGCTTGCTCTCGGCCTGCGCATCCGTCAGTGCGAAATAATCGCGGAAGGCGCGGTTAATGAATTCGGCGCGGGTGTCGGCGTCGAGCAGCACGATGCCGATGTCGACCTGGTCGAGCGCGGCGGCGAGGCGCGCCGCGGTGGCGTGATGCTGCTGGTCCGCGGCAAAGGCGTCGATCCATTTCTGCCGCAGCATCCCGGTGATCAAGGCGGTGCCGGCCGTGGTCGCGGCCAGCATCAGCATCCGCGCGACGTCGGCGGCGTCATATCCGGGCAGCGCGCGATGATCGAGGAAGAACAACGCGGAGGCGGCCACCGCGATCGCCGCCGAGATCAGTCCGGAGGTGATGCCGTTGATCGAGCTCGCCAGCGCGACGATGCAGACGAACAGCGGTGCGGGATTGGGCACCGCCACGATCAGGCGATCGATCAGGAAGGCGGCGAACGCGGTGATCGCCGTCAAGGCCGGACCTGAAATGGCACGCCAGTCGAACCGCATGCGCGTTCTCGCTGCCTGTTTGTCAAACGAACGACAGGCCCATAGTTTGACGACAGCGCCGTAACGGCGCAGGCATTTCCGCTCCGACTATTAAGAGGCGGTTGCCGCGGCGAGGCGAGCTTTCGCGACCTTCAATTCAAATGATATGCAGTTCGGCATGGAACCCGGTTTCGAGCCTCCGGGTTACCGCCTGCCTTGCCCGCAAGAGGACATCGATGCCTGCCATTTCCCCGTCGCTGCTGCCGATCCTGATGCTGTTCGCGTCGAATGTTTTCATGACCTTTGCCTGGTACGGACATCTCAAGTTCAAGGATCATCCGCTCCCGATCGTCATCATGGTGAGTTGGGGCATCGCCTTCTTCGAATACTGGCTGGCGGTGCCGGCCAATCGCTGGGGCAGCGCGGTCTACTCGGCGGCGCAGCTCAAGACCATGCAGGAGGTGATCACGCTGGTCGTGTTCGCCGGCTTCTCGGTGCTGTACCTGAAGGAGCCGCTGGGCTGGAATCACGCGCTCGGATTTGCCTTCATCGCCGCCGGCGCGTTCTTCATCTTCCACAAATGGAGCTAGACGTTCCGCACCGTCATGGCCGGGGTTGTCCGATCCACATCTTTCTTGCGCGGACACGAAGACGTGGATGCCTGGCACAAGGCCGGGCATGACGAGGTTGCGTTGAGCGCAAATGCATTCGCCCAGCGCTCTAGTGGTGCGGCGCCGGTTTGGCAGCGGGCGCCGTCGCGTGCGGGGGACGCGCGTGGTCCTCGCCCTGCGTGCCGGTCACGATCAACAGCGATGCCGCCAGCAGGATCGCCGCCGACAGCGTCACGGTCACAAGTCCGACGGGGGTCCTCATCATGTCGCGCCGCTGTCTCTCCCGCGCCTTGCCGCGGATCAGGTGCCAATCGGGAAATGCTTGATTACGCCGGGACCGGGATTGCCATGGCGATGTTGCTCGACAGCACCGTCACGGCGACGACCAGGCACAGCGTCAGCGCGCCAAGCGCCAGCGACGCGGCGATCGCGTTGGTCAGCCGGGATGATGCCACTGGGGCAGGGCGGCTGTGGAAGCCTGCCGTGCCGGACCACCGTCTCATGGTCTAAATCCCTCAGGTCGCGAGCGAATCACTCGCGACATCCGAGCAAATCTGCCCATCGTCACAGGCAATATTGCGGCAGCCGACCCGCTCGAAAATGGCTAAAATACGGCTGTAGCGGGCGTTTTGCCCGCCATTTGGGCAGATTCCCCGCTATTCCCGCTTTTCAGACGCCAGCCGCCAGGCGGGCCGGCGGCTCGGCCTCGGTTCCGGGCCGCCAATCCATCGAGACGAATCCTGGGGTCTGCTCGACCCGCTTCAGCCAGGCGCGGATCGACGGGAAGGTCGCCAGGTCGAAGTCGCAGCGGTCGGCGACGTGGGTGTAACCATAGAGCGCGATGTCGGCGACGGTGAACTGTTCGGCGGCGAAAAACGAGTGTCCCTTGAGGTGATTTTCCATCACCTGCAGCGCCGCGTAGCCGCGCTCCATCCAATCCTCCAGCGCGTGGGTCTGCAGGTCGCGTCCGCCCTTGACCAGCGACAGCCAGAAATAGGCGGCGCCGATGTTCGGCTCCAGCGCGTGCTGTTCGAAGAACATCCATTGCAGCGCCTCGGCGCGCTCGATCCGCGTTTCCGGCGCAAGCGGTGTGCCGATCGCGACATACCAGAGGATGGCGTTGGACTCGGCGAGGTGGCGGCCTTCGGCGACCTCGAGCAGCGGCACCTGGCCGCTCGGATTCTTGGCCAGGAAGTCCGGGGTACGGCTCTCGCCGCGCAGGATGTCGATCTCGATCGCCTCATATGGCGTGTTCAGCACGGCCAGCGCCAGCCGGACCTTGTAGCTGTTGCCGGAGCGCTGCATCGAATAAAGCTTGTACATTGCGTCGGTGTTCACACGATCAGGAAGACGGGCTGCAGGGAAACGGTACGCTCAAAAGTTGCGCGGCCTGTCACACCGCAACGCCGCTAAACAATGATGCCGACGCCGGTGCGTCGCAAGCCCCGGAACATGGAAAAAGTCGAAACGTCTACCGCACTGCACGCGTGCAGAACGATTCCATCAACACGGCAGAACAACTCGGATCACGCCTGCGCGACGCTGTGCACGCTGCCGGTCGATGCCTTGGGCGCCCCTGATCGCCCCTTGGCCGACACGCCAATTCACAAACCTTAACGCGCGACGTGACGATCGGTCGTGGTGCCGGACGCGCCAGGCTCGGCACTGTCAGGCTGCCTCCGCGCCGCAAATTGTCCTCGGAGCAATCCGTGCTGCTGCGCCTGGTTCGAACCTGTCCGGCCGGCCTCGTGCGCACGCGATCGAGCTTGCCGGATATGAGCCATTTTGGTGCCGGAACTTGTGGAATATTGCGCGCGGTGCGCGGCGCGCGCGAAAGTTTTCCGGCTATGCCGCCAAGCTTCTTGCGATGCAGCGGCGACAGGCCTAGGGTGCCGTGATCCCATTCAAATCAAGTCGTGGCCCAACCGCTCACGACGTTTGCCAGGAGATGATAATGGCCTTCCTGTCCGCTGCGCTCGACCGTGTGAAGCCGTCCGCGACGATCGCGGTCACGGACAAAGCACGCGCGCTGAAAGCCGCGGGCCGCAACGTCATCGGCCTCGGCGCCGGCGAGCCTGACTTCGACACGCC